>NZ_NKWE01000028.1:0-25163 GCF_006243315.1 Aeromonas sobria
GGTGCGCTTTCATGGCGTGGCAACTCATTATCTGAGGAATTATCTGGGTTGGCGCAGGATGCTGGAGCGTTACGGGAAGGGAGTGAATATCAAAGCGTGTCTGCATGAGGCGCTGGGGCACCCCATGCAACACGTAATTGGGACATAGCCTTTTTTATGGGCCCTTGGTTAACTGGCGTGGTGATCAGCCAGCCTCATGGCTTGGTGAGACGCGTATTCAGGGGGAACGAGGTAGCAGGGAGCTAATATTGAGCAGCAGTAACGCTCATAGCGTCGTCTCAGGTGGGTCATGGACATTAAAAAATCCGGCACCAATTGATTGGTGCCGGATTTTTTACAGCAAACAAACGTTGCTCATATGCGCGTTGGCCTTAGCCTCTGGATGGTGGGGCCGGGCAAACGGGGCTGATCAATAGTAGGAGTGGTCGCCGCGTTGATGCTCGGTCGCGTCTTTTACGCCGTTGAGCTCGCCCGGGAACTTCTCCAGCAGCTGCTTCTCGATCCCTTCTTTGAGGGTGTAATCGACCATGGAGCAACCGTTGCAGCCGCCGCCAAACTGCAGAATAGCCAGTTTGTCATCGGTCAGTTCGACCAGGGTGACCTTGCCACCGTGACCGGCCAACATGGGGTTGACCTCGGACATCAGCACATACTCGATCCGCTCGATCAGTGGTGCATCATCGGCCACTTTACGCATCTTGGCGTTGGGGGCTTTCAGGGTCAGCTGGGAGCCCATCTGATCGGTGACGAAGTCGATGGTGGCATCGATCAAATAGGGGGCGCTCAAGGTATCGACCATGCAGTCGAAACCGCTGAAGGGCAGGGTTTGATCTTCCGGATCCATTGCATCGGGTGGGCAATAAGATACGCCACACTCGGCATTCTGGGTTCCCGGATTGACCACAAACACCCGGATGTTGGTGCCATCAGGCTGTTTTTCCAGAAGTTTACGGAAATGGGCCTGGGCGGCGTCGGAAATGCTGATCATCACTATCCTCATAAACCTGAGTGTACGACTAGGGTATTCATAATAACGCGGTTATGAATGCTTGGGTAGCCATGGCGATGGCTAGTTGCGGTGCCTGAGCGTGCGGCAAATGGCCCACACTTCTACCGTTGTGATGCCGCTCTCATGGAGCACGCGGGCAAGCTGGCCTGCGGTGGCACCGGTGGTCACTACATCATCGAGCAGCGCGACGTGGCGGTACTGGTGAGGCTGGATACTGAATGCCCCGCGCAGATTGCGCCGCCGCTGCCCGGCACTGAGAGTGGTTTGCTGCGGGGTCGCCTTGATGCGCTGCAACAGCGTGTTGTCGCAGGGGATGCCGGTGAGCTCGCCAAGGGTTTGCGCGATCTCCTCCGCTTGATTGAAACCCCGTCGCCATTTTCGCCACCAGTGCAGGGGAACAGGAACGATCGCCTCCGGCGGATCGCTGCTATCCAGATGATCGGCCAGCAGGCGGGCAAGCAATGGCGCCAGCAGGATCTGGCCAGAATATTTGAGCCGGGGGATCAGCATGGGATAGGGGGTCTGGTAGTCGCCGATCACCTGCAACCGCTCCCAAGGGGGAGGCCTGCGCTGGCAGCGGCCACAGACAGGTATGCTCTCTTCTATATAGTCAGCCAGCGGTGCGGCGCAGAGGCGGCATTTGGGCTGTGACTGGCGCAGTGACTGCCGACACCAGCTGCAGAGCAAAGGCTCGCGGTCGCAAGCTTGCTGACAAAGCAGACAGCTGCCTTGCCAGTCGCCATGGCTGCCGAGCAGCGGGCTTGCTTTAGCGAGCAGTCGCTTTAACATGCTGACCCCAAGAGTATGAACAGGGATCTTGAGTCTAGATGAGCATATCGGTAGAGCAGTTTGGCCAGGGGGCCGATCTTGTGTTGTTGCACGGATGGGGCATGAACGGCGCGGTGTGGCATGGGATTGCCCAACAGTTGGCGGCCCACTATCGGGTTCATCTGGTGGATTTGCCCGGCTTTGGCAACAGCCCGCTGGCAGACGAGGTGGATTACAGCCTGCCCTGGCTTGCCGAGCAGGTGGCCGCGATCTTGCCGGATAAGTGCCATCTGCTTGGTTGGTCCCTTGGTGGCTTGGTGGCAAGCCAGTTGGCACTGACCCATCGCGAGCGGCTGCACTCCCTGATCACCGTGGCCAGCTCCCCCTGTTTCATGGCTCGCGACGAGTGGCCGGGGATTGCCCCCAAGGTGCTAACCGGCTTCAACCAGATGCTGGCGGGGGATTTTCGCCAGACTATAGAACGCTTTCTGGCGATCCAGGCCATGGGTAGTGAGCATGCCAGGGATGATATCCGCCAGTTACGCCACTGGCTGGCCGAACGCCCGGCTCCCCAGTTTGCTGCCCTTGACGCCGGGCTGAGACTGCTGGCCGACATTGACCTGCGGCAACCGTTGCAAGGTCTGGATCTGCCCTGGTTGCGGATCTATGGCCGACTGGATTCATTGGTACCCAAGGCAGCGATTCCCCTGCTGGACGATCTCTACCCTGCCAGCCACAGCGTGACCCTCAACAAAGCCTCACACGCGCCCTTTATTTCCCACCCTGACAAATTCATTGAAATCGTTAGAGATTTTGTTGGCTAAAAAATAGCCTGCAGGCTTCATAAATCCTCTTGTCTGGCGGATAATTAAGCTGTGACCAGAGGAGTAACATCATGCGTATTGATTCAGCCTTCAACAGTGGGGTACAGGGATTTCAGCGAGCCGAGCAGATTGCCGACAAGGCATCCAATCAGATCGCCCGCCTCAACACTCCCAGTGGGGATCAGGTGCAAGTGACCGATGAGCTCGTCAATCTCAAGGTGGCCGAGCAGCAGGCGGGGGCTTCCGCCAAAGTAGTGCAGACCGCCAGCGATGTGATGGGAACCCTGATCGACATCCGGGTGTGAGATGAACATCAATGTCAGTCTGCCCCCCCTTATCCCTACGCAGCTGCAACCCCAGGTGGAAGCGGCCAGGACGGATAATCGCCGGGCAGAGCTGATCCCGCAGGCCCGTTCGGGTCAAGCCTCCAGTGCCGAATCTGAAGTCGGCTCCCAGAAAGAGAAATCCAAAGCCAGTCAGGCGGCCAACAGTAATCCGGCGACCCAAGGTAGCCGTGATGGCAACCAGCCTGCGGTGCAAAACCCTCTGGATTACCGTTTTGTCGAGGCGACTGGTGAAGAGGGTCAGCGCAAGCAGCAAGATCCCAAACAGCAGGAACAGCAACAGCGGCAAGAGCAGCAGGTTCAGGATCTGGTTGATCGGGATAAGGAGGTACGCACTCACGAGCAGGCTCACCAGTCGGCAGGCGGCGAGCATGCCAGCTCTCCAACCTACCAGTTTACGCAAGGCCCGGATGGCAAGCGTTACGCGACTGGCGGTGAAGTTCAGATCGATACCAGTGCCGTGCCCGGTGACCCCGCCGCTACCATCGCCAAGATGCAGCAGATCCGCGCTGCGGCGCTGGCGCCTGCCGAGCCCTCCGCTCAAGACCTGTCGGTCGCGCGCAGTGCCGCTGCGAGTGAAGCCAAGGCGCGCAAAGAGTTGATGGCCGAGCAGAGCGCGAAATCGGGTGGCGTGTTGAGTGCCTATATGGACAAGCGCAACAGCGTCATCGCGGGCCACTATCAACAGGCCGTCAGTCCGGCCGCTACCAAGTCCCTCAGCCTGCATATCTGAGTCTGTCTCGCCAAACTTTCATCGAGTGGTAAGTGTTTTGCAACTAACCTGAAGATCAGGCCCATCACTATTTCACAGGAGCTGTCATGCATTTCGATGAAGTCAAAGCGGAAGATTTCACCACCTTCTCCCGTGTGCCGCCACCTCACCTGCAGATGGAGCAATTTCTGATGCAGCTTGGCGGAGGGGGAACCGAAGGAACCCATTTCAAGAAAAAAGTGATGCTGGCGGCTGGTTGGAGCCACACCGGCGTCGTCTCTTATGGCAAGTATCCGCAGGAGGCCTGCAAGGCATTCAATCGGCTGCGGGGAGTGTTGGCACAGCATGGCGAGCCCGAGAGCATTCTTGCTGCCCTTGCGCAATGAGCCGGATCTTTGCTGTTAAAAAAGCCCCTCGCGGGGCTTTTTCATTACTGGGGGAGTTATTTCTTGGTCTTGGATAGAGCGGCGGCGAAGGCGTTGCCCATGGCGCCGCCGACGGGTGCGCTTGGGCGCGATTCAGGCTTGGGTCTGTTGTGGGAGGCATCCGACGTGCGCGATTGCGCCGGTTTGCGAACAGGCTGCCCTGCTTTTTCGTCGAGCCGCATGGTCAGGCTGATCCGCTTGCGCGGGGCATCCACCTCCAGCACCTTGACCCGCACTATGTCGCCCGCCTTGACCACCTCGCGGGGATCCTTGATGAAACGGTCGGTCAGGGATGAGATGTGCACCAGCCCATCCTGATGGACGCCGATATCGACGAAGGCGCCGAAGTTGGTGACGTTGGTGACCATCCCTTCCAGCACCATTTCGGGCACCAGGTCGCTGATCTTCTCCACCCCTTCCTTGAAGGTAGCGGTTTTGAACTCGGGGCGCGGATCGCGGCCCGGCTTGTCCAGCTCGCCGATGATATCGGTCACTGTGGGTATGCCGAACTGCGCATCTGTGTAGTCGGCAGGCTTGAGACTGCGTAGCAAACAGCTATTGCCGAGCAGGCTGTCCACGGTTTGTGCCAGCTTGGCGAGGATCCGCTCCACCACCGGATAAGACTCCGGGTGAACCGCCGAGCTGTCGAGGGGGTTGCTGCCGTCGCGGATCCGCATAAAACCAGCGCACTGCTCGAATGCCTTGGGGCCGAGCCGGCTCACTTTGAGTAACTGCTGACGACTCTTGAAGGCGCCGTGTTCATCCCGATAGGCGACGATGTTCTGGGCGAGAGTCTGGGAGAGGCCGGAAACCCGGTTGAGCAGGGCGACCGAGGCGGTATTCACATCCACCCCGACCGCGTTCACGCAATCTTCGACCACCGCATCCAGTCGGCGGGCCAACTGGCTCTGGCCGACGTCGTGCTGATACTGGCCGACACCGATACTCTTGGGGTCGATCTTGACCAGCTCGGCCAGCGGGTCCTGCAGGCGGCGGGCGATAGAGACGGCACCGCGGATCGACACGTCGAGATCCGGGAACTCCTGAGAGGCAAGCTCCGAGGCGGAGTAGACCGAGGCCCCCGCTTCGCTCACCACGATTTTCTGCGCCTTGGCGGCGGGGTAGCGTTCGAACAGATCGCTCACCAGCCGGTCGGTCTCCCGCGAGGCGGTACCGTTGCCGATGCTGATCAGCTCGACCTTGTGTTTCTGGCACAGCTCGCTCAGGGTCTTGAGGCTCTGATCAATCTGGCGTTTCGGTTCGAACGGATAGATGGTGGCGTGATCGACCAGCTTGCCGGTGGCATCCACCACAGCCACCTTGACCCCGGTACGGATGCCGGGGTCCAGCCCCATGGTGCAGCGCATGCCGGCCGGGGCTGCCATCAGCAGATCCTTGAGGTTCATGGCGAACACCTTGATTGCCTCGTCCTCTGCCGATTCGCGGATGCGGCCGACCAGTTCGGTCTCCATCTGCAGGGAGAGCTTGATCTTCCATGTCCAGCTAACCACCCCTTGCAGCCACTTGTCGGCCGGGCGGTTTTGTAGATTGAGCTTGAGGTGGTGGGCGATGATCCCTTCGCAGGGGCTGGCGCTTGTCTCCTCGCCCGTCACCAGCGCCAGATTGAGGATCCCCTCGTTACGTCCGCGCAGCATGGCCAGCACCCGATGAGAGGGCGCCTTGTGCAGCGGCTCGTCATGTTCGAAGTAGTCTTTGAATTTGGCCCCTTCCTGCTCCTTGCCGGTTACCACGCGGGCCCGCAGGGTGGCGTGTTGCCACAGGTAGTCGCGCAGCTTTTCCAGCAGATCGGCCTGCTCGGCGAAGCGCTCCATCAGGATGTAGCGGGCGCCATCGAGGGCGGCCTTGCTGTCGCTAATCCCCTGTTCGGCATTGATGAAGTCAATGGCAGCTTGCTCGGGATCCTGCATCGGGTCGGTGAACAGCAGGTTGGCCAGCGGCTCCAGCCCGGCCTCAATGGCCATTTGCCCCTTGGTGCGGCGCTTGGGTTTGTAGGGGAGGTAGAGATCTTCCAGCCGGGTCTTGCTGTCGGCACCGTTCAATTCGCGGGCCAGTTCGGGGGTCAGCTTGCCCTGCTCCTCGATGGAGCGAATGATCACCTTGCGGCGATCTTCCAGCTCACGCAGATAGCCGAGGCGGCTCTCCAGAGTGCGCAGCTGGCTGTCGTCCAGACCGCCGGTCACCTCTTTACGATAACGGGCGATAAAAGGCACGGTTGAGCCTTCATCCAGCAGGCGAACCGCAGCCTGCACCTGCTCCGGACGAGCATTGAGCTCACCGGCAATTTGTCTCTCTATGGTTTGCATCATGGTGTTATTGAGGGCCTCAATGGTCGAGCGCCATCAGGCGCCAAGTGTGAGCACTATATGGGGTCGTGTGGCGGGATGCCACCCTGCGCTGGAGTCGCGTCAGTGGGACTGGTCAGTGGGACTGATGGAACCGTAGGGGAGGGCGGCCTACCTTGCCGCTACGCCCGCACCTCACGGTTTGCCTGGAGCGAGCGGTCTCTATTTGGGGTAGCTGATCTCGTTGATATACCAGCAGGCGTCACCAACTGGCGTAGGCACCACGGCCTCATCCCCGACCTCTTTCTTGAGCAGGGCGCGGGCCATAGGGGAATCGATGGAGATGTAATCCTTGCGCTCGAAGATCTCGTCATAGCCGACGATGCGAAAGCGCTTGGTCTCACCTTCGTCGTTTTCCACCTCGACCCAGGCGCCGAAGAACACCTTACCCTCTTGGGCAGGGGCATAGTCGACGATCCCCAGCTCTTCGAGGCACTTGCGCAGATAGCGTACCCGCCGGTCGATCTCCCGCAGCCGCTTCTTGTTGTACTGGTAGTCGGCATTTTCGCTGCGATCTCCCAGGCTGGCGGCCCATGCCACTTTTTTGGTGACCTCGGGGCGTTCCTGGCGCCACAGAAAATCGAGTTCATCTTTGAGCTTGTTGTAGCCTTCGCGGGTGATCAGCTTTGTCTTCATGGGATCTGTGACCTGGTCAAAGGGGGAGGGGTGCTAACTGCCCGAGAATATTAGCTTTTGCACTCTTGCTGTCGAGGTAAATCGTAGGGGCTTGGCTGGCGCCATCTTGGGGCGGGCTGGCAAGGGGGCGACTTGATACCCGTCACGCTATCGGGATGGGTAATAACCGGTAACATATTTATGCTTTGCTCCGGCTATATCCCCCCCTAGTATTGGGGGCAGCGAAAGAATTCAAGAGGCAAAGCAATGAGTCAGCAGCAATACAAGGTCCTGGTGGTGGACGATGACCTGAAATTACGTTCCCTGTTGGAGCGCTATCTCACAGAGCAGGGATTCGTGGTGCGCGGAGTGGCCAATGGCGAACAGGCTGACCGCTTGCTGACCCGAGAAAACTTCAGTCTGATGGTGCTCGACCTGATGCTGCCGGGGGAGGATGGGCTCTCCATCTGCCGCCGTCTGCGGGAAGCGGGCAACCAGATCCCGGTGCTGATGCTCACCGCCAAGGGGGATGAAGTTGATCGCATCGTCGGGCTTGAGATGGGGGCTGACGATTATCTGCCCAAGCCGTTCAATCCCCGCGAACTGCTGGCGCGGATCCGTGCCGTGTTGCGTCGCCATACCGTCGAGCTGCCGGGGGCACCCTCTGCCGCAGAGAAGGTGGTCAACTTCGGTGCTTTCCAGCTCAATCTGGCGACTCGCGAGCTAAGTCGTGATGGTGAGCCAATGGCGCTGACCAGTGGCGAGTTTGCGGTGCTGAAAGTGCTGGTTAGCCATCCACGCGAACCCCTCTCTCGCGACAAGCTGATGAATCTGGCTCGTGGCCGCGAATACACCGCCACCGAACGCAGTATTGATGTGCAAGTATCCCGCTTGCGCCGCTTGCTGGAACAAGATCCAACCCAGCCTCGTTATTTGCAGACTGTCTGGGGTTTGGGCTATGTGTTTGTCCCGGACGGTGACAGGACATGAAAAAAATCGGCAGCATGTTTTCGCGCATGCTCTGGTTTCTGGCCGCCGTGCTGGTGGTCTATCAGGCCGTCTCCTACGTCACGTTTTACAATTATCTACTGGCCCCGACAGTCAAACAGATCAGTCATCTGCTGGCCAATCAGGTCAAGCTGATCTTGCCGCTCAACAGTGAGCAGTTGGCGTTGAGTGAAGATGCCGAGGCGCTGGTCTATGTGACGACCGGTACCGACATCTATACCCAGAGCGAGGCAATCCAGCATGGATTCAACAACGCCAAGCCTTACCCCTATCTGGAAGAGAATATCAGCCGTGAACTGGGGGGCGACGCCAAGGTGCGGGTCGAGATCCAGGATCACTACATCATCTGGATCCAGCCGCCTCAGGCCAGCAAAATTTGGGTGCGGATCCCGCTGACCGAGATTGAAGATGACGATATCGAACCCCTCATCATCTATCTGAGCGTGTTGCTGGTGATCACTCTGTTTGCAGCCTGGCGTTTTGCCCGGCAACTGGTGCGCCCGCTTGAGGATCTTGAGGCGGGTGCGGTTGCGGTGGCCAAAGGGCATTTCCCGGATGCGCTGGGAGAGCTGGGCTCGCGGGAAGTGCGTCGCCTGACCCGAACCTTCAACCATATGTCGCACTCCATCAAGAGCCTGATCGAAGAGCGCAACCTGATGATGGCCGGGGTATCTCACGATTTGCGTACGCCACTGACCCGTATTCGGTTAGCGATCGAGATGATGTCGTCCGGTGATGAGTACCTCAAAGAGAGCATCAACTCCGATATCGATGAGTCCAACGCCATTATCGATCAGTTCATCGACTACATCCGTCCGGATGAAGGGCAGGATTTGCTGCCGATCGACCTGACTCAGTTGATCCACGATACCCTGTTGATCCACTCAGAGCAGGGGCTGGAGGTTGACTTGATGTTGCCGCAAGACGCTGTGCTGGTTGCCTGCAATCCGGTCAGTATGCGGCGGGTATTGAGTAATCTTGCCAGCAACTCACTGCGCTATGGGGCGAGCAGTTTGCATGCCGAGTTGAAAGATGATTGTCACTGGATTCGTTTGCGATTGTCCGATGATGGCCCCGGCATTCCGGAGCAGGACTATTCCCGAGTGCTCAAGCCTTTCACTCAGGGCAATGTGGCGCGCACCGAGGGCGGCAGTGGTCTGGGATTGGCCATCGTGGCCAAGATAGTCGCTCAGCACCACGGCACCATCAGGTTGGGCAATGCTGAACTTGGGGGCTTGCTGGTAGATATACGGTTGCCGAAAAATCAGCCGCAGGAGTGGGTGGATTGAAAGAAGGGCGTATCAGTAGATACGCCCTTCTCTATTATCAGCGGATTTTTTCCGCGGTGGCGGGGATGGCTTTGCGATAGCGTTTGCCATATCTCAGCTGCTGGATCAGCAGCGCCGCCACAATCAATCCCAGCCCGATCGGGGTGGCGGGATCGATTGCCTCGCCAACCAGCAGGTTGAGCAGTACCAATGAGGCGAATGGTGAAATGAAGATAAGGTTGCTGATAGGGGCGGTGTTGGTGGCATGGCGCATCGCCATCAGCCACAGCACAAAGCCAAACCCCATCTCGATGATCCCGACATAAATTGCCCCCAACCATCCTTGCCAGGCGGTCAGCTGGAAGTCAGCCAGTAGCCAGGTGGCGAGCACGATAAAGGGGAGGCTAATAATGAAACCGAGCAGCAGGCTGACGATGGGATCTCCCTGATTGCGGGTGTTGAGGATCCAGTAGCTGGCCCAGATCAGGGTCGAGAGCAACACCAGCGCCACCCCCAATGGATTGTCAAAATGCAGGCCAAAGACATCACCTTTGGTGGCGATCACCAGCGCGCCGAAATAGCCCAGCACGATGGCAACGCCATCGCGGCGGCGCAGGGTCTGGCCGAGGAACGGCACCGATAGCAGGGTGAGGGTGATGGCCCAGGTGTAGCTAAGGGTCTGCGCCTGCTGGGCAGGCAGCAGATCATAGGCTTTGAACAACAGCAGGTAATAGAGGAAGGGGTTCATCACCCCCAGCATCAGATAATAAAACGGGCGGCTGCGCAGATAACTGCACAGCAGCGGCAGTTTACCCTGCTTGAGCACGATCCCCCCCAGCAGCAGGGTGGAGGTCAGCGCCGCAATCAGTAGCAGTTGCACCGGCGCAAAATAGGTGAGGGAAATTTTGAAGGCGGTGGCCACCGTTGACCACAGGGCCACCGCGCAGAGCGCGTACTGGTAGGCTTTCTTTTGATCTTTGATCATCGTTGTTATGTCATAAACGGAAGAAAGTCGCAGTCTATCAGTCTGGCGATGAGCTTGTCGTGACGCCGGACATTCCTTGATGGGATTAGCTCGCTGCGAAGGTAATGACAGACCCCCTAACAGAGATCCATCTGCCACATAAAATTGTGCACAATATGTGCGCGCTCCCTTGCGTAAATTTGAAAAATCCGTATACTCTCCCCCGCTTACCCATGAGGTAAGCCAGACGATATGTCTGCTGCTGAGCTCCTCGTTTACGAGAGCCAGCCATACAGTCCTCCCGATATGGGAGGAAACGTGAAAAATCACACCTCTGGCGGGAGTAATCTCGGTCGGGCGGTGCTGGTTTATGTTCTTTTATCTATTGGAGCTCTGTCAATGCAGAACCAAAGAATCCGTATTCGCCTGAAGGCTTTTGATCATCGCCTGATTGATCAATCTACAGCGGAAATCGTTGAAACTGCAAAGCGCACTGGCGCGCAGGTTCGCGGTCCTATCCCGCTGCCGACTCGCAAAGAGCGCTTCACCATTCTGACTTCCCCGCACGTCAACAAAGACGCGCGTGATCAGTATGAGATCCGCACTCACAAGCGTCTGGTAGACATCGTTGAGCCGACTGACAAGACCGTAGATGCTCTGATGCGTCTGGATCTGGCAGCTGGTGTAGACGTCCAGATCAGCCTGGGTTAATTACGGAAAGAGGTTGATAACAATGACAATCGGTCTTGTAGGTCGCAAAGTGGGTATGACTCGCATCTTCACTGAAGATGGCGTTTCTATCCCGGTGACTGTTATCGAAGTTGAAGCTAACCGTGTAACTCAGGTCAAATCTGTAGAAACCGACGGCTACAACGCTATTCAGGTTACCACTGGCGCCAAAAAAGCCAGCCGTGTAACCAAGCCTGAAGCTGGCCACTTCGCCAAAGCTGGTGTAGAAGCCGGTCGCGGCCTGTGGGAATTCCGCTTGAACAACGGTGAAACTTTCACTGTTGGTAACGAGCTGAAAGTAGATCTTCTCGCTGACGTTAAGCTGGTAGACGTTACTGGCACATCCAAAGGTAAAGGTTTTGCTGGTTGCGTTAAGCGCCACAACTTCCGCACCCAGGATATGACCCACGGTAACTCCTTGTCTCACCGCGCTCCGGGTTCTATCGGTCAGAACCAGACTCCGGGCCGTGTATTCAAGGGCAAAAAGATGGCTGGTCACATGGGTGCTGAGCGTGTAACTACTCAGA
This sequence comes from Aeromonas sobria, assembly GCF_006243315.1. Classification (GTDB taxonomy): domain Bacteria; phylum Pseudomonadota; class Gammaproteobacteria; order Enterobacterales; family Aeromonadaceae; genus Aeromonas; species Aeromonas sobria_A. The sequence goes on from NZ_NKWE01000028.1 coordinate 11,557, forward strand.
ACCTGGAACTGGTTCGTGTTGACGCTGAACGTAACCTGCTGCTCATTAAAGGTGCAGTTCCGGGTGCGACCAACGGCAACGTGATCGTTAAACCTGCCGTCAAAGCGTAACGTCTGAGGAGATAGTAATGGAATTGGTAATGAAAGACGCCAAGAGCGCTCTTGAAGTTTCCGAGACTACCTTCGGGCGCGAATTCAACGAAGCTCTGGTTCACCAGGTCGTCGTTGCATATGCCGCAGGTGCCCGTCAGGGTACTCGTGCGCAGCTGACTCGCTCTGAAGTGTCTGGTGGCGGCAAAAAGCCGTGGCGTCAGAAGGGTACTGGTCGTGCCCGTGCTGGCTCCATCCGTTCGCCCATTTGGCGTTCCGGTGGTGTGACTTTTGCAGCTAAGCCGCAAGATCACAGCCAGAAAGTAAACAAGAAGATGTACCGCGGCGCTATCCGTAGCATCCTGTCCGAGTTGGTACGTCAAGAGCGCCTGATCGTTGTCGAGAAATTCGGTATCGATGCGCCTAAGACCAAAGAACTGATCGCCAAGCTGAAAGAGATGGAACTGAAAGACGTTCTGATCGTGACAGCTGAAGTCGATGAGAACCTGTTCCTGGCTGCTCGCAACCTGTACAAAGTTGACGTGCGTGATGTTGCCGGTATCGACCCGGTCAGCCTGATCGCTTTCGACAAGGTTCTGATGACTGCTGATGCAGTTAAGCAAATCGAGGAGATGCTGGCATGATCCGCGAAGAGCGTCTGTTGAAAGTTCTGAAGGCTCCGCATATCTCTGAAAAGAGCACTATGGTCGCAGAAAAGCAGAACACTATCGTGTTCAAAATTGCTGTTGATGCTACCAAAGCGGAAGTCAAAGCAGCAGTTGCGAAACTGTTCGAGGTTGAAGTTGAGACCGTCCGTACCCTGAACATGAAGGGTAAAACCAAGCGCGCAGGTGCACGCGTAGGCCGTCGTTCCGATTGGAAAAAGGCTTATGTGACCCTGAAAGCTGGTCAGGACATCGACTTCATGGGCGCAGCCGAGTAAGAGGAGTTCTCAAAAATGGCAATCGTTAAGTGCAAGCCTACCTCTCCGGGCCGCCGTCACGTCGTCAAGATCGTCAATCAAGAGCTGTACAAGGGTAAGCCCTTCGCCGCTCTGCTGGACAGCAAAAGCAAGTCCGGTGGTCGTAACAACAACGGCCGTATCACTACCCGTCATATCGGTGGTGGTCACAAGCAGCACTATCGTCTGGTCGACTTCAAGCGCGACAAAGACGGTATCCCGGCTAAAGTAGAGCGCCTGGAATACGATCCTAACCGTACCGCTAACATCGCTCTGGTGTTGTATGCAGACGGTGAGCGTCGTTACATCCTGGCTCCGAAAGGCCTGAAAGCTGGTGACGCGATCGCATCTGGTGCTGATGCTGCCATCAAGGTAGGTAACACCCTGCCGATGCGCAACATCCCGGTTGGTTCTACTGTTCACGCAGTTGAGATGAAGCCTGGTAAAGGTGCACAGCTGGCTCGTTCCGCTGGTACTTTCATCCAGATCCTGGCTCGTGATGGTAACTATGTAACTCTGCGTCTGCGTTCCGGCGAAGTACGTAAAGTTCTGGCCGAGTGCCGCGCCACCATCGGTGAAGTCGGTAACTCCGAGCACATGTTGCGTCAACTGGGTAAAGCCGGTGCCAACCGCTGGCGTGGTATTCGTCCGACCGTTCGCGGTATGGCGATGAACCCGGTCGACCACCCGCACGGTGGTGGTGAGGGTCGTAACAAAGGCATGCAGCCTGTGTCCCCATGGGGCCAGAAGGCTAAAGGCTTCAAGACCCGTAAGAACAAGCGTACCGACAAGTACATCGTACGTCGTCGTAACAAGTAATTGTTAACATAGAGGAATCACCATGCCACGTTCTCTCAAGAAGGGTCCATTTATTGACCTGCACTTGCTGAAGAAGGTAGAGAAAGCGGTGGAAAGCGGGGATAAAAAGCCGGTTAAAACCTGGTCCCGTCGTTCAATGATCATCCCGAACATGATCGGTTTGACCATCGCTGTCCATAATGGTCGTCAGCACGTTCCGGTTTTTGTTACCGAAGAAATGATCGGTCACAAACTGGGTGAATTCGCACCGACTCGTACTTATCGCGGCCATGCTGCTGATAAGAAGGCTAAGAAGCGCTAAGGGATAAATGATGGAAGCTATCGCTAAACACCGTTATGCCCGTACTTCTGCCCAGAAAGCTCGTCTGGTAGCCGATCAAGTACGTGGTCTGTCTGTAGACAAGGCTCTGACTCTCCTGACCTTCAGCCCGAAAAAGGCTGCAGTGCTGGTTAAGAAAGTGCTGGAATCTGCCATTGCAAACGCTGAGCACAACGAAGGCGCCGATATCGACGCGCTGCGTGTTGCTACTATCATGGTCGACGAAGGTCCCTCCATGAAGCGCATCCGTCCGCGTGCCAAAGGTCGTGCGGATCGTATCCTCAAGCGTACCGCTCACATCACTGTAGTGGTATCCGACGCTAAGGCTGGGAGATAAGCAATGGGTCAGAAAGTACATCCTAATGGCATTCGCCTGGGTATTACCAAGCCTTGGAATTCTACCTGGTTCGCGAACACCAAAGATTTCGCTGACAACTTGTTCAGCGATTTTCAAGTGCGCCAGTTCCTGACCAAGGAACTGAAAAACGCGTCCTTGTCCAAGATCACCATCGAGCGTCCGGCCAAGAGCATCCGTGTGACTATTCACACCGCTCGTCCAGGCATCGTGATTGGTAAGAAAGGCGAAGACGTTGAGAAACTGCGCAAAGCTGTAGCCGTTATTGCTGGCGTGCCTGCTCAGATCAACATTTCCGAAGTCCGCAAGCCGGAGCTGGACAGCAAACTTGTTGCTGACAGCATTACTTCCCAGCTGGAACGTCGCGTAATGTTCCGTCGTGCTATGAAGCGCGCCGTACAGAACGCAATGCGCCTGGGTGCCAAGGGCATCAAAGTGGAAGTTTCCGGTCGTCTGGGCGGCGCTGAAATCGCGCGTACCGAATGGTACCGTGAAGGTCGTGTGCCTTTGCACACCCTGCGTGCCGACATCGACTACGCAACTTCTGAAGCCCACACCACTTACGGTGTGATCGGCGTTAAAGTTTGGATCTTCAAGGGTGAAGTTCTGGGCGGTCTGGCTGCTGTTGCTGCCGCTGCTGCTCAAGAGCAAGCTCCTGCAAAGCCCAAGCGTGACAACAAGCGCCGCGCTGCTAAGTAAGGAGATTCGGTAAATGTTGCAACCTAAGCGTACCAAATTCCGCAAGACCCATAAGGGTCGTAACCGCGGTCTGGCCAACACTGGTAACGAAGTATCCTTCGGTACCTTTGGCCTGAAGGCGACATCCCGTGGTCAATTGACTGCTCGTCAAATCGAAGCAGCCCGTCGTGCCATGACCCGTCACGTTAAGCGTCAAGGTAAGATCTGGATCCGTGTGTTCCCGGACAAGCCCATCACCGAAAAGCCCCTCGAAGTACGTATGGGTAAAGGTAAGGGTAACGTGGAATACTGGGTTTGCCCGATCCAGCCTGGCAAGGTTCTGTACGAGATGGATGGTGTACCTGAGGCTCTGGCGCGTGAAGCGTTTGCCTTGGCTGCTGCTAAGCTGTCCGTTCAGACCACTTTCGTAATTAAGACGGTGATGTGATGAAAGCTCAAGATCTGCGTCAAAAGAGCGTCGAAGAACTGAACCAGGAGCTGCTGGGCCTGCTGCGTGAGCAATTCAACATGCGCATGCAAGCATCCACCGGCCAACTGGCTCAGACTCACACTCTGAAACAAGTGCGTCGTGACGCCGCACGTATCAAGACTGTACTGACTGAGAAGGCAGGTGCGTAATGACTGACAAAATCCGTACTCTGCAAGGTCGTGTAATCAGCGACAAGATGGAGAAATCCATCACTGTTGCTATCGAGCGCAAGGTAAAGCACCCGATCTACGGTAAGATCATCAAGCGTACTACCAAGCTGCACGTGCACGATGAGAACAACGAGTGTAAAGCTGGCGATCTCGTGGAAATCCGCGAGTGCCGTCCGCTGTCCAAGACCAAGTCCTGGACCCTGGTTGGTATCTTAGAAAAGGCCTAATCGGTACTTTGTACTTCAAACGGCCCCCATTGCGGGGCCGTTTGTTTTTTAGGCTACCTTTTCTGAAAAAGCTGTGTTATAGTTTCGCGCCTTTTGAGGGCAGCCAGATCCCGAAAGGGATAAGAAGTAAACAAAGCGGAGCACTAAAATGATCCAGATGCAAAGTATGCTGGGCGTAGCCGACAACTCCGGCGCTCGCAGTGTAATGTGTATTAAGGTTCTGGGTGGCTCGCACCGCCGTTACGCCGGCATCGGCGACATCATCAAAGTTTCCATCAAGGAAGCCATTCCTCGCGGTAAAGTGAAGAAAGGTGATGTATATAACGCGGTGGTCGTACGCACCCGTAAAGGCGTTCGTCGTCCGGACGGCTCAGTCATCCGTTTCGACAACAATGCGGCTGTTTTGCTTAACGGCAACCAACAGCCAATCGGTACTCGTATTTTTGGCCCGGTGACCCGTGAACTGCGTAATGAGAAGTTCATGAAGATTGTGTCCCTGGCACCCGAAGTACTGTAAGGAGTCGAACGATGGCAGCTAAAATCCGTCGCGAAGACGAAGTGATCGTACTTACCGGCAAAGACAAGGGCAAGCGTGGCAAAGTCACTCAAGTCCTGATTGCAAAAGGTAAGGTATTCGTCGAAGGCATCAACCAGGTGAAGAAGCACCAGAAGCCGGTACCCGCATTGGGTCAGGCTGGCGGTATCATCACCAAAGAAGCCCCGATCGATGTATCAAACGTAGCGCTGTTCAACTCTGCCACTGGCAAAGCTGACCGCGTTGGTTTCCGGATTGAAGACGGCAAAAAAGTTCGTTTCTTCAAATCCACCGGCGAACTTGTGAAGTAATTGGAGTTTAACGATGGCGAAACTGCATGATTACTACAAATCAGATGTAGTAAATGAACTGGCCAAACAGTTCGGTTACAAGACTATCATGCAAGTCCCTCGGATCGAGAAAATCACCCTGAACATGGGTGTTGGTGAAGCGATCTCTGACAAGAAGTTGCTGGAAAATGCTGCTGCCGATATGGCTGCCATTTCCGGTCAGAAGCCGCTGATCACCAAAGCTCGCAAATCTGTTGCGGGCTTCAAGATTCGTGAAGGCTACCCGATAGGTTGTAAAGTAACCCTGCGTGGCGAGCGTATGTGGGAGTTCCTGGAACGGCTGATTTGCATCTCCGTACCGCGTATCCGTGACTTCCGTGGCCTGAACGCTAAAGCGTTTGACGGTCGTGGTAACTACTCCATGGGCGTGCGTGAGCAAATCATCTTCCCGGAAATCGACTATGACAAAGTCGATCGCGTCCGTGGTCTGGATATCACCATCACCACTTCCGCGAATACCGATGAAGAAGGCCGTGCTCTGCTGGCTGCCTTTAACTTCCCATTCCGCAAGTAAGGTTAGGGTTATGGCTAAAACATCCATGAAAGCGCGCGAAGCAAAGCGTGCGAAGCTGGTAGCCAAGTACGCCACCAAGCGTACCGAGCTGAAAGCTATCATCGTTGATATGAACGCTTCTGAAGAAGCGCGTTGGGATGCTGTACTGCAACTGCAACAGCTGCCCCGTGATTCCAGTCCGTCCCGCCAGCGTAACCGTTGCAATATTACTGGTCGTCCGCACGGTTTCCTGCGCAAGTTTGGTTTGTCTCGCATCAAGGTGCGTGAGCATGCCATGAAGGGCGAAATTCCGGGCCTGAAGAAGGCTTCTTGGTAACGAATCTCGGGAGTTAGACTTATGAGCATGCAAGATCCGATCGCGGATATGCTGACCCGCATCCGTAACGGTCAGGCGGCGAGCAAAGTTGCGGTTTCCATGCCTTCTTCCAAGCTGAAAGTGGCGATTGCCAACGTGCTGAAAGAAGAAGGTTACATTGCTGGCTACTCCGTAGCTGGTGATGTGAAGCCGGAACTGGAAATTGAACTGAAATATTTCCAGGGCAAGCCAGTTGTAGAACTGATCCAACGCGTGAGCCGTCCCGGCCTGCGTATTTACAAGCGCACTACTGATCTGCCGAAAGTTATGGGCGGTCTCGGTGTTGCTATCGTGTCCACGTCTAAAGGTGTGATGACTGACCGTGCTGCTCGCAAAGCAAGCATGGGCGGTGAGATCATCTGCTACGTCGCTTAATAGGAGGTAGGAAATGTCTCGTGTTGCTAAGGCACCCGTCACTATTCCTGCTGGCGTAGAGGTGACTCTGAACGGCCAGGAACTGACCATCAAAGGTGGTAAAGGTTCTCTGGTTCGCTCTATTCACGCCGGTGTAGAAGTGACCAAAGAAGACAATGTACTGAAGTTCGCCCCGCGCGACAGCATCGCTGGTGCTGACGCTCAGGCCGGTACTGCACGTGCATTGGTCAACAACATGGTAATCGGTGTTACCCAAGGCTTCGAGCGCAAGCTGCAGCTGGTTGGTGTAGGTTACAAAGCCTCCATCAAGGGCAATGCTGTAGCGCTGGCTCTGGGCTTCTCTCACCCGGTAGAGCATGCGCTGCCGGCTGGTGTGACCGCTGAGTGTCCGACTGCCACAGAAATCGTTCTGCGTGGTGTCGACAAGCAGATGGTTGGCCAAGTCGCCGCCGATATCCGTTCTTACCGCGCTCCGGAGCCCTACAAGGGCAAGGGTGTACGCTATGCCAATGAGCAAGTGCGTACTAAAGAAGCTAAGAAGAAGTAAGGTAACACTATGGACAAGAAAGCAGCTCGTCTCCGTCGTGCTACTCGTGCTCGGAAGAAGATGCAGGAACTGGGAGCTACCCGTCTGGTTGTTCACCGTACCCCGCGTCATATCTACGCGCAGGTAATCGCAGCCAACGGTTCCGAAGTTCTGGCCTCTGCTTCCACAGTAGAGAAAGCCATCAGTGAAGGGCTCAAACACTCCGGTAATGCTGATGCAGCTACCGCAGTGGGTAAAGCAATCGCTGAGCGTGCTATTGCCAAAGGCGTTCAGAACGTATCTTTCGATCGTTCCGGTTTCAAGTATCATGGTCGCATTGCCGCTCTGGCAACTGCTGCACGTGACGCTGGTCTTCAGTTCTAAGCTAGGAGTCGAAGATGGCTAAAGTCGAATCTCAAGCCGGCGAACTGCAAGAAAAGCTGATTGCAGTCAACCGTGTTTCGAAAACTGTTAAAGGTGGTCGTATCATGTCCTTCACCGCGTTGACCGTGGTGGGTGATGGTAACGGCCGTGTAGGTTACGGTTACGGTAAAGCCCGTGAAGTTCCAGCTGCTATTCAAAAAGCAATGGAACAGGCTAAGCGTAACCTGAGCAAGGTTGAGCTGAACAATGGCACTCTGCACCACCCGGTGCGTGGTGTTCACTCAGGTTCTTCCGTGTTCATGAAACCGGCCTCACAAGGTACTGGTATCATTGCAGGCGGCGCCATGCGTGCTGTTCTGGAAGTTGCTGGTATCCACAACGTGCTGGCCAAGACCTACGGTTCCACCAACCCAATCAACGTTGTTCGCGCAACTGTAGACGCTCTGGTACAGGGTCAATCCCCGGCTCAGATCGCTGCCAAGCGTGGTCTGCGCGTTGAAGAAATTCTGGGGTAATGCGACATGGCTAACACTGTAAAAGTAACTCAAACTCGCAGCTCTATCGGCCGTCTGCCAAAGCACAAGGCGACTCTGCGTGGTCTGGGTCTGCGTCGCATTGGTCACACCGTTGAGCTGGAAGATACTCCTTGCGTACGCGGTATGATCAACCAGGTTTATTACATGGTTAAGGTGGAGGGCTAAGCATGCGTCTGAACACTCTGTCTCCGGCCGCTGGTTCCAAGCCTGAAAAACAACGTCGTGGTCGTGGTATCGGCTCCGGCTTAGGCAAGACTGGTGGTCGTGGTGTTAAAGGCCAAACCTCTCGTTCCGGTGGCGGTAAAGTCCGCAACGGTTTCGAAGGTGGTCAGATGCCTTTGAAAATCCGTCTGCCGAAGTTCGGTTTCTTCTCTCGCAAATCGCTGATTTCAGCTGAAGTGCGTCTGAACGAAATCGCCATGGTAGAAGGTGATGTGGTCGATCTGAGCACTCTGAAGCAAGCCGGTGTTGTTACTAAGAACATCGTTTTCGCTAAAGTTGTTCTGTCTGGCAACATTGACCGTGCTGTGACCGTTCGTGGTGTGTCCGTCACCAAAGGTGCACGTGCAGCCATCGAGGCCGCTGGCGGTAAAATCGAGGAATAATCAGTACAATGGCTAAGAAACCAGGATTGGATGTTAAAGCACAGGGTGGTCTGAGTGAATTGAAGAGCCGTCTGCTCTTCGTTCTCGGGGCGATTATCGTTTTCCGTGCAGGCTCTTATGTGCCGATTCCTGGTATTGACGCCGCCGTACTGGCCGAGTTGTTCCAACAACAGAAGGGCACCATCATTGAGATGTTTAACATGTTCAGTGGTGGTGCACTATCGCGTGCTTCTATTCTTGCGCTGGGGATCATGCCGTATATTTCGGCGTCGATCATCATCCAGCTGCTGACAGTGGTTCACCCCGCTCTTGCTGAACTCAAGAAAGAAGGTGAATCCGGCCGTCGCAAGATTAACCAATATACTCGTTGGGGCACGCTGGTTTTGGGAACTTTCCAGGCCATTGGTATTGCAACAGGTCTGCCGAATATGATGCAAGGGCTCGTGTCTCACCCGGGTCTTGGTTTCTACTTCACAGCTGTTGTAAGTCTGGTCACCGGTACCATGTTTTTGATGTGGTTGGGTGAACAGATTACCGAGCGTGGGATTGGTAATGGTATCTCGTTGATTATTTTCACGGGTATCGTTGCTGGTCTGCCGCATGCCATTGGCGCTACGGCCGAACAGGCACGTCAAGGGGAATTACACATCCTGCTGTTGTTGTTGCTGGGCTTGATTGTTTTCGCAGTGACTTACTTTGTGGTGTTCGTGGAGCGTGGTCAGCGTCGTATCGTCGTTAACTATGCAAAGCGTCAACAAGGCCGCCAGGTATTCGCCGCGCAAAGCACACACCTGCCATTGAAAGTAAATATGGCCGGTGTGATTCCTGCGATTTTCGCATCCAGTATCATCCTGTTCCCAGGGACCATTACCTCTTGGTTTGGTCAGGGAGAGGGTAAAGTTGCTGATATTTTGCAGCAGGTCTCTATGGTCCTGCAGCCTGGTCAACCGCTTTACGAGATGCTGTATGCAGCAGCCATTATCTTCTTCTGCTTCTTCTATACCGCGTTGGTGTTTAATCCCCGCGAGACAGCTGATAACTTGAAGAAGAGTGGAGCCTTTATCCCGGGGATCCGCCCGGGCGAGCAGACAGCACGTTACATCGATAAGGTTATGACTCGCCTGACATTGGCAGGTGCGCTCTATATAACCTTTATCTGTCTGGTACCACAGTTCTTGATGACTGCCTGGAACGTACAGTTCTACTTCGGTGGCACTTCGCTGCTGATTATAGTGGTAGTTATCATGGACTTCATGGCTCAGGTACAAACCCATATGATGTCTCATCAATATGGTGATGTTCTGAGGAAGGCCAACCTGAAGGGCTACGGCCGCTAAAGGTGGGCGTAGTTACGGAGTTAAGCAATGAAAGTTCGTGCTTCCGTTAAGGCAATCTGCCGTAACTGCAAAATCATCAAGCGTCACGGTGTGGTGCGTGTGATTTGCAGCGAGCCAAAGCATAAACAGCGCCAAGGCTAATTTTTTACGGTTAGTACTTGCAACAAATAGTTGTGCTGGCTAATATAGCCAGCCAACTTTTGTTGTGTATTGGTTGACCGCCACGTATCCGCTCACGGGCTTTGTGGTGGTCGTAATCTACTATATGTAGGAGTGAATAGTGGCCCGTATCGCTGGCATTAACATTCCTGACCATAAGCATGCAGTCATTGCGTTGACTGCGATTTATGGCGTCGGTCGTACCCGCTCCAAGGCCATCTGTGCCGCAGCCGGTATCGCTGAGAATGTGAAAATTAAAGACCTGGACGAAGCTCAGATCGAGAGTCTGCGTGAACAAGTAGGTAAATTCACCGTTGAAGGTGACCTGCGTCGTCAGATTTCCATGAACATCAAGCGATTGATGGATCTGGGTTGCTACCGTGGTTTGCGTCACCGTCGTAGCCTGCCTGTTCGTGGTCAACGTACCAAGACCAACGCTCGTACCCGTAAGGGTCCGCGCAAGGCTATCAAGAAGTAACGGGAAGGTAGAAAATGGCTAAAACTCCGACTCGTGCTCGCAAGCGCGTTAAAAAGCAAGTGAGCGACGGTATTGCGCACGTTCATGCATCTTTCAACAACACAATCGTGACCATTACTGACCGTCAGGGCAATGCTCTGTCATGGGCTACCTCTGGTGGTTCAGGTTTCCGTGGTTCCCGTAAGTCCACTCCGTTTGCTGCCCAGGTAGCTGCTGAGCGTGCTGGTGAGATCGCCAAAGAATACGGCGTGAAGAACCTGGAAGTCATGGTCAAAGGTCCGGGTCCCGGTCGTGAGTCATCCATCCGCGCTCTGAACGCGGCTGGTTTCCGCATCACTAATATTACTGATGTGACTCCGATCCCGCACAACGGTTGTCGTCCTCCCAAGAAGCGCCGCGTATAACGCTGTTGCAACTTGGTCTAGGATTGTTGGAGAAAGAAGATGGCAAGATATATCGGTCCTAAGCTTAAGCTTAGCCGTCGCGAGGGTACAGACCTCTTCCTGAAGTCTGGCGTTCGCGCGATTGACTCTAAGTGCAAGATTGACACCGCTCCTGGTCAGCACGGTGCGCGTAAAGCGCGTCTGTCCGACTACGGTGTTCAGCTGCGCGAAAAGCAAAAAGTTCGTCGTATTTACGGCGTATTGGAAAAACAGTTCCGCAACTACTATCGCGATGCTGCCCGTCAAAAAGGTAACACCGGTGAAAACCTGTTGCAGCTGCTGGAAGGTCGTTTGGACAACGTTGTTTACCGTATGGGCTTCGGCGCTACTCGTGCTGAATCTCGCCAGCTGGTGAGCCACAAGGCCATCATGGTAAACGGTCGCGTTGTGAACATTCCTTCTTTCCAGGTTTCCCCTGAGGACGTGATCTGCGTTCGTGAGAAGGCTAAGAAGCAAGCGCGTATCAAAGCATCCCTTGAGGTTGCTGGTCAGCGTGAGAAGCCGACTTGGGTAGAGGTTGACGCCGCTAAAATGGAAGGTGCTTACAAGCGTCTGCCAGAGCGTTCCGACCTGTCTGCCGACATTAACGAACAGCTGATCGTCGAGCTTTACTCCAAGTAAAGCTAGCTTCTAAAGAGAGGACACAATGCTGGGTTCTGTAACAGATTTTCTTAAACCGCGGCTAGTTGACATCGAGCAAGTTAGCCCGACTCATGCGAAAGTGACTCTTGAGCCACTTGAGCGTGGCTTTGGCCACACGCTGGGCAATGCTCTGCGTCGTATTTTGCTGTCATCTATGCCCGGTTGTGCAGTTACTGAAGTCGAAATTGACGGGGTACTGCATGAGTACAGCAGCAAAGAAGGTGTGCAGGAAGACATTCTTGAAATTCTGCTTAACCTGAAAGGTATCGCTGTGAAGCTGGAAGGCAAGGACGAGGTAACTCTGTCCCTGACCAAGTCTGGAACAGGCCCCGTTACCGCTGGTGATATCACTCACGGTGATGAAGTCGAGATCGTAAACCCGGAGCACGTAATCTGCCACCTGACCGGTGCTAATGCTGACATCAGCATGCGCCTGAAAGTTCAGCGCGGTCGTGGTTATGTGCCTGCTTCTGCTCGTGTTCACAACGATGATGAAGAGCGTCCGATAGGTCGCCTGCTGCTGGACTCTGCGTTCAGCCCCATCGTTCGTATTGCCTACAATGTTGAGGCAGCACGTGTGGAACAGCGTACCGACTTGGACAAGCTCGTCATCGACATGGAGACCAATGGTACTCTGGATCCTGAAGAAGCTATCCGTCGCTCTGCCACTATTTTGGCTGAGCAGCTGGAAGCCTTCGTGGATCTGCGCGATGTCAGCGTGCCCGAGAAGAAAGAAGAGAAACCCGAGTTTGATCCGATTCTGCTGCGTCCTGTCGATGATTTGGAGCTGACAGTTCGTTCTGCGAACTGTCTGAAGGCAGAAGCTATCCACTATATTGGTGATCTGGTACAGCGTACCGAAGTTGAGTTGCTTAAAACTCCTAACCTCGGTAAGAAGTCCCTGACTGAGATCAAGGATGTGTTGGCCTCCCGTGGTCTGTCTCTTGGCATGCGCCTTGAGAATTGGCCGCCCGCCAGCATCGCTGACGAGTAATCCAGATTACGGGTTTCACAGATTTAGTTAGAAGGATAAGGTCATGCGCCATCGTTTGAGTGGTCGTCAACTGAACCGGAACAGCAGCCATCGTCAGGCTATGTTCCGCAACATGGCCAGCTCACTGGTTCGTCATGAGATCATCAAGACGACTGTGCCTAAGGCAAAAGAGCTGCGCCGTGTAGTTGAACCGCTGATCACCCTTGCCAAGACTGATAGCGTTGCTAATCGTCGCCTGGCATTTGCCCGTACTCGCGATAACGCGATCGTGGCTAAGCTGTTCAATGAACTGGGCCCGCGCTACCTGGAGCGCGCCGGCGGTTATACTCGCATTCTGAAATGCGGTTTCCGTGCAGGCGATAACGCCCCTATGGCTTATATTGAGCTGGTAGACCGCCCGGCCGCTGCTGAAGCAGCTGCTGAGTGATATAAAGAAAAAGCCGGGCTTGTCCCGGCTTTTCTTTTAATGAATTCTGATACTGCCTCAACTGCCTCAACTGCCCTAAATGAATCATCTCGCTTGCCTCGACACCTCAAGCGCCTTAAACCGACACTATTTAGGTGGAGTGATGATTAAGCCGCAACGTTATACAGAAGAATTCAAATTGGCCGCTGTCAAGCTGGTGACAGAGCGCCATTACCTGTGGCGTGGGTTGTCGAGCGACGCGGTGTTTCCTGACTCGGTATGTACACCTGGATCAAACGCTACAGTCAGCCGAACAGCGGTGCCTATAGGCTGAGCTGCCCTGCGTGATTGATAGGCGAGATAATTTTTAAAAGGCTGCCTACTTTGCCAAGCTGTCAGGGTAAGGCCTCCTTCATTTAGGAGCACAACTTCACGCACCCCATCCACAGGCTGTGCCGCATGATGAATCTCCACACTTGTTGTGGTGCGCTTGGTTGCGACAATCTTTATCTGCTTGGGCGCAGGAGGATAAATATCAGAGCAAGTCATGCAGATCAGAAAGCGGAAGCGATTCACCAACCACGTCTTTGGATGCCAGAGGGTGCAGGCCTGACGATTCGCGTTCTCTTATATATGGACTTGGCGCCACCTCGGCAGCAAGACATTCTAGTTGTTGCTGTAGTGCAGGATTAAAGGGTTAAAGCAGGGTGAGTTACCTACAGATACGCCACTTTTGTGGATAAGTCTGTGTAAAGGTTGTGTGCTGATATGAATAACTAATAAATTGCACTTTTTTGCAATTAAATTGCGGTAAAGCCTTGCCAATGTGAGCTGGATCTCTATAATGCGCCACATCGACA
>NZ_NKWE01000029.1:0-47046 GCF_006243315.1 Aeromonas sobria
GGCGTTGGCGCAAGGTAAGCTGTGGAAAGAGAGACAACAGGTGTTGAAAGGCTGGGGTATCCATGATGGTAGACCTCAAGGTGATGGCCTACTTCAAGCTTAGCCTTTCAACACATAATTGGGACAGAGCCAAATTAAAAGCGCCATGGCTGCCCGCAATCAGGAACTGAATGTTGCGTTGACGACCCAATTGAAGCAGTTCAACTATGACTGTGGCGCCAAAGACATGGCTTTGCTGCGCGGCCCCCGTTTTTACAGCACCCATATCCGCCTGCAGGGGTTGGCACTGGCCTCCGGGGAGGGCTGCTCCAGCTTGGGGCCTGCGGTTTCTCTGCTCAGCACCGCCAAGCAAGATGGCATCCTGTTCGGCAAGTTCGGCTTAACCCCGACGCCGGCACAATTTCAGACCGAGCAGGAGATGGTGGCCTACTACCGCGCTGGCAACAACATTGCCTATTGGGTCCTTGATAACAGCTGGAGCCACCAGCTGTTGCAGCAACCCTGTAGCAACTGCTTTTATCTGGAGTTCAGCCAAAAGGATCTCAAGGCTACGACCATCTACTTTCCCCGAGGCGATCAAGCGATCAAAACAGAAGCTAACAGCCACAGCCTGAGTTTTTCCGATCCCGATATCCTTACTCACCAAACCATTTGGGCAGGTCAGGCGCTGAAACAATATGCCGAGGATAAAATCAGGCTTAATGGTCTCCTGGTCGGCATCACGTTGGGTTTGGTGCTCGTTGCCGCCTACTGGTTGATGCGCAACTACCGCCGCTCTCTCAAAGCATTACTTCAAGCGGGTCTGGTACGTCGGGAATTTGTGCCATTCTACCAACCTGTGGTCGATAGCCGCAGCAAACGGGTCGTCGGTTATGAAGCTCTGTTGCGCTGGCAGCGGGGGGACGAACTAATACCGCCTGGTACTTTTATCGACTATGCAGAGGAGCAAGAGGTGATCCTGCCGATGACCGAGCAGCTGCTGGAGCAGGTGATCAGCGATCTGCCACTGCTGGCGCCGGAGCAGTGGGTCAGCGTCAATCTGGTCGCCACCCATATCGAACAACCACTACTGCGTCAGCTGCTGGCAACACACCATAATCCCTCCCCTGACCGGCTCACCTTTGAGCTGACCGAACGCAAACCGATCCACGACATCAAGGCGGCTACCGACGAGATCACCCTGCTGCAGCAGATGGGCTATCACTTCAAGCTAGATGATTTCGGTACCGGTTACGGCGGCTTTGCCTACCTGCAGAGCCTGGGGATCCGCCAAATCAAGATCGACAAGATGTTCGTCGATACCATAGGCACCAGCGACCTCAAGCGCAGCGTGCTGGATGCCATCATCGCCTTTGGTCAGGAGTCAGATATGGAGATGATCGCCGAAGGGGTGGAAACCCAACAGCAGGTCGACTATCTGGGCCAGCACGGCGTCTATCTGATCCAGGGTTACGTCTTCGGCAAGCCCATGCCGCTAAAGATGTTGCCGCGCTGGCAACGGGAGTGGCAGCAACGATACCGCGAGGCCAGCTAGCGCAGATATTGCAGGATCTGGCCGCGAAACGGCTGGGCCAGCTGCTCGACATCATGAGGCTGATGCTGGCTGTGCCGGTAGCCCAGCCCGGCCATCAGCCGGGTAAAGCGCCCCTGCTGACCGCGACCCGGATCCACCAGGATCACCTTGCAGCTTGCCTTGGCATGTTGCTCGATAAAGGCGGCCAGCATCTCCACATGGCCGCGCTCGTAGAGCAAGTCGCTGCCGATGATCAGATCGAAGCAGCCCAGATCCGTGGCGGCATCGGCCCAACCGGTACGAGTGAAAGGGATCTCGGCCCCCTGATTAAGCAATACATTCTGCGCCAGAAAGGCACCCGCCTCGGGGTGATAGTCGGTGGCCGTGATGTCGGCATGACGATGGTTGAGCACCAGACTGGCCAAGCCGATGCCGCAGCCCACCTCCAGAATGCGCAGCCCCGCCACCTCCTGACACACCATCTGGCTGGCCAGCACCCGGCCAGAGTCCCAGACAATCCCGAACAGCGGCCAGAAGGCCGAGGAGATGCCGAGTGCCTCTGCCTCGCCCCCATCGTCGGAGAACTGCTGATTGTCGCGCAATGTGCGCAGATGGATATCCAGCTCACCAAATTCGATGGTGTGGTAACGCAGACGAACCGCTGACATAAGCACCCTTATCGCGGGGATAGCAGCCACAGCGGCAGGATTGCCGCAACGACCGCTACCTCGCCATGCTACCCCTGCCCGCGCCCGATACCTATCTCTATCGGGGAGACCGACCCAACCCCTTCAACCGCTCATTTACATTCCGCAACAAAATGATCTGCCCTGACGGGGGTCACTGCCTTTATCATAAGGGGCTGGTTATCGCGCAAGCGATAACTACGCAGCCTGTTTATGTCATCCGGTCGCTCAGACCCCCAGAAGAGAACCATTGCCTATGAAGACATTTATCCGGCAAGAGATTGCCCTGCCCGTTGGCCTGCTGACCCTGCTCTTTTTCAAGACCCTGGGCAGCGACCTGCTGACAGAGACAACTCCGCTCGCGATCTATCTTCCGGTCTCGCTGGCTCTGCTGGCCGTCGTTACCTGGGCCATCTTCTCGGTGGTGCGCCACTCCGATGCCCTCGCCATCAAGCTGGGCGAGCCTTTCGGCACCCTGATCCTCACCCTGTCGGTCATTTCGCTGGAGGTAGTGATGATCTCCTCGGTGATGCTGACCGGCGAGCCCAACCCCACCATGGCGCGCGATACCATGTTTGCGGTGGTGATGCTGGTGAGCACCGGGCTGGTGGGCTTCACCCTGCTGTTTGGCGGCTGGCGCTACCACACCCAGAGCTTCAATCTGGACGGGGTCAAATCCTATCTGGTGGCCATCATCCCGCTGGCGCTGCTCTGTCTGGTGCTGCCCAACTTCACCCGGGGTGGCACAGTCGGTAGCATGTCGAGCCCCATGTCATGGATGCTGATCATCATCTCGATCCTGCTCTATGGGGTCTTTCTGCTGATCCAGACCCGCAGCCACAGCCACTTCTTCGTCGACAGCGATCACGAGGATTACGAAGAGCACCACGGCCCGCTGCAGAGCAACGTCTATCACACCCTGCTGCTACTGGTTTATCTGGTGGTGGTGATCCTGCTGGCCAAGACCCTGGCCATCCCCATCAACTACGGGGTACATGTGATGCAGGCCCCTGCGGCACTGGGTGGTTTTATCGTGGCCTGTATCGTGCTGGCACCGGAAGCGGTCGGCGCCATCAAGGCCGCCTTCAACAACCAGTTGCAGCGTGCGATGAACCTCTACTTCGGCTCGGTGCTGGCCACTATTGCCCTCACAGTACCGGCGGTACTTCTGATCGGCGCCATCATGGGGCAAGAGGTACGCCTCGGGCTCTCCGCCGCCGACATGGTGCTGCTGGTCACCACTCTGATGGTCTGCAAGGTGACCTTCAGCAGTGGCCGCACCAATGTGCTCCATGGCGCCACCCATCTGGTGTTGTTCGTGGTCTATCTGTTCCTGATGTTCGAGCACGAATAACAGGCGCCAGCACCTATCCCGGTGCTGTTCGTCGTCTATCTGTTCCTGATGTTCGAGCACGAATAACCGCGTTTAGCCAATGCCAGAAACGACAAGACCGCCCGATTGGGCGGTCTTTTGTTATCTGCTCCCGGATCTCACCGGTGCCAGTGAAGCGGCGTCCCCCTCATCCCCCACCCTTCTCCCGCCAGGGGAGAAGGGGGATCAAGGCTTACAGGCTGGGCAGCACCCCGGCCGGGATCAGATCGTTGTAGCTGGCACGGCCCAGCAGGGCGGCGGCCGCTTCGATATCCGGCGAAAAATACCTGTCCTTGTCGTAGAAGCTCACCTCTGCTCGCAGTCGCCCCTTGGCCAGCTCGATCAGCTCGGTACTGCGCAGCGGCGCACGGAAATCGAGCCCCTGTGCCGCCGCCAGCAGTTCGACTGCCAGAATACCGCGGGTGTTCTCCGCCATGTCCGCCAGCCGACGAGCGGCGAAGGTGGCCATGGAGACATGATCCTCCTGATTGGCGGAGGTGGGCAGGCTGTCTACCGAGGCGGGATGAGCCAGGCTCTTGTTCTCGGAGGCGAGCGCCGCCGAGGTGACCTGAGCGATCATAAAGCCGGAGTTGACCCCGCCGTTGTTGACCAGAAACGCCGGCAGACCAGACATCCGCGAGTCGATCAGCAGCGCCATCCGCCGCTCTGAAAGGGACCCTATCTCGGCGATAGCCAGCGCCAGATTGTCCGCAGCAAAGGCCACCGGCTCGGCGTGGAAGTTGCCGCCAGAGAGGATCTCCTCGTCATCGGCAAACACCAGCGGGTTGTCGGAGACCGCATTGGCCTCGCACACCAGCACCTCGGCGGCGTGGCGGATCTGGGCCAGACAGGCCCCCATCACCTGCGGCTGGCAGCGCAATGAGTAGGGATCCTGCACCTTCTCGCAGTTATGGTGAGACATGCCGATCTCGCTGCCGTCCACCAGCAGGTGGCGATAGCAGGCGGCCGCATCGATCTGGCCGCGCTGACCGCGCACCGCGTGAATGCGGGCATCGAACGGACGGCGGCTGCCAAGGGCGGCCTCCACGCTCATGGCGCCTATGGTGATGGCACCGGCGAACAGATCCTCGGCGTGGAACAGCCCTTCCAGCGCAAAGGCGGTGCTGGCCTGGGTGCCGTTGAGCAACGCCAGCCCCTCTTTCGGCGCCAGCGCGATGGGTTCGAGCCCGGCAATTTTCAGCGCTGTAGCGGCATCGATCAGCTCGCCCTTGTGGCGCGCCTTGCCTTCACCGATCAGCAGGCAGCTCATATGGGCCAACGGCGCCAGATCGCCGGAGGCGCCGACGGAGCCCTTCTTCGGCACCACCGGGTAGACCTCGGCGTTGACCAGCGTCATCAGCGCCTCCAGCACCGCCAGCCGGATGCCGGAGAAGCCACGCGCCAGCGAGTTGAGCTTGAGCACCATCATCAGCCGCACGGTGGCGTCATCCATGTAAGTGCCTATGCCAGCGGCGTGGGAGAGCACGATGGAGCGCTGCAATTCGTCCAACTGCTCCACCGGAATACGGGTGTTGGCCAGCAGACCAAAGCCGGTGTTGATGCCATACACCACCCGATTCTGCTCGATCACCTTGGTGACCACCGCAGCAGAGGCGTGGATCCCCGGCAAGGCAGCCGGATCCAGTGAAATATGTACCGGCTCGCGGCTGACGCGGCGCAGGGTGGCAAGATCCAGCTCGCCCGGGGTAATAGTCAATTCAAACATGGTGTTACACCTTTCCTTTGACACCGTTGGCGCCGCCTAACATCGGCAGATCCAGTTTCGCCTCGTGGGCGCAGTTGATGGCAATCTCGTAGCCCGCATCCGCATGGCGCATCACGCCGGTGGCCGGATCGTTGCGCAGCACCCGACCCACGCGGCGGGCCGCGTCATCGGAGCCGTCACAGACGATCACCACGCCAGAGTGCTGGGAGAAGCCCATGCCTACCCCGCCGCCGTGGTGCAGCGACACCCAGGTCGCACCACCGGCGGTATTGAGCAGGGCGTTGAGCAGCGGCCAATCGGAGACGGCATCGGAACCATCCATCATGGCTTCGGTTTCGCGGTTCGGGCTCGCCACCGAACCGGAATCCAGATGGTCGCGGCCAATCACGATGGGCGCCTTCAGCTCGCCATTTTTCACCATCTCGTTGAAGGCCAGCCCGAGCCGTACCCGATCCTTGACCCCGACCCAGCAGATCCGCGCCGGCAACCCCTGAAACGCAATGCGCTCGCGGGCCATGTCGAGCCAGTTGTGCAGGTGAGGATCGTCCGGGATCAGCTCTTTCACCTTCTGATCGGTCTTGTAGATATCTTCCGGATCGCCGGAGAGGGCCACCCAGCGGAACGGGCCGATCCCCTCGCAGAACAGCGGGCGGATATAGGCGGGGACGAAGCCGGGGAAGTCGAAAGCGTTCGCCACCCCCTCCTCCAGCGCCATCTGGCGGATGTTGTTGCCGTAATCCAGAGTCGCGGCGCCACGGGCTTGCAAAGTCAGCATGGACGCCACCTGACGGGCCATGGAGCGACGGGCGGCCAGATTCACCTCCTGCGGGGCGCTCTGTTGCAGCTCGCGCCACTGTGCCACGCTCCAGCCCTGCGGCAGGTAGCCGTGGATCGGATCGTGGGCAGAGGTCTGGTCGGTCACTACATCCGGGGTGATGCCACGGGCCACCAGCTCGGCGAAGACGTCTGCGGCGTTGCCAAGCAGACCGACGGAGACGGCGGTGCCGCTGCGTTTGGCTTCCTCGACCATGGCTAGCGCCTCGTCCAGCGTGTGGGCTTTCTTGTCCACGTAGCGGGTCTTGAGGCGAAAATCGATGCGGGTCTCATCGCACTCCACGGCGATCATCGAGAAACCGGCCATGGTGGCGGCCAGCGGCTGGGCGCCGCCCATGCCACCGAGACCGCCGGTGAGGATCCAGCGGCCCGCAGGCGACCCGTTGAAGTGCTGATTGGCCACCGCGAAGAAGGTCTCGTAGGTGCCCTGCACTATCCCCTGGGTGCCGATGTAGATCCACGAACCCGCAGTCATCTGGCCGTACATCATCAAGCCCTTCTTATCGAGCTCGTTGAAGTGCTCCCAGTTGGCCCAGTGGGGCACCAAGTTGGAGTTGGCAATCAGCACCCGCGGCGCATCCTTGTGGGTCTGGAACACCCCGACCGGCTTGCCGGATTGCACCAGCAGGGTCTGGTCTTCCTCAAGCCGAGTCAGCACCTCGACGATCTTGTCGTAGCAGGCCCAGTTGCGGGCGGCGCGACCGATGCCGCCATAGACCACCAGCGACTGGGGATGCTCGGCCACCTCGGGATCCAGGTTGTTCATCAGCATCCGCAGCGGCGCTTCGGTGAGCCAGCTCTTGGCGGTCAGCTCGGTGCCGCGCGGGGCACGGATCACGCGGTTTGGGTCAGTTCTGGAATCAGTACGGGGATCCTGCTGTTGCACAGACATACACACTCCTTGTTGTATCAATAGGGTGCCTTCGGCGACCTGCGGCCAAAGGGTTAACGGGTCAACAGATGAACCAGTCGCGCGGCCACACGGGCACTGCGGTTGTCCTGATCCAGCATCGGATTAAGCTCGGCCAGATCGGCGAGCCGCAGCTTGCCGCTGGCCCGGATATGGGCGATCAGCGGTTCGATCACCGCCAGCTCCACGCCACGGGCGGCGGGGGCGCTCACCCCCGGCATCACGGCGGCGGGCAGCACATCGAGGTCGATGGTCAGATAGAGGTGATCGCAATCGGCGATAAAGGTGTCGAGCCCAGCCAGCAAGGCTGGCAGCTCGGCCTGAGTCATCGCCTCATCCAGCACATGCCACACTCCCAGCGCCTCGGCGCGGGCAAACAAGGCTTGGGTATTGGCAGTCTCGGCCACCCCGAGGCAGGCATAGTGAAACGGCGTGCCCTGAGCGGCGCACTGCTCGGCAATCTGGAAGAAGGGGGTGCCGGAGCTTGCCAGTTCCAGCTTCATCCGCAGATCGAAGTGGGCGTCGAAATTGATGATGCCGACCTTGCCACTACCGCCCAGATGACGGTTGAGGCCGCTCCAGCTGCCGAATGCCACCTCATGACCGCCCCCCAGCACCAGCGGGAAGTGACCCAAATCGAGCGCAGTGGCGACCCGCTCGGCCAGACGGCCGTGAGCGGTGTCGAGATCCCCATCGGGGCAACTCACATCCCCGCCATCGTAGACGGGGTGATTCAGGTGCCAGGCGGTGTTGGCCAACAGCTTGCGCACCACCAACGGCGCACCAGCAGCGCCAATGCGCCCCTTGTTGCGGCGCACCCCTTCGTCACAGGCAAAGCCGAGCAGCACTACACCAGCTGCCTCTTGTGCCCCTTGTGCCCCGGCGGCCCATGGCTGCACCTTGTCGTGCCAGCGCAGTGCCAACTCGCCATCTTCCGGATCCTGCCGCCCTTGCCAGAGCGACATGTCGACCGGGTTGAACTTATCCATGGAGGGTCTCCTCACCATTGAAGATGCGGCCCGCCAGCTGATCGACGCCGACCATGTAGCTGATTTCAGCGGGATGGGCGCAGTGCCAGATCAGGAAGTCAGCCGCCATGCCCACCTTGAGCTGACCAAGGCGCGCCTGCTCGCCGAGCGCTTTGGCGGCGTGGCGGGTCACCCCGACCATCGCCTCCACCGGGGTCAGGCCAAACAGGGTGCAAGCCATGTTCATCGCCATCCGCAGCGAGACGATGGGGGCGGTGCCCGGGTTGATATCGGAGGAGACCGCCATCGCCACACCCGCCTTGCGCAGGGCGGCGACCGGCGGCAACTTGGTCTCTTTGAGGAAGTAGAAGGCGGTGGGCAGCAGGGTGGCGACCACCCCACGGTGGGCCAATGCCAGGATCCCTTCCGGATCCAAGTACTCCAGATGATCCACCGAGAGGGCGCCAAAGTTGGCAGCCAGGGTGCTGCCACCGAGGTTGGAGAGCTGATCCATGTGCCCCTTCACCGGCAGGCCGTATTGATCCGCCGCCAGATAGACCTGCTCGGTCTGGGCCAGCGAGAAGCCGATGTGCTCGCAGAAGACATCCACCGCATCGGCCAGACCCGCCTCGGCGGCGGCCGGGATGATCTCCTGACAGATGGTCTCGACCCAGCTGTCGGGATCGTCGCGATACTCCGGCGGTACCGCATGGGCCGCCAGCAAAGTGGTCTTGACCCGGATCGGCAGTGCCTCCCCCAGTCGGCGGGCCACCCGCAACATCTTGAGTTCGTCCGCCAACGTCAGGCCATAGCCGGACTTGATCTCCACCGTGGTGACCCCTTCGCGGATCAGGGATTTCACCCTCGGCAACGCCAGCTCGAACAGCTGATCCTCGCAGGCCTCACGGGTGGCACGCACCGTGCTGATGATGCCGCCGCCCCGACGGGCGATCTCGGCATAGGGGATGCCCTGCTGGCGCAGCTCAAACTCCTCGGCGCGGCTGCCGGCAAAGATAAGGTGGGTGTGGCAATCGATAAGACCGGGAGTGATCAGCTTGCCCTGCATATCCTGCCAGTGAGCGGGATGGAGCCCTTTCAGCTCGGCCATCGGCACCAGGGCGTGGATCTTGCCGTCCTTCACGCCGAGGGCGTGGAGCGGCAGCAGGCCGTAGTCGACCAGCTCGTCATTCAGAGTGGCGGGCGTCACGTTGAGCCAGACCCGCTCGCAGTTCAACAGTTCCTTGTTCATAGCGACCTCAAATGTATATACATATCCTTATAGTCGATCTCTGTGATGAAAGAAAGAGCAGAATTCACATCCTGATAACAGCATCAAAATTAGAGTTTAAGCACAAAAAAGCCCACCGGAGGTGGGCTTGGAAAAAAACGAGCTGTATAGACAATTACTCTAGCTGAGTCTTGGAGCTGAGCTTGTAGCGGGAACCGGGGGAGAGCAAACGGGCGTAGGAGACCAGATGCCCCTCCGACCAGGTGCGCCGGTGCAGCAACAGGCAGGGGGAATCTACGCGGATCTGCAACAATCCCGCCTCACCGGCGCTCGGCAGCACGGCTTCTACCACGTGCTCCATCTCCGACAGGGGGCAAACCTCCATCAGATAGCGGTTGGGGGTCTGTTGGGTGAAATCCTGTTCGCCATAGCCCGGCAAGCGCCCGGCATCGACGAAGCGCTCCTCCAGCTGCAGCGGCTCGCCATCGGCCTGATGGACGATCAGGCTGTGAAAGATAGGCGCGCCAACCCGCAGCCCCAGTTGTACCGCCACCTTCTCGTCGGCGGCCAGTCGCTGCAAGCGGATCACCCGGGCGCTGTACTCACCGCCGCGCTCGGCGATCTCGTCGGCAATGTTGCGAATGGCCAGCAGCGGCGATTCGGTGCGCCTGTCCGCCACGAAGCTGCCGGAACCGGCGGTACGCACCAGCCACCCTTCCGCCATCAGTTCGCGCAGCGCCCGGTTGACCGTCATCCGGCTCACGGTGAACTGCTCGCACAGGGCCGCTTCGGTCGGGATCCGGTCTCCCGCCTGATAGTGGCGTTCGCGGATCCGGTCCAGAATGTGCTGCTTGATCTGCAGATAGAGGGCTGGCGCCACCATGAAGCTCCCTAGCGGCGGCGGTGGGGCGGACGCATGTCCGGCCAGGCGCGGTAGACATCGGGGATCTGATCCGGCCCACTGATGCAGAGATCGAGATCGTGCAGCAAGCCATCTTTGATCCCGTAGATCCAGCCATGGATGGCCAGCTCCTGCCCTTTGCGCCAAGCATTCTGGATGATGGTGGTGTGGCAGACGTTGGCTACCTGCTCGGCTACGTTCAGTTCGCACAGGTAGTCGAAGCGCTCGTGCTCATCCTCGATGGCTTCAAGCTGCTCGCCATACTTGAAGTAGACATCCTTGATGTTGCGCAGCCAGTTATCGATGAGACCCAGCTCCTGGTTCTGCATCGCGGCCTTGACGCCGCCGCAACCGTAGTGACCGCAGACGATGATGTGCTTCACCTTGAGCACTTCCACCGCGTATTGCAGCACGGAGAGGCAGTTGAAATCGGTATGCACCACCAGATTAGCGACGTTGCGGTGGACGAAGACATCCCCCGGCAGCAGGCCCATCAGCTGGTTGGCGGGGACCCGGCTGTCGGAGCAGCCGATCCAGAGGTATTCGGGGGCCTGCTGGGCAGAAAGGGTGGCAAAGAAGACGGGATCTTCGGCCTTGATCCGTTCGGCCCACTCACGGTTGTTGGTAAACAGGTCGTTCAACAGTTTCACTTCTGCTCTCCCTAATGTGGCAGTTGCGGCAACATAACACACCCAAGGGTTATCAGGGCAAGCCTCGATTACCGGCCGCAGAAACAAAAACAGGGCCATCAGGCCCTGTTTTCAGCGAGGAAGCATCAGGCTTCCATGGCATCTTTCAGCTTCTTGAGCGCGTTTTTCTCAAGCTGACGCACTCGCTCGGCGGAGACGCCGTAGGTATCGGCCAGCTCCTGCAGAGTGGTCTTGCTGTCATCATCGAGCCAGCGGGCGCGGATGATGTGCTGGCTGCGCTCATCCAGGGTGGCGAGGGCCAAGCTCAGGCGACGGGTCGCGTGATCGTCCCAGTTGTCGTTCTCGATGGTGGCGGCCAGATCGGAGGATTTGTCCTCCAGATAGTGAACCGGCGAGAAACCACCCTCCTCTTCATCATCACCAACCAGATCGAACGCCTGATCGTAGTTGGCCATCCGCCCTTCCATCTCGGTCACGTCAGCAGCAGAGACACCAAGATCGGCAGCCACGGCCTGAACCTCTTCGTGGTTCAGCCAGCCCAGACGCTTTTTGGATTTGCGCAGGTTGAAGAAGAGCTTGCGCTGGGCCTTGGTGGTGGCCACCTTG
This sequence comes from Aeromonas sobria, assembly GCF_006243315.1. Lineage (GTDB taxonomy): Bacteria > Pseudomonadota > Gammaproteobacteria > Enterobacterales > Aeromonadaceae > Aeromonas > Aeromonas sobria_A. The sequence continues at coordinate 11,395 of NZ_NKWE01000029.1, forward strand.
ACCATGCGCCAGTTGCGCAGCACATATTCGTGGATTTCGGCCTTGATCCAGTGCACGGCAAAGGAGACCAGACGCACGCCAACAGTCGGGTCGAAGCGCTTGACCGCCTTCATCAGGCCGATGTTGCCTTCCTGTACCAGATCGGCCTGGGGCAGGCCGTAACCGGCATAACTCTTGGCAACATGAACGACAAAGCGCAGGTGCGACATAATCAGCTGACGAGCAGCCTCGAGATCGCCATCCTGCTGCAAACGCTCAGCCAGCTCACGCTCTTCCTCTGCGCTTAGCACCGGAATAGAATTTACTGCCTGGGTATAGCCTTCCAGACTACCTTGCGGAATCAGGGCCATGGTGCGCTGCAATGAAGTTCCCATCTGTTACCTCTTACTTTTCAATCGAATCAGTCTAACACCCTGAGAGGGTCTGTCTACCGACCGGATGCCATTCTGCGGCCTGCATCAAAGATACCGACCCAGTTTAAGACCGGGTTATCTTAGGCCTGCAGGATGAATCATGAATGAACAGTCAAAAAAAGGGGGTCACAATGAAGGACCCCCGAAAAGTAGCATGCTAAGTCCATTGTTGCGGAGCTCGCAACCTTCACATGCTTGCCAAGTCTGACGAGCAAGGCAGAGGGGCCACACTCGTATAAATGCTTCAGCTTTAATAGACTGCTTATAAATCAGAAGGTTCAACGGATCTAGCAAAGATCCGGAAGATCATTGTTATTCAGAATACTCTGACTATGGGGGCCAAGCCAGAAACGGCCCCTCTTTTACTTGATCCGCTTCTCAAAATCCAGTGATTTACTTTGATGATAAATCAATCAAGATGGTTCGATATCGCGAATGTGGCGATGGACCGAAAACCAGGAGGCAATCAACCCCAGCAGGGCACCCAGCAGGATCAGGTTGATCCCGTCTACCGCCCCCATGCCCACCAGCCGGAAATTACTGTTATACAAACCGGCCAGCTCCTTCACTACCCCTTCGCTCCAGATCACCATCACTTCGGTGAGCCACCAGGCCAGCATGCCGCCAATGATGCCAAACCAGATACCGGTATAAAGGAAAGGGCGGTGAATGAAGGAATCGGTCGCCCCAATCAGTTTAAGCACCTCGATCTCGGAGCGCTGGTTAAGGATATTAAGGCGCAGGGTGTTGCCGACGATCAGCAGCACGGCGGAGAGCAGCAGCACCGCGATACCGGTAATGGTATGGCGTAGCAAGTTCATGATCCCCTGCAGACGGGTCAACCACTGCAGATCCAGCTTGCCTTGCTCGACCCCCACCTCGTTGTTGAGCTTGCCGAGCAACTCGGCCGCCCCTTCCGGGTTCTGCCAGCGCGGATCCGGTATGACGCTCAGCACAGGTGGCAGTGGGTTGCTGTCGAGGTAGTCGAGGGCATCACCGAAGCCGGAGATCTCGCGAAACTCCCGCAACGCATCGTCCCGGCTCAGATAGGTGACCGAGTCCACCTCGGGGTAGAGCAAAATCCGCTGCTGCAGATCGAGAATGCTCTGTTCCGGTAGATCCTTGCGCAGATAGAGCGAGATTTGGGAGCTGGTCTGCCAGCTTCCCTCCACCACCTCGGCATTTTTCAGCAGCACATGGAAGCAGGAGGGCAGCGCCAGACTGACCCCCAGTACCGCCAGGGTCATCAGGGAAGCAAGCGGATTGCGCCACAACTCCCCCAGACTGGCAAATGCCTGGCGCACGTGGTCAACCCCATACATCATCAGACGGCGCAGTGGCGGTTGTTTATGTCGAACGATAGCCATCAGAGCTGCTCCCCGGCTGAATACATACGACCCGCCTTGAGGGTCAGGGTGCGATAACGCATACGGGCAATCAATCCCAGATCGTGAGTGGCGATCAACACCGATACCCCAAAATTGTTGAACTCCTGAAATAGCCGCATGATGTCCATGGAGAGCTGGGGATCCAGATTACCGGTCGGTTCATCCGCCAACAGCAGGGGTGGCTTGTTGACGATGGCACGGGCGATACCGACCCGCTGCTGCTCACCACCGGAGAGCTGGCGTGGCTGGTAACGCTCCTTGCCCAGCAACCCCACCTTGTCGAGGGCTGCAGCGACCCGCTTGTTGATGTCGGCATGGCTATAGCCATCGATCACCAGCGGCAGTGCCACGTTGTCAAACACGGTGCGATCCATCAGCAGCCGGTGATCCTGAAAGATCATCCCGATCTGGCGACGCACATAGGGGATCTGGCTGCGCTGGATATGGCTGACATCGTCGCCATGAAAGAACACCCGGCCATCGGTCGGACGCTCCATCACGCTGATCAGCTTGAGCAGGGTACTCTTGCCCGCCCCCGAGTGTCCGGTCAGAAAGGCCATCTCTCCCTTCTGCAGGTGAAAGCTGACCTTCTGCAGTGCCTGATGGCCACCGCTGTATACCTTGCTGACCTTATCAAAACGAATCATGACGGTTCCCTGACATTGACAAACCCCGACCAAAGTCGGGGCATGGGACACTTACTCATCGCGACCGGACTTATTCATCACGACTGAACAGCGCTTCGATAAAGTCGTTCGCCACAAAGGGACGCAGATCGTCGATCCCCTCGCCTACCCCGATATAACGGATCGGGATCTGGAACTTGTCGGCCACCGCGAAGATAACCCCGCCCTTGGCAGTACCATCCAGCTTGGTCAGCGTGATCCCGTCCAGACCCACCGCCTCGCTGAATAGCTTGGCCTGGCTCAGAGCGTTCTGACCGGTGCCCGCATCCAGCGTCAGCATGATCTCGTGGGGCGCCTCTTCATCCAGCTTCTTCATCACCCGCACCACTTTCTTGAGCTCTTCCATCAGGTTGCTCTTGTTCTGCAGGCGACCGGCGGTGTCGGCAATCAGCACATCGGCACCACGGGAGCGGGCGGCTTCGATGGCGTCATAAATGACAGAAGCAGAGTCGGCACCGGTATGCTGGGCAATCACCGGAATGTTGTTGCGCTGACCCCATACCTGCAGCTGCTCGACCGCAGCGGCACGGAAGGTGTCACCCGCCGCCAGCATCACGCTCTTGCCTTCGGCCTGGAACTGCTTGGCCAGCTTGCCGATGGTGGTGGTCTTGCCGACGCCGTTCACGCCGACCATCAGGATCACGTAAGGCTTCTTGCTGGTATCGATCACCAGTGGCTGCTCGACCTTGGCCAACATGGCGCCCATGTCCTGCTTGAGCAGGCCGTAGAGCGCCTCGGCATCCTTGAGCTGCTTGCGATCCGCATGTTGAATCAGCCCATCGATGATACGACGGGTGGTATCCACACCAAGATCGGCGGTCAGCAGCTGGGTCTCCAGCTCTTCAAACAGCTCATCATCGATCTTCTTGCCACGGAACAGACCGATAAAACCGGAGCCTATGTTCTCCTTGGTACGCACCAGACTGCGCTTGAGGCGGGCAAAAAAGCCCTCCCGCTGCGGCTTGTCCTGAGTGTCGTCATCCACGGCAGCGGCCAGCGGCAGAGCAGCCAGCGCGGCGGCCTCAGCCTCCATCTCGGCTACCAGCCGCAGATCTTCCGCTCGCTGGGCCTCTTTGGCGATACGGGCCTCTTCAGCAGCCTGTGCTTCAGCAGCAATACGGGCAACTTCGGCGGCTTGCGCTTGCGCAGCGATACGGGCTTCTTCCGCAGCCTGAGCTTCGGCGGCAATACGAGCGGCTTCGGCAGCTTGCGCTTGCGCAGCAATACGGGCAGCTTCAGCAGCTTGCGCTTCAGCGGCAATACGAGCAGCTTCGGCAGCCTGTGCTTGCGCAGCAATACGAGCGGCTTCAGCAGCTTGCGCTTGCGCAGCGATACGGGCGGCTTCGGCAGCCTGTGCTTGCGCAGCGATACGAGCAGCTTCGGCGGCCTGTGCTTCAGCAGCGATACGAGCTACTTCAGCGGCTTGCGCTTCGGCAGCAATACGGGCAGCTTCGGCGGCCTGTGCTTGCGCAGCGATACGAGCAGTTTCGGCGGCCTGTGCTTCAGCAGCAATACGAGCAGTTTCGGTAGCCTGCGCTTGCGCAGCGATACGGGCAGCTTCTGCAGCTTGCACTTCAGCAGCGATACGAGCGGCTTCGGCGGCACGCTCCTCTTCGGCGATCAGCGCTTCGTTGACGATCACCGGCTCCAGGTCGGAGGCACACTCCTCCACCACCAGCGGGCCATGGTCATCCAGCTCGGTCGGCAGACAGCAATCATCATGCAGAACGCTATGTTGCGCGCTGGCAGGCACTTCGGGTGCAACAGCCGGCGTGGTATCGGGAGCAGGGGTAGTAGCGACCTCGGGCTCAACGGTAACGGGGGTGGCTTGGGGTGTCTGTGGTTGGACAACCTCAGCCTCTTCTTTCTTGCGGCCGAAACCGAGCCAGGAAAACAAACCTTTTGCCATCTAAAAAATACTCACTTCGTTGGCTGACTGCTAAGATAGCCGTCCCTTGGCGGGTCGGAATAAAAATGAACCGCCTTATACTACCACTTTATTTTCTGACGATGAAACGCGATGCCCAGAGTGAAATCCAGCCGTAGCAACCCGAGCCAAAGTCCCGCCCCGCAAGGAAAATCGGGCTTTGTAAGAATCATCAGCGGCCAGTGGCGCGGTCGTAAATTGCCGGTCAAGGATGTGGAAGGGCTCAGACCCACCACGGATCGCATCAAGGAGACCATCTTTAACTGGCTGGCCCCCCATATCCGCGGTACCCGTTGCCTCGACCTGTTTGCCGGCAGCGGTGGACTGGGGCTAGAGGCACTGTCACGCTATGCCGAGCAAGTGACCCTGATCGAGATGGACAAGGGTGCCGCCGACCAGATCAAGAAGAATCTGGCCGCACTTGGTAGCAGTCAGGGCCAGGTTATCCAGTCAGATGCGGTAAGCTGGCTGCAAGGCCCTGCCACCCCCTTCGATCTGGTGTTTCTCGATCCGCCGTTTCGCCGTGAGCTGCTACCACAAGTGTGCGAACTGCTGGAACAGCGCGGCTGGCTGGCAGCGGATGCCCTGATCTATCTGGAGCGGGAAAAAGAGATGGCCGATCTGGCACTGCCTGCCAGCTGGCAGTTGCTCAAGGACAAACAAGCAGGTCAGGTCTGCTATCAACTCTATCTGCGGGAGGTAAACAATGAAGCGAGTCTTTAATCTGCTGGCGATGGGGCTGGTACTGTTTTTCTGGTTTGGCGTGGTATTCAGCCTGTTTGCGCCGCTACCCAGCAAACTCAATACTGTCTTACCCATTTGCGGCGTAGTGATTGCCCTGCTGCACTGGCTGCAGGCCAGCATGATAGCGCGCGCATGCAAGCCTCATTTTGCGGTTACTCGACAGGAGTTCTTACTGATAGTGTTGTTTGGCGTATTTGCTACCGCAGACATCCGGGCCCGGATGCAAGCAGTGGTGGATAAGGCACAGCAATCGTCTCAACCCTGAGCGAATCCACAAAAGAAAAGGGGACGGCGGTAGCCGTCCCCTAGAGTCGTGTCGTTCTGTCCTTAGAACTGCAATGCTCCCTGCAATCCCTGACGTTATCCTAATCCTTTGGAATATCCCCTTTCCAATCCGTTGGCGTGTCCTGCGGCGCTCCTGGCCTGGCAATTCATCCTGAACTGCTTCACTGTCTCCATCCTGGAGGTGTCCGTTACCACATCCTGTGGGGGTTCCTTGCGTCATCCTGACCGATAACCATCCGGGTTATCTCACTTCATCCTGAAGTATTCCTCTCGCATCCGGCGAGGTCCTGTTCATCCTGAAGAACGAGGTTCCGTTCGTTCTGCTCTCATCCTGAGAGTGTCCTGCCGCATCCCGCGGGGTTCCTTTATTCATCCGTGACGATAATCATCCTGATTATCGAGCTCATCCTGAGGTGTCCTTGCCTGCATCCTGCAGACTATTCCATCTTTATGCGCTGCCCTGCATCCTGCCGGTCCAGCTCCGTCCTTGTGAGACCCATAGTAAGGAAATGTGCGGCTCGAACAAGAGCCACTCTCCGAGAAAGATCCGATGGCGATCCCATCCCCAAAAATGAACTTAAAAACTAAAGCTTTAAAATCAGCATCTTATTTAGTTTCACTGGAAAGCTCGATCATTCTGGCATGGCTTCACGTACGGCTTGACGCGCCAGCCTCTTACAGTAGCTATGGCAGATCTCTTACACGGCTTTCGCCCCCAAAAACGGGGCAGGAAAACGGTTCAATCCTGTCGTTAAGACTTAAAAATTAGTTGAATAAATATGCTTAAAAAAACAGCAAAAAAAAAGCCGAGACCAAGCTCGACTCTTCAACATTGCCATTTTTTAATCAGCTCAAGCGGTTGGCCGGATTGAGATAGGCCTTGCGCAGCGATTCCGGCGCCAGCACCTCCAGTTCACCGCTGATGTTGTTCAACCAGCTGCGAAACTCCGGGGTATCTTGCACCTCTGTCTCGACCACCACGCTGCGCTTGTCATAGCGGGTCATGCGCGGATTGTTGCCGGGGATCTGGTTATCCACCAGCGACTGGCTGTTGGCATCGATCCGGCCGACGAAGCGGATCGGGCCACTCACGTCCTGATAGCCCTGATCGCGGATCAGCCTTTGAATATTGAAATCCTTCGGCTGGGTGGCGCTGAAGTTGGTCAGCTCCACGTTCTTGATATGGTCGAACGGGATGCCGTAAACCTTGGGATCCAGCTCAGACAGGGTGCAGAGCAGGATCGGGCCGTCCGGCTGATTGAGAATGCCGAGCGGGTTAATCCGGTCATAGCAGAGCCACACGGTGCGCTCTTTGATCACCCGCTGGATTTCGGCACTGAACTTGCGACCACGCCAGAGCGCATCGCGGATCAGGGTGCTGCGGCGGATCTCCGGGTTGCCGGCAAACGGACGCGGCGACTGGTGGACACTCTCCAGCCAGCGCTCGGCCAGTTCACTCTGGCTGTCGCGGATCACCTGGCTCGCCTTGTCGACCAGCGGGTTCAATTCGGTCAGTACACTCGCTGGCAACAGTTGGCTCGCCTGATCACTCCAGGTTTTCAGGGCCACCGCCAGCGAGAGCGGCATGATATTGGCAAAGTCGTTGAGGCCGTGGCGCTCGAAGCACCAGCCATGGGGTTTGCTGCGCTCGTCCGAGGTGAGGTCGAACAGTCCCATGCCGGACATCTCCTCCAGGTCCCGCTGCACGGTACGCAGACTGACGTGGATACCTTCCTCTTCCAGTTTTACCTGGAGTTGGCTGGCGGTCAGCTTGTAAGGGCGGTGCGGGATGCAACGCGCCAAGGTCAGTTGTCGTAACAGCTTCTTACTCATGGTGCATGCCTTCACTGGTTTAGCGTTGACTGTATGCTAGTCGTGACTTGCGACAGTCTATGTCGCAAGTTTTGCTGCGACAACTGTCGCCATTTTCATACAAACGTCGATATGTAATTGATTTTAAATCACAAAAAAGAACAAATCGGGGTCAACACAGGCTTAAATTAGCAAGAAAAGCATCAAATTAAAGTTCTATATGCCGCTCCAATGGCAGTTAAAAATTCCATGAATAAATAATTAATCAGAATATTATCTCGAAAGGGGGAGGCAGGCACCCCCTCTCCTGTTTACATCAGCCACGACCAGGCCGACTTGGTGATGGCCGCACCGATCATGTATCCGAACACCGCCAGCGCCGCCACACCGGCCACCAGCTTCTGACCGCGGGCCGGGCGCTTGAGTGCCATCACACCCAGACCGATATAGAGCACCAGTGCAATCAGCTTGGCCATCAGCCAAGGCTGCTGACCCGGGCTCAGCTGCAAGGTCACCGCCAGCAGCACGCCAAACAGCAACAGGAAGGTGTCGTTGATATGGGGCAGGATCTTCAGCCACTTCTGTTGCAACCGACCGCTGCCGGCCAGCGCCAGACGCCAGCGATAGATAAAGAGCAGCAAACTGACCAGCGCCAGCGTCATATGCAGGTGTTTGAACATGGGGTAATAGGCAATCATTTTGCTTCCTTGTCGTCGTCGGGTAGCCCGCTATTCCAGTTGTGGGCATGGATACGCTCCTGCCCCTCCTCGTCGTCTTGCAACAGATCGGAGAGGATCTCCCGGTATTGCAGGCTCTTGTTGATATAAGTGTGTTCGTCGTCCAGATAGTTGACCTGCTCGCGCAACAGCCAGTTATCGTGCTGCTTGAAGGTCTGGCCCGCCCGCCAGGCCTGATTGGCCCGCAAACCGAGCTGGGTCAGGGCTTCCACCCCCAGATCGACCGCCGAGCCCAGGGTCTCCCGGTGCACACTCTCGACCCCGTGCCGCAGGATCTCGTGAGCATGGGGTCGATCCAGCGCCCGCGCCAGGATCTTCAGATGCGGAAAGTGCTTCTGCACCATCTCGATCACTGCCAGCGAGGTAGCTGGATCGTTGATGGAGAGCACCAGCAGCTTCGCCTTGTGCGCCCCAGCAGCATGGAGCAAGTCGATCCGGCTGGCATCGCCATAGAACACCTGATAGCCATACTTGCGCAACGTCTCTATCTGGCTGGCATCCTGCTCTAGGATGGTGGTGCCGATGCCGTGACCGTGCAGCAGACGCCCCACGATCTGACCAAAACGGCCGAAGCCCGCGATGATCACCGGATGCTCCACCAGTTCAGGTTGCTCATGCTGCGGCGCGTCGCTCTGGTTACGGTAATCGAACCAGGGCTGGATCACCCGATCGTTGAGGATCAGCAGCAGCGGGGTCAGCGCCATGGAGAGCGCCACCACCAGCGTCAGCAGCGAGATGGTTTCACTGGGCAGCACCCGGTTCTGGGCCGCAAACGAGAAGAGCACGAAGGCAAACTCACCCCCTTGCGCCAGCGCCAGCGCAAAGGTCCAGCGCTGACTCGGTGAGATGCGGATGATGAAGCCGAGCGCCATCAGCACCAGCCATTTCAGCGCCATCAGGCCAACGACCAGAGTGGGTATCAGGAAGGGGTGCTCGGCAAACAGCCCGAAGTCGATCCCAGCCCCCACCGACATGAAGAACAGACCGAGCAGCAAGCCCTTGAACGGCTCTATGTCAGCCTCCAGCTCGTGGCGATATTCGCTGTCGGCCAGCACCACCCCGGCGAGGAAAGAGCCAAGAGCGGGCGAGAGCCCCACCGACTCCATCAACACGGCGATAGCGATCACCAGCAGCAGGGCGGCGGCGACGAAGATCTCCCGCATGTGGGACTGGGCGATGGCACGAAACACCGGCCGCATCAGATAGTGGCCACCCAGCACTATGCCGGAGATGGCCGCGACCACCAGCAGACCGTGCTGCCACCCCGCCAGCTCGGAGCCGCCATTGCTGGCGACCGGCGCCATGGCCAGCAGCGGCAGCAACGCCAGGATCGGAATGACCGCAATATCCTGAAACAGCAGCACCGCAAAGGCGGAGCGACCGCTCTCGCTCTGCATCAACTTGCGCTCCTGCAGGCTCTGCAACACGATGGCGGTGGAAGAGAGCGCCAGAATGAGGCCGATGGCCAGCCCCTGTTGCAACGGCAGCCCAATCAGGTGCGCCACGCCGGTCAGCGCCGCCGTGGTGAGCAGCACCTGCAGGCCACCGGTGCCGAGGATCGGCCCCTTCAACTGCCACAAGAGGGCCGGACGCAATTCAAGACCGACCAGAAACAGCATCAGTACCACGCCAAACTCGGCGAAGTGCATCACATCCTTCTGCTCCCCCACCAGCCCCAGCAGGAAGGGGCCTATGATGATCCCCGCCAACAGATAGCCGAGCACCGAGCCCAGCCCCCAGCGTTTGGCGAGCGGCACCGCGATGACGGCGGCGGAGAGGTAGATAAAGGCATCAAACAGGATCCCGTGGCCCATCAGTCAGCCCTCCGTGTGAACATCAGATCCGGCTCATAAGCTCGGCCAACAAGCTGCCCATGTGTCATCAGAGCACCTCCAGCAAGTCGCGCAGATAAGGACGCCCGGCCAGCTGCTCCGGGGTCAGCTGATCGTCACGCAGGGCGCAAAGCAGCTGACGGTAATCCTGCCCACAGCGGCGCAGGGCGGCGGGATCCTTGATCTTGTGAAAGGAGTGCAGCACGAAAGGGGGCAGCCAGTTCATGCCGCACAAGGTGGCAGCCTGCTGAAATGGCAGCAGAAAATCGAGCAGCGGTCGGCTGTTGTAACCCTCGCTGCAGTAGGACTCCGGCGCCCCGCCAGTGGTGATGGCGCTCAGCCACTGCTTGCCCTTGAGGGAGTGGGCTTCGGGGCCGTAGGCGTAGCCATACTCCAGCACCAGATCCATCCACTCTTTCATGATGGCCGGGCAGGAGTACCAGTAAAACGGGTGCTGGAAGACGATGATGTCGTGCTCACAGAGCAGCGCCTGCTCCCGCTTCACATCGATAAACATGTCGGGATAGTGCTGATAGAGGTCGTGAACCGTGACCCCCTCCAGCCCCTCAATCGCCTGCAACAGCTGCTTGTTGGCCCGCGAGCTCTGCAGAGCGGGATGGGAAAAAATAACCAGAATGCGTTTCATGACCACATCACCCGAACAAAGCCTTGCTGTACAAGGCGCGGTAAACAGAAAAGGGGAGTCTAAGGAGCTGCATCGTAAAGGTGCACAGGAAAGCGACCTTATCAGGAAGCACCATAACCTGCCAACTCGGGTATCAGCTCCCGCAGCGCCGGATTGAGGGTCTGGTGGGCGGGATAGCAGAGCCCGATCCGGCGAAACATCCGCGGTCCGCTCACCGGCAAGGTACAGAGCCCTGCCTCATCCTCGACCAGCCCGTCCGGCAGAAAACTGATGCCGACCCCCGCCAGCACCAGCGCCATCACCAGCCCCTTGCTCTCGGCCTTGGCCACCAGATTGAGGGTAAGCCGGTCACAGGCCAGCAGGCCGATAGTCTGCTGATGGGCTTCGCAGGGCGGGCACTCAATAAAATCATAATGTTGTAGCTCGGCCAATTCGATCCTCCCGCGACTGACCAGGGGATGGTCGACCGGCACGCAGAGCACGTAATCCTCCTCCCAGAGCGGCAGGAAGATCTCGTCCTCCCGACGCAGGGCATCGAGCGTCAAGCGACAGTCGGCGGGCGTGGTGTAATCGGAGAGGGTGAGATCCAGCTGCGGCAGCACGCGCTGCACTTGCTGCAGCAGCCCGGCCACCCGGCGGCGACTCAAGTCCGGCATGATGGCGATATTGAGCCGCGCACGCGTCGCTTTCTGGCGAAACAGCTCCGGCAGACGGCGCGCCTCCTCCACCAGCTTGACCGCGTGGGGATAGAGATAGTGAGCCGGGTCTTTCGCCACCACCCCCTTCTTGCCCCGGATAAACAGGCTGTCACCGAGCGCCTCTTCCAACTGGCGCAGCCCCGCCGAGAGGGAGGGCTGGCTGACGTGGCAGCGTTCGGCGGCAGCCGTGATGTTCTTCTCTTCATAGATGGCGATGAAGAAACGCAGCAATCTCAGATCCAGCATAAGCCCAACCATAGTTTTTTCAGATGATAACCAGCGGAAAACAATATTTATCACTTATAGATGCAGTGACTATAGTGATTGGGTTCCGTGCTGGCCAGCCACCCGTTTGCTCAAACCGACTCTTGAATCAGAAGGAAAGACCCATGTCCAAATCTCTCGTCGTGATCACCGGCGCCTCCGCCGGGATCGGTGCCGCCATCGCCCGAGCCTTCTCTGCTGCCGGTCATCCGCTGTTGCTGCTGGCCCGTCGGGTCGAGCCGATGCAGGCCCTGAACCTGCCCAATACCCTCTGCATCGGGGTCGATGTGACCGACACCGCCGCCATGAAGGCCGCCGTCCAGCAAGCAGAAACCAAATTTGGCCCGGTGGGCTGCATGGTCAACAACGCCGGTGTCATGCTGCTGGGTCAGGCCGATGTGCAGGATCCCGCCGAGTGGCAGCAGATGCTCAACATCAACGTGATGGGGGTGCTGAATGGCGTCCACGCGGTACTGGCCGGGATGAAGGAGCGCCGCAGCGGCACCATCATCAACATCAGCTCCATCGCCGGTCGCAAGACCTTCCCGAACCATGCCGCCTACTGCGCCACCAAGTTCGCCGTGCACGCCCTGACCGAGAACATCCGGGAAGAGGTAGCCGATGTCGGTGTGCGGATGGTGACCATAGCCCCGGGTGCGGTCGAGACCGAGCTGCTCAGCCATACCACCGACGAGAACATCAAGGCCGGTTACCACGACTGGAAAGATCAGATGGGCGGCGTCATTGCGCCAGAAGTGATCGCCGATGCCGTGCTCTACGCCTGGAACCAGCCTGCCAACGTCTGCGTGCGCGAGATCGTGCTGGCAGCCACCCGTCAGCAACCTTGAATCCAGCTGACTGACACCATAGGGAGGGCTTGACCCTCCCCCGGGGCACAGGGTTACCATGTGCCCCTTGTTATTTTCGAGTCATTCCATGGTTCTCACCCGTCGCCAACTTGCTCACGCCCGTCGCTGGCTCCCCTTGTGGAGTCTGGTGCTGGTGTTGATGTCGTTTGGCAGCCGGGCCGCAACCGACCTCTGCACCCTGACCCCTCACTGCAGCCAGAGCGAGCGTACCCTGGAAAAAGCGATGCCGTGCGGCAGCTTTACCACCGCCCTCTCGATGACGCTGGTGAGCAGCGACAGCCTGACGGTCTCCGTGCTGGAACCGGATACTCCCGAATTCTCCTCCCCCTCTCTTTATATGCCGGACGCCCCGTGCGAGCGGCTCGAACGTCCCCCTCGCACTCAGATCTGAAACTCATCCCGTATCGGGCATCTTTTCTTTAAATCTGAGGTGAGTGATGTACAAACCCCTGTTACTGGCCATGCTGGCCGGTACCGTCAGCTTTTCGGCCCTCGCGGCCGAGAAGATGACCGTCTACAAATCCAAATATTGTGGCTGCTGCCAAAGCTGGAACGAACACATGGAACAGAATGGCTTCGAACTGGAGGTCATTGAAACCGAGCAGCTCGGCGCAGTGAAGCAGCAATACGGTATCGCGCCGGAACTGGCCTCCTGCCACACCGGCGTGGTGAACGGCTATGTGATCGAGGGGCATGTACCGGCCGCCGATGTGCAGAAGCTGCTCAGGGAAAAACCGGCGATCCGCGGCCTGACCATTCCGGGTATGCCCCAGAGTGCGCCGGGCATGGATATTCCGGGCCATCCCTATGAGGTACTGAGTATCAGCAACGAGGGCGCGACCAACCGCTGGTCGAGCTACCCCGGCTGACGAAAACTGGTCATGAGAGGGCACTCCCATATCATGTGAGGCACACCTGAGCGGACTTTTGCCGCTCATGGCCAGAAAGAGGGCCGCTATCGCGAGATAGCGGCTTTTTTTGATTACATTTCCTGCAATAACAAGGGATTGCTTGCAACCACCGGCAACAAGGGGCAGATTTAACGCCAATTCATGGAGCCGATGCTCAGGTCAACCAACCCTTTCCAGCGCCAAGGATGCGACATGTTTACCTTTTCCCGAGGAGTTCTGCTGCTAGCCTTTCTGACAGTTCTCCCCCCCACTTATGCCAATGAAGAGCCCGCCATGCTGACAAGCGAAAACCCAATCCAGCCGCCCGTGGCCGCCAAACATCCCCATACCCTGAAAAAACACGGGGATACCAGAATCGACAACTACTACTGGCTGCGCGACGACCAGCGTCAGGCGCCGGAAGTCTTGCAATACCTCGAGGCCGAGAACGCCTACACCGAGGCCATGCTCAAACCGACCCAGCCATTGCGCGAACAGCTCTACAAGGAGATGGTCGCCCGCATTCCCCAGCAGGATGAGTCGGTGCCCTATGTGAAGAACGGCTACCGCTACCAGACCCGCTATGAGCCGGGCAAGGAGTACGGGATCTATTCGCGCACCAAGCTCGGCGAAGAGCAGGCGAGCCTGCTGCTCGACAGCAACCTGCGAGCCGACGGGCACGAGTTCTACGCCCTCGGCGCCCTTGAGGTGAGTCGCAACAACCGCTGGCTGGCAGTGGCGGAAGATCTCCTCTCCCGTCGTCAGTACCAGATCCAGTTCCTCGATCTGGAGAGCGGCCAGTGGGCCACCGACAAGCTGGAAAACACCTCCGGCAATCTGGTGTGGGCCAACGACAACAAGACCGTCTTCTACGTGCGCAAGCACCCGCAGACCCTGCTGCCCTATCAGGTCTATCGCCACGAGCTTGGCAGCGATCCGGCCAAGGATCAGCTGGTCTACGAGGAGAAGGATGACTCCTTCTACGTCAGCCTCTACGCCACCACCTCGGAAGATTTCATCGTCATCGCCCTCTCCAGCACCACCACCGGCGAAGTGCGGCTGATCGATGCCAACGTGCCGAGTCAGCGGCCACGGCTGTTTCTGCCCCGCCAAGTGGATCACGAATACAGCCTGGATCACTACCGTGGCCGCTTCTATGTCCGCTCCAACAAGGACGGCAAGAACTTCGGCCTCTATGAGACCAAAGAGAGCCCGGTCGATCGCTGGAAGGCGGTCATTGCCCCCAATCCGGACGTGCTGCTCGAAAGCTACGCCCTGTTCAAGGATTGGCTGGTACTGGAGGAGCGCAACAAGGGGCTGACCCGACTGCGCCAGATCAACTGGCAGAGCGGTGACGAGAAGGAGATTGCCTTCGACGATCCCGCCTATGTCACCTGGCTCGCCTACAACCCTGAGCCCGATACCAGCACCCTGCGCTACGGCTACTCCTCCATGACCACCCCCTCATCCACCTATGAGCTGGATATGGCGAGCGGCAAGCGCACCCTGCTCAAGCAGCAGCCGGTAGCAGGCTTCAAGGCCGATCAGTACGCCAGCGAGCGGCTCTGGGTCACCGCCCGCGATGGCGTAGCGGTGCCGGTGTCGCTGGTCTATCGCAAGGACAAGTTCAAGAAAGATCACGCTGATTCGCTCAAGAATCCGCTGCTGGTCTATGGCTACGGCTCCTACGGCGCCAGCATGGATCCCGACTTCAGCAGCTCGCGCCTGAGCCTGCTGGATCGCGGCTTCGTCTACGCCATCGCCCATATCCGGGGTGGCGAAGAGCTGGGCCGTCACTGGTACGAAGATGGCAAGCTGCTGAACAAGCAGAACACCTTCAATGACTTCATCGATGTCACCGAAGCGCTGGTCGCCCAGGGTTATGGTGCCAAGGATCAGGTCTACGCCATGGGCGGCAGTGCCGGTGGCCTGCTGATGGGGGCCGTTATCAATCAGGCGCCCCAGCTCTATCGCGGCGTGGTAGCACAGGTGCCGTTCGTCGATGTGGTCACCACCATGCTGGACGAGTCGATTCCCCTCACCACCGGGGAGTATGACGAGTGGGGCAACCCGAACCAGAAGCGCTACTACGACTACATGAAGGCTTATAGCCCCTACGATCAGGTGAAGGCGCAAGCCTATCCCAACCTGCTGGTCACCACCGGGCTGCACGACTCGCAAGTGCAGTATTGGGAGCCCGCCAAGTGGGTCGCCAAGCTGCGCGAACTGAAGACGGATGATAACAAGTTGTTACTCAATACCGACATGGACGCCGGCCACGGCGGCAAGTCGGGCCGCTTCAAAGCCTACGAAGATATCGCGCTGGAATACGCCTTTATCCTGGATCTGGCCACCCCGGCCAACTGATCCATCATGACTCCGGCCCTTGCCACGCAAGGGCCGCATAAGAATCCTCTCGTAGTTTTTCCCTCTTCCATTTCCCTCTATATCAAATTAATCTTCGGCTAGAAAATGAATGATCGAGGTCATGTTTCTCAAGATTTAACTCCGTGATTTTGCCATTTCGTTTGATTTATGTTGGGTAAATGTGCTTAATCGGAGTGCTTGCAACTTTTTATTTGGCCCCTCAGGGGCCAATTTATCTTCGACCGACAGGAGGTTGGTAGCCTCACCACAGGATGAGGGTGACTGCCGAAAAGGGGTGATCAATCCCCCCGATTTCGCGCAACGAGAAGAGCAGGCAAGCCCGACGCAGAGCGGGATTGTCATCAATTTATCCGGGGATCGGATAAACCAAAATCACAGAAAAGGGAGAAATAATGAAAGGATTAACCTTGGCGTGCGCCCTGTCGGCGGCTCTGGTCGGTGTCTCATTCGGTGGTCCAGTACAAGCGCAGGAGCGCTTCGTGACCATAGGCACTGGCGGTCAGACCGGCGTTTACTACGTGGCGGGCCAGTCGATCTGCCGCTTCCTCAATCGCGGCGCAGCCGATCACCAAATCAAGTGCAATGCCCCGGCCAGTGGCGGCGGTGTTGCCAACGTCAACGGCATCCGTAGCGGCGAATTCAACTTCGGCATCATGCAGTCCGACCACCAGTTCAAGGCGATGAAAGGACTGCCACCGTTCCAGGCCGAAGGGGCCATGGACGATATGCGCGCCGTCTTCTCCCTGCAGAGCGAGGTGTTCACCATCCTGGCTCGCCGCGATGCCAAGATTGCCAGCTTCGACGACCTGAAGGGCAAGCGCGTCAACATCGGCAACCCGGGCTCCGGCCAGCGTGACACCATGGAAGAGATCATGGCGGTCAAGGGCTGGAAGAAGGGCGACTTCGGTCTGGTCTCCGAGCTGAAACCGGCCGAGCAGGCTTCCGCCCTCGGTGACAACAACATCGACGCCATGAGCTACTTCGTCGGTCACCCGAACGGCGCCATTCAGGAAGCCTCCACCACCACAGATGCGGTACTGGTACCGGTCACCGGCGCAGAGATCGACAAGCTGCTGGCCGAGAAGAGCTACTACAGCAAGGCCGAGATCCCGGGCGGCATCTACAAGGGCAGCGATAAGCCGACCCCCTCCATTGGTGGCAAAGCGGTGCTCTCCACCAGCGCCAAGGCCGATCCGGAAGTGGTCTATCAGCTGGTCAAATCGGTGTTCGACAACCTGGATCGCTTCAAGCGCCTGCACCCTGCCTTTGCCGACCTGAAAGAGGCCGACATGATCAAGGTGGGTCTCTCTGCTCCGCTGCATGAAGGGGCTGCCCGCTACTACAAAGAGCGCGGCTGGCTCTGATTTCGGGCCCCGGGGCCTTTGTCACTCTCCTCGACACCCGTCTGCCGCCTGATTGCGGAGGCGGGTGTCGCTCTTGTTGTACTCGTTGGCACAAGTTAACCCTATGCAAGATAAACAACTCTCTACCGAGGAACTGATCGCCCAGGATGTGGGCGCTCGTCTGCCGTTAGGCCCGCTGGGCTGGATCATCACTACCCTGGCGCTGGCCTGGTCGCTGTTCCAACTCTGGATCGCCTCACCGCTCCCCTTCATGGTGGGCTTTGGCGTCCTCAATGACACCGAAACCCGCTCCATTCACCTCACCTTTGCCCTATTGCTGGCCTTTCTGGTGTTCCCGGCATTTCGCTCTTCGCCGCGAGATCGGGTACCCCTCGGCGATATCGCCCTCGGCCTGATCGCTGCGGGTGCCGCCGCCTATCTGTTTGTGATGTATGAAGCACTGGCGCTGCGTCCCGGCACCCTCACCACCGCCGATCTGGTCACCGCCTGTATCGGTCTGCCACTACTGCTGGAAGCGGCACGCCGCGCGCTGGGGCCAGCACTGGCGGTCATCGCCATCGCCTTTCTGGTCTACAGTCTGGCGGGCCCCTGGATGCCGGGGCTGCTGGCACACCGCGGGGTGAGCTTCACCGCGCTGGCTAACCACCAGTGGATCACCACCGAAGGGGTGTTCGGCATCGCCCTCGGCGTATCCACCAGCTTCGTGTTCCTGTTTGTGCTATTCGGCGCCCTGCTGGAGCGGGCCGGTGCCGGTCACTACTTTATCCAGCTCGCTTTCAGCCTGCTCGGCCACCTGCGCGGCGGCCCTGCCAAGGCGGCAGTGGTCGCCTCCGGCCTGACCGGTCTCATCTCCGGCTCGTCGATTGCCAACGTGGTGACCACCGGCACCTTCACCATCCCGATGATGAAGAAGGTGGGCTTCAGCGCCGAGAAAGCGGGGGCGGTCGAAGTGGCCTCCTCGGTCAACGGCCAGATCATGCCACCGGTGATGGGGGCAGCCGCCTTCCTGATGGTGGAATACGTGGGCATCCCCTATGTGGAGATCATCAAGCACGCCTTCCTGCCTGCCACCATCTCCTATATCGCGCTGCTCTATATCGTCCATCTGGAGGCGCTGAAACTGGGCATGCAGCCCATCGGTGGCCATCAGCCCAAGCCCTGGCTGCGCCGTCTGATCGGTTTTGCCTTCGGCGCCACCCTGATCAGCGGCCTGTCGCTGGCGGTCTACTATGGCCTCGGCTGGCTCAAACCTGTGCTGGGTGACTACGCCCTGCCGGGGATCAGCCTGCTGCTGGCGCTGGCCTATCTGGGGCTGCTGAAGATCGCCGCCAGCAACGAACCGCTGGCGGCAGAAGATCCCGACAAGCCGCTCACCGAGCTGCCCGATACCCGTGCCGTGTTGCTCTCCGGCCTGCACTTCATGCTGCCGGTGGTGGTACTGGTGTGGTGCCTGATGGTGGAACGCCTCTCACCGGGGCTGTCGGCCTTCTGGGGTACCGTGATGCTGGTGCTCATCCTGCTGACCCAGCGCCCGCTGCTCAACTGGCTGCGCAGCGATGGTAAGCACGACTACGGCTCCGTCGCAGACGGCGTGGCGGATCTGCGGGAAGGGCTGGTCGCCGGTGCCCGCAACATGATCGGTATCGGCATTGCCACCGCCACTGCAGGGATCATAGTGGGTGCGGTTTCCCAGACCGGAGTCGGTCTGGTGCTGGCGGATCTGGTGGAGTTCCTCTCCATGGGCAACCTGCTGCTGATGCTGCTGCTGACCGCCCTGCTGAGCCTGATCCTCGGCATGGGGTTGCCCACCACCGCCAACTACATCGTCGTCTCCAGCCTGCTGGCGCCGGTGGTGGTGACGCTGGGGCAGCAGAACGGGCTGATCGTGCCGCTGATCGCGGTACACCTGTTCGTCTTCTACTTCGGCATCATGGCGGACGTAACGCCGCCGGTGGGACTGGCCTCCTTCGCGGCAGCCGCTGTCTCCAAGGGGGATCCCATCAAGACCGGGATCACCGCCTTCTACTACAGCCTGCGTACCGCAGCGCTGCCGTTCCTGTTCATCTTCAACACCGATCTGCTGCTGATCGATGTGGACTTTGCCCACGGGGTACTGATCTTCATGGTGGCGACCATCGCCATGCTGATCTTCGCCGCCGCTACCCAGGGCTGGTTCCTGGTGAAGAGCCGCTGGTACGAGAGCGTATTGCTGCTGCTGGTCGCCTTTACCCTCTTCCGGCCCGGTTTCTGGATGGACATGGTGCACGATCCTTATCGGGTTACCCCGCCCGCCGAGTTGGCAAAAACCATGGGTGAAGTGGAGGCGGAGAGCACCCTGCGACTGCGGATCCTCGGTGAAGATGCGGTGGGCAAACCGCGCAAGTTCACCCTGCTGGTCGCCGTACCGGATGGGGCGGATGGCGAGGAGCGGCTGGCAAATCTGGGGTTGAGCCTCTATGAGCAGGATGGCAAGACACTGATCGACAGCATCACTTTTGGCAGCCCGGCCGCCACTATGGGGCTGGAGTTCGATCAGGAGATCCTCACCGTCAAGGCCCCCACCGAACGCTGGACTAAGGAGTGGATGTGGATCCCGGGCTTCCTGCTGTTTGGAGCGATCGTCTGGCTGCAGCGTCGCCGCAGCGTCAAGGCCGGTTAATCAGCCAAGTCGATAAGACCGGGGGCCGCCAGTGCGGCCCTCTTTTTATTGCCTTGCCCTCTGTGGCTCTTGCCATGGGCGACAGTCATGGCGAAAGCGCCACGGTGGCGAGCGGCCAAAAAAAGTGGGGTGACATTTCCATGTCACCCCCTCGCAAATAGCATGTTCCATATTGGAGTCCGGCCGCGCTGGGTCTCTGTTTCACTTTCCGATAGTTCGCGACCCATCTAAAGTGCGCGCCAATTGCAGCGAGGCAAGTGGCCAGCAACCCGTAACAACCTTCGTCCACACGGCAGACAAGCCGCCGTGTTTGTCCTTGCAACTGAAATATTACGCAGAAAAACAAAATAAAAAACGTTTTTATGCCCACTCCATTCACATTCGAGTACAAAAAACAGCCTTATCATCACTGCTAAATTGTTATAAAACAGCTAGATAGCCTCACTGATGGTTATTCACCCGCAATGACCGTCTGCAATGACTTACAAGGCTTTGCGAGATCTCGCACAAAAAATGGCCGCCTCACAACCAGCGGCGCAGCGGCAACCAGTCGCTCAGGCGGGCCACCAGCCGCCTTGACCACCCCTCGGGTTTGCGAGGCGATCCGCCGGCCTGATCCTGCCAGCGAGCTAACCACGTTCGCAGCGCCTCGCAGATCGGCGGACAGTGCAGATGCAGCATCAGCTCGGTATTGAGAAACAGCGAGCGGGGATCGAGATTGAGGCTGCCAAACAGCGCCCGCTCCTCCCCCAGCAGGATCAGCTTGGCGTGCAGGCTGCCGTGGCCATGGTCAAACTCAACGACCCGGATCCCTTGGCGCAGCAACCAGCCGAGATAGCGCTGATAGGCACCATAGACCAGCGGCACATCGGTGCTGGCCAGCGAGTTGGTGAGAATGTCGATGGCGACCCCCTGCTGGCGCAGCCGCGCCAGACGGTGGTGAAATCCACGGGTGAGAATGAGGTAAGGGGTCACCAACCCCAGCGAGCCGGGATTGTCAGCCAACTGGCGCCACAGCTGGCGAGCGGTAGTGGGGCGGGAGATGAGCCCCTTGCCGGGACGGTCGAACCACACCTCGGCCCGCCCCTCGTGCCACTGCAGCGGCAAGTCATCCTCGTCAAACAGCGCCGCGGGCAGATCGTAGACCCTTGCCACCGCCGGATCCGTCATGGTGAACAGGAAGTCGTTGACCACCTCTATTTCGGCGGGCAGCAGCTCGCGGCGCAGTAGATGGCGGATGGGGTGGCTCCAGCGGCTGTGCCAGAACTGCTCGAAGCCCTGCGCCATCTGCTGGCACAGGCCACCCTGACAGGCGAGATCGAGATCCACGAAAGGGGCTTGCGGATCCAGACCGAAGTAGCGATCGCCAATGTTACGCCCGCCAATCAGCGCCAGCTTGCCATCCACCAGCAACAGCTTGTTGTGCATCCGGTGGTTGATGCGGCGAAAGCTGAGCAGCCCCTCCAGCAGCAGCGCCAGCGGGCGCCAGCCCCGTAGCCAGAAGGGGTTAAACAGCCGCACCTCGATCCCCGGGTAGTGGGCCACCATCTCCAGAAAGCGGTTGTCACCGGCATAGAGATCATCCACCAGCAGTTGCACCTTGACGCCACGGCGGGCGGCGTGGAGCAGCTCGCTCAGCAGCAGCTTGCCGCTGCTGTCCTCCTCCCAGCTGTAGTACTGCGCCTGGATGCGCTCGCGGGCATGGCGGATCCAGTGGCAGCGCACCTTGAGTGCCAGCAGGGGATCGTCGATCAGGGCAAAGGATCCGGGGATCATGGTGTCATCCTGCTGTCATGGCCGGGTGTCATAACGCTGGCGAGCCTCTTCACATATCCAACAAGGAGTTGCTGATGGAACTGCATGATACCCCGATGTTGCGCTATCTGGGCCAGCTCAGCCAGCCAGATCTCATCCCGGCCACCGGCCCTGCCCACTGGTTCCTGCAACACAGGGACGGCAGCTGGCAGTTGCCAACCGCGCAGGCGACCCTGCCGGTCAACCGGCTCAGGGCTGAGCCGCTTCGATAGCGGCAGCCTTGCCCTCGATCTGGGGCAGGCTGAAACGATAGGCCACGTAGTACTTGTAGATGGTGCCGACATAGTTGATCGGCCCCTGCCCCACTTCGTTGGCCACCAGCTGATCCACGTTGCCAAACCAGACGTTGGGATCTAGCCCCAGCTTCTCTGCCTTGCCCCGCAGCGCCTGCACCCGGTTCGGCCCCGCGTTGTAGGCGGCGAGGGCAAACAGGTGGCGGTTGAGCCGATCCAGCTTGGGATCATTGAAGTAAGTATCGAGGATCAACCGCATGTAGCGGCAAGCAGCCTCCACATTGCCCTCCAGCGTGGTCAGCTTGGCACCGTTGATGCCGACCTCCCGCCCCGTGCTGGGCAGCAGCTGCATGAGGCCCACGGCCCCCTTGTGCGAGCGCACCTTGGGATTGAGGCCGGACTCCTTGTAGCCGAGCGCCGCCAGCATCAGCCAATCGAGATCGTATTGATTGGCGTACTTCTCCAGCACTTTGCGAATGGTCGCCAGTCGCCCCATGGGATCCGGCGCCAGGATATTGCTCATCTGATCGCTGTGAACCAGCAACCGCCGCAAGGTGATGTCACTGTAAAGACTGTGACTGCTGACGCTCGCCAGATAGCCATTGACCGCCTTGAGCAGCTCGGGGCTGTTCTTGCGCAGCGCCCAGGCGCTCGCGCCATTGCTGCGCAGCGGTACCAGCTTGTGGGCCTTGAGGCCGGAGATCATCCCCCCCAGCCAGATCCGCCCCTTGTAGCTGTCGGTCACCGTCAGGGGAATAATGCCGGCGGCCACCATCTCCAGCAGATCGCCATCCTGCAGATATTCCGGCACCGTCTCGATATAGACGGGGGGCAGCCCCAGCTCGCGAAACAGCCAGTTGAGCTGGCGCAGACTCTCGTAGTAGCTGGAGCTGGCGCGCACCCAGACCCGACGGCCGGAGAGCTGGGTAATGCGGCTGAAGGCGGGCAGGCCCTTCTGGCTCACCACCCACTCCTCGATGGAGGAGATGAGCGGCCGGGAGAAGGCCACCTGTTCACGCCGAGTCGGGGTCACCGTCATGGTCGCCGCCACCAGATCGCCACGTCCCTCCGCCAGATAGTCCAGCAGCTTATCCTGACGCACCGGGATGTAGACCACCTTGAGCTTGACCTTCTCCTTGGCGAGATAGGTCTTGTTCAGCCAGCGCTCGAACCCTTGCAGCTGATTGACCAGAATCCCGTATTGAGAGCCACGATCGAGAAAATAGAAGCCGCGCTCATAGACCACCAGAGCCCTGAGTTCGCGTTTTTGCAGAATGCTTTCGAGGTCCCCGGGTTGGGGCAGACGCTGTGGCTTGAGATCGGCCGCCAGCAGGGGAAAACAGCAGAGGGCCAGCAGAGCCCAGATCCAGCGCCCCATCACGATGGTAGCCCCTGCGCTGACGTCACACCTGCTGCTTGTCGGCAGCAAGGATCACTATAGAAGGTGGGATTGGGGGCAGAGATCCATCGCTGCGTCATGATGTTTACGCCTTCTGTTGGCCGACTCGCGCCGGGCAAAAACGTCTGTGGGATAGAGTAACTATAGAACGGCGACCCACAGCAGAAGGGTCAACACGGCAGGCTGTGCTGCCGTGTTATCACATTAATCAGATAGAGCGGGCACGCAGCTCAAAAATGAGCTTTTCAGCGGTGCAGGTAAACTGCAGGCGGGCTTTGAGGATCACCCCGTTGACGCCCTGACCCAGCTCGCTGCTCACTTGAGCTTCGGCAGTGACCTGCTTGGCCAGTGCTTCATAGGCTGCCAGCTTGGCGCGGGCATCAGCTTCGGTCGCGGCTTCAATCGCCAGCTCCATCACCTCATCACCTTCACCTATGATGGTGCCGATCTCGGCAAAACAGCCGCAGCTGTCACAGGTTTCGTTCAGTTCTACTTTTTCGTCTACAGACATTTTCTACTCCTACTGCTTATTTCGGATTATTTGCGTCGTCACGCATCGCCTTGCGAAAATCTTTGATAGCGGTACCCAGATCCTCACCCGCACTGGCAAGACGTTTGCTGCCGAAGACCAGCACGACTACCAGCAAGAGGATCAACATATGCCAGATATGAATTCCACCGAGTCCCATAGGGATACTCCCTCACAAAGAGATATCTATCAGTTGTATCAAAATAGAGCGCAGGGATTGTTGGGCAAAATCAAGGCGGGCGCAAGTGAGCAAATAAATCAGAGCCAAAAAATAGGGCGACCCAAAGGTCGCCATATTGATTGTGCTACGTGTCCCCTCAACCGCTACATCCTGTACCAGTGGTTCATGCGAACCTGAGACCATTTGAGGATAAGATCGCCAAGATATGAAAACAAATGGTATAAATTCATCTTAGAATTGAATGGGATTCATATCATGCTACTGGAACAACTGGGTCGCATCGACCTCAATCTGCTGATTATCCTGCAAGTGCTGCTGGAAGAGCGCAACGGCAGCAAGGCAGCACGCCGCCTTCATCTAAGCCAGTCCGCCGTCAGCAAAGCCCTCGGCCGCCTGCGCGATACCTTCAATGATCCCCTCTTCATCCGCTCCGCCTACGGGCTGGAACCCACCGGCCGCGCCCTTGCATTGCAGCAGCAGTTGCAACCCATCCTGCTGTCGCTGGACAACCTGATCCAGCCGCCCGAGTTCGATCCCGCCAGCTCGGAGCGGGAGTTCGTCATCGCCAGCATGGACAGCGCCTTCACCCTGTTTGCACCACTGTACTTGAGTGAGCTGAAACGGCAGGCACCACGGATCCGCTTGCGCTATGAGGAGTGGACCGAAACCAGCCTGACCGAGATGAGTCAGGGCCAGGTGGATATCGCCTTCGCGGTGCGGGAGAACTGCATCAGCTCCGATTACCGGCTCGACACCCTGCCCGGCAACATCTGCCAGCGGCTGCTGGCCATCGATGACCTCACCTGTCTGGTACAGCAGCACCACCCAGCCCTGCGAGAGCCTGACTGGGATCTCGGGCACTATCTCAGCTACCCCCATGTGCAGACCTACTGCGAGGGGCGGGATCGCTGGATGCTGGACCACAAGCTGGCAGAGCAAGATCTCTACCGCCGCATCGAGGCCACCGTCCCCTCCTTCGAGGCCGCACTGCGGATGGGGATGCACTCCGACATGATTGTGACCCTCTCCAAGCTCTATGCCCGCAACGCTACCCAGGTCTATCCACTGTTGCAGCTACCGCTGCCCATCGGGCTGGACAGCATCTCCCACCTGCTGATCTGGCATCAGCGCCACAGCGAGGATCCGGGCCATCGCTGGCTGCGGGAGCTGCTGCTGACCCAGATCATGAGTCAGCTACAGCCAGCGTCGGGCCACGAGGATCAGGGGATGGCGGTCACCGAAAGATAGTGATGTACCCCATCCAGCAGCATCTGGACCGCGATCATCACCAGCAGCATGCCCATCAGCCGCTCTACCGCCGTGAGCCCTCGCTCACCCAGCAGCTTGTTGAATACCTCGTAGAACATCAGGATCACCGCGCTGGCCGCCCAGGCAATAAAGAGTGCCAGCGACCAGTCCACCATCCGGGCGGGTTCCTGATTGGCCAGTAGCATCAAGGAGGCCAGGATCGAGGGACCGGCAATCATCGGGATCGCCATCGGCACCAGGAAAGGCTCTTCACCTGCCGCCAACCCGGTGACGCCCCCTTCACTGGGGAAGATCATCTTGATGGCGATCAGGAACAGGATGATGCCGCCGGCAATGCTGACCGCTTCCTGTCGCAGGTTGAGGAAACCGAGGATCTGCTGACCGACAAACAGGAACAGCATCATGATGGCCAGCGAGAAGAGCAGTTCGCGGATCATCACCTTGCGCCGCCGCTTGGGATCGATATGACGCAAGATAGAGAGGAACACCGGCAGGTTGCCCAGCGGATCCATGATCAGAAACAGCATGACTGCGGCAGAGAAAGTATCCATACAACGCCCTGGCTACGCCTTGAATAGGGAAAAGAGAGGGGGCGAAATATAGCAAAAGGCGAAGAATTCAGCGAGCGCCATGATGCGCTCGCAGGAGAGTCAACCGTGGTTGCAGATCTTGTCGGCGCGGGTCTGGAAGCCGTCGGCCGAGTCGATGAATTTGCCACGGGCGGCCAAAAAGTCGATCAATGCCTCCCCATCCATCTCGCTGGCGCTGCAGGTATGAAACCGCGCATCGGCTCCGAACCGCTCCGCCATCGCCTGCTTGAGGCTGGCACGGCTAAATTGGCCCCCTTGCTCCAGCATCATCTCCATCACCTCATGACCATGTACCGATTGCGACATTTTCCACCCCAATAATAAATATGCAGAATGTACATTAAAGCCTGCCTCGCACTGGGAGACCTTGATATAAACCAACAAACCGCGCATTAGCTGACCAGAGGGGTGGTCAGCGCCCACGCTTTGTCGATAATGTGGCAACCCGGTGCAGGGATCGCTACACTGGCGCCCCATTTTAGCCATCGCAGACAATGTATAAGGATATTGGCGTCATGCAGTTCCATGGAGAGGCTATCAAGCCCTGGCAGATCTGGACTCGCCGTCCGCTCTGGCTCAAGACCCTGATCGGTATGCTGCTGGGGGTCGGCCTCGGGGTCGGCATTGAGGAGCAAGCCTTGCTGCTCAAGCCCATTGGCGTGTTGTTCGTCAACACTATCCAGATGCTGATGGTGCCCCTCATTTTTTGCTCGGTCATCGCTGGCCTCACCTCGCTGCTCAAGGGCAAGGCCCTGGATCGCATCGGCATCAAGGCCATCTGCCTCTACTTCTGCTCCACCGCCATCGCCATTTGCATTGGCCTGATGATGGGCTGGCTGCTGGAACCGGGCGTGGGCGCCGACATGGGCCCCTATCTGCGGCCCGGGACAATGCTAGATTCACCCTCGCTAGCCAACGTGCTCGGCTACCTGGTGCCCAGCAATCCGGTGCAAGCGATGGTGGATGGAAAAATTCTGCAGGTGATCGTCTTTGCGGTGGCGCTGGCGGTGGCCCTCAATGCCTGTGGTCGTCGTGGCCGTCCTGCCATTCTCTTCTTTACCTCGCTGGCCGAGGGGATGTTCAAGCTGACCCAGATGGTGATGGCGCTCGCCCCTTACGGTGTCTGCGCCTTGATGGCCTGGATGACCAGCAAGTACGGCCTCGAGCTGCTGCTGCCGCTGCTCAAGGTGATCGGCGCTGTCTACCTCGGTTGCCTGCTGCACGTGCTCGGCGTTTACAGCACCCTGTTGCTCCTGCTGGCACGGCTCAATCCGCTGCACTACTTCAAGAGCATCGTCGATGCCCAGGCAGTAGCCTTCACCAGCAGCTCCAGCAACAACACCCTGCCCATCAGTCTGGCCTGCGCCGAGCAGCGGCTGGGAGTCTCACCCACTATTACCGCCAAGGTGCTGCCCATCGGCGCCACCATCAATATGGATGGCACCGCCCTCTATCAGGGGGTGACCGCGCTGTTCGTGGCACAGGCATTCGGGGTAGATCTGCACATGGTGGATTACCTGACCATCATCAGCATCGCCACCCTGGCCAGTATCGGCACGGCAGGCACCCCGGGCACCGGGCTAATGCTGCTGACCCTGACCCTGACGGCGGTCGGTTTGCCGCTGGAAGGAGTGGCGCTGATTGCAGGTATTGACCGGATCCTCGACATGGCGCGCACCACGGTCAATGTATCGGGGGATATTCTGGTATCTGTGCTGATCGCCCGCAGCGAGAACGAGCTGGATTTGGCGACCTACCATGATGCCAGCGCAGGGGAAGATATCGACTTCCCGCTGCGCTAGCGGCAGAGCGATCAGCTGTCGTGGGGATCGTGATGACAGCGCCAGCAGACCTCAAAGTTGGCGCCGTTCTCCTCCCCGCACTGGCCACAGAGCCAGCCATTACCCTGGCGCTGCTGGTAACGCTCGATGACCCGCCCCGCCTTGCTGCGGTCTTCGCCACGCACCAGCAGGGTCACCTGCAGCATGTCTACCGGCAGGTCTCCCAGGGCGCCAAACAGTCCATCGCCATTGAGCCGCACCACCACCCCTTCCGCCTCCAGAGCCCCTTTCAGGGCGTGGGCCTCCAGAGTATGAGAAGCGCGATAAAGATTGATCCAGTTATCCATAGCTCCCCCTTACAACAACTTGTCGATGCCAAACTCGGCGCTATTTTCCACCATGAAATCGATAAATACCCGCAGCTTGCGCGGCATTAGCCGCCGTTCCGGAAACAGCAGGTAAATCGGCACTCTGGGCTGCTGCCACTCCGGCAACAGGGTCACCAGTTCGCCACTGGCCAGCTCTTCCTGACAAAGCATAGCGGGTAGCGAAGCCAACCCGATCCCCGCCTTAGCCGCCTCCCGGGCACAGGTAATATTATTGACCCGAAAACGGGATGGGGGGTCAACCAGCACCTCTTTACCATCCCGGTCGAAACACCAGTGAGAAGCGAGAAAGCCACTGCTCACCGTCACCCGCTCATGGTCGGTTAAATCCTCTGGCCGGGTAATGGCCGGACTGCGCGCCAGATAGTCAGGACTGGCACAGAGCAGCCGACCCGTGCTCCAGAGTCGCCGCGCTGCCAGATTGGAGTCGCTCATGTCACCGACCCGGATCACCGCATCCAGCCCTTCGCTGATGGGATCTATCACCCGGTTGGTCAACTCCAGCTCCACCTGCAAGCCGGGATAGACCTGCAAAAATTTGGCGACCATCCGCCCGATCACCAACTGCCCCGTCTCGATAGGCACTGCCAGCTTGAGGGTGCCGGTCACCTCCTGCTGGCTGGCGCTCAACATCAGCTCCGCCTCGGTCAGGGCATCGACCGCCTTGCTGCAGTGCAGATAGTACTTCTCCCCCTCCTCGGTCAGGGTGAGCTGACGAGTAGAACGATAGAGCAGACGTACCCCGAGCCGCTGCTCCAGTTCGGCGATACGGCGACTCACCATCGCCTTGGTCATCCCCAACTCCTGAGCGGCGGCGGTAAACGAACCTTTGTCGACAATACGCACCAGAATTAAGGCTGCATTGAGATCCATTGTTGCACCAGTGAAACTGTATATCTCGTGAACCAATACTAATCGAAACAGTCGACCAGTGTTAGCCTGCCCGCCTTACGTTCAGGAATCCCGCCAAATGCGTCAACACCAAAAAATCCCCCTGCTGGCCGCCATGATATTGGTGCTGATCGGTCTGCTGTTCGCCGGTTACTGGTATCTGCACGGCCGCTATTTCGAAAGTACTGACAACGCCTATCTGCAGAGTGAAGTGACCGGGATCCGATCCAAACTGCCGGGCTATATCAGCGAAGTACTGGTCACCGATAACCAGCCGGTCAAAGCAGACCAGCTGATCGCCCGTCTTGATGACCGCGAATACAAGAACAAGCTGGCAGAGGCCGAAGCCAATCTGCAACTCAATCAGGCCACCGCCGAGAATCTGGCCGCCACCCGCACCCAGCAGTTAAGCCTGATCCAACAAGCGGAGGCCAGAGTCGCCTCCGCCAGTGCCGAGCAACTCCGCGCCCACCAACAAGTGAACCGGATCAGCCAGCTCAACCAGCGTAACTACAGCTCGCAAGACAGTCTGGACGAAGTCCGGGCCGGTCTGCAGGTCAATCTGGCACAGGAGCAAGAGGCCAAAGCCGCCCTACAGGCCGCCCGCGAGCGACTGCTGGTACTGGATGCCGAACGCAAACAGAATCTGGCCAGGCTGGCCCTTAGCGAGGCACAACTGGAAGAGGCCAGGCTGGAGCTGACTTACACCGAACTGCGGGCACCGGCCGATGGCATCATCGGCAAGCGCAGCTTGCGGGAGAGGCTTTATGTCCAGTCCGGCATGCAGGTCGCCAGCCTGGTGCCGCTACAACAGGTATGGGTCGAGGCCAACTTCAAGGAGACCCAGCTCGCCCATATGCAGCCGGGCCAAAAAGTAGAAGTGGTATTGGATGCCTACCCTGATCAGCCGGTCGAGGGGATTATCGACAGCCTCTCCCCCGCCACTGGCGCCAAGTTCGCCCTGCTGCCACCGGAGAACGCCACCGGCAACTTCACCAAAATCGTCCAGCGGGTGCCGGTCAAGATCCGCATCCCCGAGCCGGGTTCACTGGCAGGCAAACTGCTACCGGGTCTCTCCAGCGAAGTGATCGTGGATACCCGTACTCCTGAAGCCGTGGTTGCCGCCAACTGATGGAACCCATTCCACGTCGCCACTGGATCGCGGTCATGGGGGGCCTTATCGGCGCCTTCATGGCCATTCTCGATATCCAGATCACCAACGCCTCCCTGAAAGATATTCAGGGGGCACTATCAGCCACCCTGAGCGAAAGCTCCTGGATCTCCACCTCCTATCTGGTGGCAGAGATGATCGCCATCCCCCTCAGCGGCTGGCTGAGCCGGGGGCTGAGCGTGCGCCGCTACCTGCTGTGGACCACCGGCGCCTTTATTATCGCCTCCGTGCTCTGCTCGTTCAGCTGGAACCTCACCAGCATGATCATCTTCCGGGCGTTGCAAGGCTTCACCGGTGGCGCGCTGATCCCGATGGCCTTCTCCCTCATCGTAACCTTGCTGCCACTGCATAAACGAGCCACCGGCATGGCGCTGTTCGGCCTCTGTGCTACTTTCGCCCCGGCCATCGGCCCGACCCTCGGTGGCTGGCTCACCGAACAGATATCGTGGCACTACATCTTTTATATGAATGTGCCGCCGGGACTGTTGGTGATGGCGATGCTGGCCTACGGGCTGGATAAGAAACCGGTAGACTGGGCAGTGATCAGGCAGGTCGATCTGATCGGCATCGTCACCATGGCCCTCGGCCTCGGCCTGCTGGAAGTGGTGCTAGAGGAGGGCAACCGGGAGGACTGGTTCGGCTCGAGTTTCATCATCCGACTCTCGGTCATTTCGGCTGTGGCACTGGTGTTCTTTGTCATCAGCCAGCTGATGCGGCGGCACCCGCTAGTCAATCTGCGGCTACTGCACAACCCGCGCTTCGCGCTGGCCTGTTTCGCCTATCTGATCCTCGGGATGGCGCTGATGGGCTCCATCTACGTGCTGCCGCTCTACATGACCCAGATCCACAACTACAACGCGCTGGAAATCGGCGAGGTACTGATGTGGATGGGATTGCCGCAACTACTGGTGCTGCCGCTGGTGCCCAAGCTGACCCACAAGATAGACCCCCGTTATCTGGTGAGCTTCGGCTTTCTGATCTTCGCCGTCAGCTGCTTTATGAACGTCAATATGAGTGCTGACTATGCCGGGCCACAGTTAATACAAGCGTTGATCGTACGGGCACTGGGGCAACCCTTCATCATGGTGCCGCTCTCCCTGGTCGCCACCGCCAGCCTGAGCCACGACGAGATCCCCTCCTCCTCGACCCTGCTCAACGTGCTGCGCAACTTGGGGGGTGCCTTCGGCATCGCCATCATCGCCACCCTGCTCGACAACGATACTCGCACTCATGTGGTGCAGATCAGCAGCACCCTGGCCGCCAGCAGTATCGAGGGTCAGAGCTATCTGCTGCAGTTGGCCCAAACCATGATGGAGCAGGGATCAAGTCCGGAGATCGCCCAGCAGCAGGCACAAGCTATGCTGACCAATACCATCAACCGGGAAGCGGCCATCATGGCCTACAATCAGGTGTTCTACATCATGGGGATCTTTCTGCTGATCGCCAGCGCCCTGATGCTGTTGCTCAAATCCCCCGCGCCACGGGCGGCGGATGCCGAACCGCTAGAGGCGTAAAAAACGGCCGGGACATAAAACGAAAAACGGGCAAGCGCCCGTTTTTCTTTATCTGTTACCTGCACTCAACCACCGGACGCTATCCCGCCAGCGACCCCGCAATCAGAAACTGGGCGGCAAAGTAGCTGCTCATGATCCAGGCGCGGGCGTGGGGAAAGGGACGGCGGAAACGATCAAGCGCCAGCATGCAGTCGGAAAAGAGGAACATCAGCGCCCCCACCAGAGCAGCCGCAGAACCTGCGGTGAGCGAGGCGTGCCAGGCACCGGCAGCCACCCAAGCCATGCCGATGATCACCAGCATGTAGCAGAAGACCGGGATCCGCATCTCCCCCAGTTTGCCCCACAAGATGCCAAACACCATGCCTGCGACCAGTAACAGCAGCAAGCCATCAACCAACTTGAGCACCAGCGGCCCCTGGGCAAAGCCGACGATATAGCAGAGGTGTGCGACAAAAAATGCGGCCAGCCCCTGAATAAAGCGATCAGTTGGCAGCATCAGCAATACATCTCCCGCTAACGAGAGGCAGAGACCGAGCAAGATCCAGGCGTGAGAACCATCGTGGTCATAACTCTGATAACCGAACGCCAGCGCAATGATCAGCAGCATGGTCAGCGGCTTGCTGATATAGAACTGGCGACTATCTGAACCGTAGGCAGCGCGGATATGCCACCAACCGGAAGCGATGATCAAGAAACTCAATAACATGCCCTGCTCCTCACCTGTTGCTCGCTGTCATACGGCAACCGTTTTTATCATGGTGCAGGGTAACAAATTCCTTGCTGCAGTGGCAGAGCTGCTTATCAAATGGGCAGACTAAGCCTAAAGTCTAATTGCCCACCCGTGTGGTTCAGGGCATAAGAGACGGGTCTGGAGGATCACCATGGAAGAAGCTATGAAAAACTATCTGCCCGCCATCGATATCATGATGTGCCATCTGGGGATCAGCTTTGAGCAGGCCTGCGAACAGCTGGGTCTCAGCCAGCAGGAGCAACAGGCACTGGATCAGTTGCAGCAACAGCAGAGCCAAGCCAACTAGCCCGTTCAAACATGCATACCAAAGAGAAGACCGCCAGCAGGCGGTCTTCTCTTTTAGTCTGTGTGATAACCGGACGGCATCATGCAATGCCTGCCAACAGGCGACTCCAATTGCGCTTACCTGCGATAAAGCCATCCCGCAGGGCCCGGTACTCCAGTTGCAGCTTGAGGCGGTCATAGCGCGCCAGCGCCTTGCGCTTGCGCAGCTCCAGCAGCCGTTTGCGACTGGCATAGTAGTGCTGCAATTGCTCGCTCAGTTTGTCGTACTCCTCCTGCAGCAACGCCTGCCATAGCTCGCGATCTTCCTGCTTGCGCAACCTGGCTTGTGCCCGTTTCAGTTGCATCTGCAGCCGGGCTTGTTCGATACGCTCCTCCGGCGAGGATCTGAGATCCCCCGCCAGACCGCACCAGGAGGCGAGCCGGATCAGCCA
Organism: Aeromonas sobria; assembly: GCF_006243315.1. Classification (GTDB taxonomy): domain Bacteria; phylum Pseudomonadota; class Gammaproteobacteria; order Enterobacterales; family Aeromonadaceae; genus Aeromonas; species Aeromonas sobria_A. The sequence goes on from NZ_NKWE01000029.1 coordinate 44,223, forward strand.
CTTGGTCGGATCGAACTGCCACCAGTGAATGCCGTTGCGGTAGTCATTCTCGAACAGGTGGTGAAAGTTGTGGTACCCCTCGCCAAAGGTGAAAAAGGCCAGGATGCCGTTGTCGCGAGCAGTATTGCGGTCGGTATAGGGTTGACTGCCCCAGATATGGGCCAGCGAGTTGATGAAGAAGGTGGTGTGGTGAGTCATCACCATCCGCAGCACGCCCACCAACAGCAGCATGCCGAGCAGATCCCCGTGCCACAGGCCTAGCAGCAGCGGCAACCCCAGATTGGCCGCCAGCGCCAGCGTCAGATAGTGACGGTGCTGAAACGCGACGACCGGATTGTTCTGCAGATCCCGCACATTGCTGTAATCGCCATAGCGCTCTCCCTGATGCTCCCGCAACATCCAACCGATGTGGGAGTACCAGAAACCGCGCCCCGCGCTGTAGGGGTCTTTTTCGTTGTCATCCACATGACGATGGTGACGGCGGTGATCAGCCGACCAGTGCAGGGCCGAATTCTGCAACGCCAACGCGCCGCCGATGGCAAACAACCACTGCAAAGCGGGGTGCGCCTTATAGGCCTTGTGCGACCAGAGCCGGTGATAGCCTGCGGTGATGGAGAGACCACTCAGGCAGAACAACAACAGGAAACTGGCCCACTGCCAGAGATCATAACCGTGGCTCACGCCGTACCAGGGCACGACAATCAACGCCACTATCCCGGAGAGGGAGAACAGCAGGGTATTGGTCAAAATAATTGGGGGTCTGGCCATCTCATTGCATCCTTTCAGCGAACAGCTGTTAGCCATTTTCTATGGCGATTTCCTCACGGTCAATGGTAAAAAAGTAGGATACAAACCTGACCCTGAGGCGCCTTCGGGTTATCATTTGGCCTCAATAAGCTGAAGGTGACTGATTTCGTGGGTATTCGCGCTCAACAAAAAGAAAAAACCCGGCGTACATTGATCGACGCTGCATTCAGCCAACTGTGCGCCAATCGAAGTTTCTCCAATCTCAGCCTGCGGGAAGTCGCTCGTGAAGCGGGTATCGCCCCCACCTCTTTCTATCGCCACTTTCGCGACATGGAGGAGCTGGGGCTGACCCTGGTTGACGAAGGTGGTCTCACCCTGCGCCAACTGATGCGCCAAGCACGCCAGCGCATTGCCGGTGGCGGCAGTGTCATCAGCACCTCGGTGCAGACCTTTATGGAGTTCGTCGAGAACAACCCCAACATCTTCCGGCTGCTGCTGCGGGAACGCTCCGGCACCTCGGCCGCTTTTCGTCAGGCGGTGGCGCGCGAAATCCAGCACTTCATCGCCGAGCTGACCGATTATCTGGAAGCCACCACCGAAGCGCCACGGGAAGATGCCTACATCCAGGCCGAAGCCATGGTCACCATTGTATTCAGTGCCGGTGCCGATGCGCTCGACATGACCAGCGAAGAGTGCCGGGCACTCTCCGACCGTACAATTCGCCAACTGCGGATGATCGCCATGGGCGCCGAGGTGCAAAACCAGAAGCGCCGTGAACCTCACCCATGACCACAGGATGGAGAACGACATGCCTGAACAGCTTATGATCCCGAAAAAACCGCTCGCCATGGCCATGCTGATTGGCATCTGTGGCGATGCCTCTCTAGCCGTGCTGACCAATTCGGTCGTGCCCTTCTCCTTCTTCCCGCTGATTGCCCTCTGGCTGGCGGCCTATCAGCTGTTCCAGCACTATCGCCATGAACCCATGGTGGGCAATACCCCCATCTGCACCCTACTCTGCTTCTTTATCGGTGCCTTCGGCCACTCCGCGCTGCTCAAGGTGCAATACCCAGAGCTCGGCAGCAACTTCTTCTCCCTGATCATGATGCTGCTGCTACTGGCTGCCCTCTCCATCAAGCTGGGCCTGAGCATTGGCAAGAAAGAGAAGCCCTGATAACGCGACCGAGTGATGGTAATCACCTGATAGATAAACTAAAGAGGCCTTCCCAACGGGAAGGCCTCTTTGTTTGCGCTGTACCTTATTAATGGCTATGTCCCAATTACGTGTTGCATGGGGTGCCCCAGCGCCTCATGCAGACACGCTTTGATATTCACTCCCTTCCCGTAACGCTCCAGCATCCTGCGCCAACCCAGATAATTCCTCAGATAATGAGTTGCCACGCCATGAAAGCGCACCATCCATTCTTTCAATCGATGGTGATAGCCGTTTACATGTTGAATGTGGAATGCTCCTACCACCCGCTCACCCTGACGATTGCGCACTACTTGATGAGTCACGCCCTGCACTTTACTGAAACTGGCATACACGCCCGCGCCATCGCTACACAGCACGGCATCCGGCGAGACAAGGGGCTTCAAGACCGCGATAACCGTTTCGGCATTCATCTTTTCCAACTGAAAATCTGCATGATGGCCAGCACGGTCTTGCACCACCATCACCGGGATGTAATCCGGCCCGGTTCCCCGGGTTCGTCCTTTACCACCGCGATGCCGTGCCGGACGCGGCAGTCCCCGTTGCCCTTTGAACGACTCGAGGAAGAAGGTCTCATCGACCTCAACAATGCCCTCTTCTCGTGTGGCTTGATGGGCGGCCATCGCACGCAAGAAGCGGTGGCGCCAGAGGAAAGCAGTGTTTTTGCTGACCCCGCAACGCAGAGCGGCCCGGCGGACAGTCAGCCCTTCAATGAGGGCTTGCGCGTAGTCTTCCCAGCATTGGGCTTTACGTAATCTGGCCAAGGGGGTCTTGGTCAGCACGGTGCTGGTGCGCAGACACAGTTTGCAACGGTAGCGACGTAGTCCCCGACTCCATCCCCAGGGAGCCAGCTGATTGGCATCG
>NZ_NKWE01000003.1:0-1583 GCF_006243315.1 Aeromonas sobria
GCTGCCGCCCACAAGCCGAACCGATGGCATGTGGACGGACGGTCGCTGTTACCCACCTCGCCAAGATACTCTCTCTAATGACTTTCTAGACGGGCTACGGCCTAACGGCCTCCGCGAAAAAGGAAGCGCCAAGGCCTTGCTTGGCAAGGCTGCGCCCTCCTGCTTAAAGCAGGCTTGCGCGACCATGATCGGACTATCGGACGAACCCAGCGTTTCCCCTGAGTTGCCGCCCCTCTGCACGCTCCGATAGAGCACCTCCAACAGCATCCCGCTATCCCGATTCAGGGGCCCTGAGAGCCCCTAGGCCTGTTTTCTCATACCTGCCTGTGGGTGTGCCTTGCTGAGGTGCGCCGCTGCGCGTATGGGCCGTTTGCAGAGTCTCCCCGTTCGGCCCGACCTACACACTCGTGACGGCAACAATCTCTTGAAGTCCAATCCGCACGGGTACGCTAAAGCGCCAAGGTGTAAGCCACGGCAACAGAGTCGGCACTGGGAGCTTGATTGATAGGGCCTAAGGCCGCTAAACTGGTGGGGTATTCGGTAGCTCGGTCGTGCCAGACCCTGTTACCCAGGTGAAGGGAGTTGCTGCTCCTAACACCTTCGAAAGAACCGCCTTGCTGGGCGGTTTTTTCGTTTTCGAGAGCCAGAGTACCCTCCGTGCGCCGTGCTGGTCAATTCGCATAAGCATTCAATCCGCCGATGCATCGCGGGGCCCCCTCCTGAGGGGTGCGATCCATCCGGCGGATTGCATCACTATGCAAGCGCCATTCACGCCGTAACAGCCCCGCTTGTGCAACATGGCGTTGCACCGCTACACCAAGCGATTTGCAACATGGCGTTGCTGGCAGTACTCCTAACTTTGCTTGCCAAAGTGTAAGGAGAACACTTCGACCCGAAGCCGCTTGTTGTTTTGGTAACTGTTACCGTATAAACTTAAGGTAACAGTTACCAAAACAACAGGGACAGACTGCCATGAAGGACGCTAACGACAAGCAAACCGCCGATCTCCTCCCGATGCCGAAGAAGCGCGGCAGGCCAGCCACAGGGAAGGCCCTCACGCCAGCCCAAAAACAGGCGGCATACCGAGCCAGACAGGCCGAAAATAAGGTAACAGTTACCATAAACAAGGCCGATCTGAAGGCCCTGAAGCGGGCTATTGCGCTCGTGGACTTCTTCCCCGAACTATCCTCCGATGAGCGAGAAGCCTTGTCCCGCGTCGAGTCGGCTATCTATCAAGCCGGCTAGCGATCACAGGGGCGCCAGCCCCTACAAGCCGCCCACAAGTGCCCATAGGATCGAGGGACGGTAGGCGGCGGAACACGCCAATATAGACCTGAGACGGAGGCCCCTTCTCCCTGCCAAACAGGCTTTTGAGGGCTTCCGCATCTGAGGGAGCAAAACGCCATAGCGCTCCCCTGTGAGACCTCGGCGAGGATGTTTGAATTTTGTGCTGGCCTCTATTGACAACCAGCGTTAAAATGCAGTCGGGGGAGGGTCCCGCGAAGCGGGAGCCGACCCCCTAGGACCTGTGTATATAACTGTCCTGATATCAACTGAAATCAAAAACAGCGCAACAGCTCCGC
>NZ_NKWE01000030.1:0-30565 GCF_006243315.1 Aeromonas sobria
GGTGAAGAGAATCCTTAATACCATTGGTATTAGCACCTTGATGTGGTGATGAAAGGTTCAGATCCCGGAAGGGGAACAAAGCTCAAAAAACTCCCCAAGCGATGCTTGGGGAGTTTTTTATAAGAGACAGGCTTCAGCTGCTTTTGGGCTGTTTTGCCAAAAAACGCGGTTTAGCCGAGCTGGAACAACAGTGGCCAGCCCTGCTCCTGGCAATAACGATGCTCCTTCTCCAGATTCTGCATCAAGAGACGGTTATCCTCGCACCAGTCGATCGGCAGGGTCACTACCAGCTCATCGCCTTGCACTGCGACTTTCCACTCAGGCAGCAAGTGATCCTGCCGCTTGTGATGGGCGGCGACCGCGAGGCGCAGAATACGGATGCAGCGCAGCACTGTCTGCAGGTCGTGGTTGGGCAGGGCTGGCAGTTCGGAGAGCTTGAGCCCCTTGCGCTGAAAGCGTGCCAGCGCGGCGAGCAACGCCTGATCATCCTGGTTGAAACCGGGCAGGTCGGTGTGTTGCAGGATATAGGCGGAGTGGCGATGAATGCCGCTGTAGTTGATGGCAAGGCCAATCTCGTGTAGCCGCGCCGCCCAGCCGAGGATGGCGCGATAGGGCTCTATTTCCATCTGCCACGGCTTTTGCAGCGTATCGAACAGGGTCAATACGCTCTGTTCCACCCGGGCAGCCTGCTTGCGGTCCATCCGGTAGTGAGTGCCCAGCGCTTGCGCGGTGCGCTCGCGAATATCGTGGTGCTGCAAGCGCTCCTCGAACTCGTAAAGGAGCCCTTCGCGCAGGGCGCCGTCAGAGTAGTCGAGTCGCTCGATAGGCAGCGAGGTAAACAGCCCGAGCAGGATAGCAACGGCAGCGGCAAACACCTCTTGTCGCTCTTCGGTGAGCCCCGCCAGCTTGAGGTTGTCGACTCGTTTGCGCTCGATCATCATTGCCTTGAGTCGCTCCAGCCCCTCCAGGGTAATGCTGCCATCAGTCAGCCCTTCCCCCTGCAGCACGTCGCGCACGGTGCGGATCGAGCCGGAGCTGCCAAGGCAGCTCTGCCAGCCCAGTTTGCGATACTGGTTGATGATGGGGGCGAGCTGGTGCTGCGCCTCCAGCACCGCATTGCTGAAGTGTTTGTCGCTCAGTTTGCCGCTGGCAAAGAAGCTCTGGGTAAAGCTGACGCAACCCATCTTGCGGCTGGTGAGGGCCTTGTGATCAAACCCCTCGCCGATGATGAGCTCGGTGCTACCGCCGCCGATATCCACCACCAGCACCTGACCTTCGATGTGCTGGGTATGGGCGACCCCTTGATAGATGAGGCGCGCCTCCTCCTGACCGCTGATGATTTCGATGGGGTGGTTGAGCACCATGGCTGCCTCGCTTACGAATTCGCGGGCGTTGCTGGCGCGGCGCAGGGTATAGGTACCGGCAATGCGGATCTGATCCGGCTTGATATTGGTGAGGCGTTCGGCAAACAGCGACAGGCAGGCGAGGCCACGGGCCATTGCCTCGGGGCTCATCCGCTTCTGTTCATCCATCCCCTCGGCCAGACGTACTCGCTCCTTGATGCGATCGACGATGCGAAAACGCCCTTCGCTCAGGTGAGCGATCACCATGTGAAAACTGTTGGAGCCGAGATCCACGGCGGCATAGAGACTATTGTCCATTGTTTGACTCGATACGTTTGAGATAGTCGTAAATCGCCACCTGAGAGCGGATCTTGCGGCGGTTACCCCGTTTCACATACTCGTTCTGCTGGTCGGCATCGATCACCCGCGCCTTGCAGGTATCACTCAGTTGTAGTTCGAGAATATCCATGATGCGCTGCTTGAGGCGCTCATCATAAATGGGGGTTCCCACCTCGATCCGGCCGTCGATATTGCGGCTCATCCAGTCGGCGCTGGAGATATAGAGCTGGGGGTTGCTCTTGTTGTGGAACACCATCACCCGCGGGTGCTCGAGGAAGCGGTCGATGATGCTGATCACCTTGATGTTGTCACTGAGGCCCGGCACGCCCGGGCGCAAGGCGCACATGCCACGGATGATCATCTGGATCGGCACCCCGGCCTGACCGGCGGCATAGAGGCGGTTGATGAGATCCTTGTCCACCAGATTGTTGATCTTGAGGATGATGCCGCTCGGTTGGCCCGCCTTGGCGTTGGAGAGCTCATTGTCGATGAGGCGATAGAGCTGACGGCGGCTGTTGATGGGGGAGACCAGCAGGTGGTTGAACTTGTAACGTTTATAGGGGTACTCGATGTATTCAAATACCCCCTCCACCTCGGCGGTGATATCAGGGTGGCGGGTCAGCAACGAGAAGTCGGTGTAGATCTTGGCGGTCTTCTCGTTGAAGTTGCCGGTGCCGATATGGGCGTAGCGCACCGCCTCGCCATGTTCGTGACGAGTAATGAGGCAGAGCTTGGAGTGGATCTTGAGGCTCGGCACCCCGAATACCACCTTGACCCCGGCATCGGTGAGAATATTGGCCCAGTCGATGTTGGCCGCTTCGTCGAAACGGGCGCGCAACTCGACTACCACGGTCACCTTCTTGCCGTTGTTGGCGGCATCGATAAGGGAGTGGATGATCCGCGACTTCTTGGCCACCCGGTAGATATTGATGCGAATGGCGCTCACCGCCGGGTCGAATGCCGCCTGACGCACCAGCTCGGTGAAGTGGTGGAACTTGTGGTACGGGTAGTAGAGCAGAATATCCTGCTTGGTAATCGCATCGAAGGCGTTGACGAAGCCGTCAAAATCGCGGCAATCAAGCGCTGGCAGCTTGGGGTTTTCCAGATAATCTCGGCCCACGTTGGGGAAGCCGATGAAATCCTTGAAGTTGTGGTAGCGCCCACCCGGCATGATGGCGTCGTAGGAGCTGATCTGCAGCTTGAGCTTGAGGAAGCTGATCATGGCGGCGGGCATCTCCCGCTCGTAGACGAAGCGCACCGGCATGGCGGTGAGGCGCTGCTTCAAGCCGTCACTCATTTTGTCTACCAGGCTCAAGTCCAGCTGGTCGGAGAGATCATATTCGGCATCCCGGGTCAGCTTCACCGCATAGGCGGCAATCTCGTCGTAGTCGAAGAAGCCCTTGAAGATCTCGTCGAGACAGAAGCGGATGACGTTATCCAGAATGATGATCTGTTTCTTGCGGCGGGTCCCTTCCGGCGGTAACTGGAAGAAGCGGGGCAGGTCGTCGGTCGGCACTTCCACCAGCGCGTACTGGATCACCTGACCATCTTTTTTCATTTCGACGGCCAGATAAGTGTGTTCGTCCTTGAGAAACTTGACCGGATTGACCTCCTTGTTGAGCAGGATCGGGATGATGTGGCGCAGCACCTTCTCCCGGAAAAAGACCCGCAGCCACTGCTGGATCGATTCGGAGATCTGGCTCTCATTGACCAAGAAAATGTTGTGACGGGCCAGCGCGATCAACAGCTCCTTGTAGGTGTTGTCGAACGCTTCGCCAAGGGCCATTACCTTCTGCTGGATGGCGCGCAGCAGCACCTTGGCATCGTCCCCGCCACCGTGAACTTCACTGATGAGGATGCGGCGCTTGACGTCTGAGACCCGCACCTTGAAAAACTCATCCTGGTTGGAGGAGAAGATCCCCAAAAAACGGACCCGCTCGATGAGGGGCACTGTTTTGTCCATTGCCTCTTGCAACACCCGTTCATTGAATGAGAGCCAGCTCAGCTCTTTCTCTTCATACTGCTTGTCGGTGCTCATGTTATGCCTCTGTATCAGGTCGCGTCTGCGCGGCAGTTATGGCGTGAGAATATGTCAGATTGATGACAAGCGAGTTACTCGTGCAACGCCTCATCGATATCAACCACCAGATCGTCGGAGAGGGACTCCAGCGCGGTGATCAGGGTGTCCATCGCCAGTCTGTCAGGCAGGGCAACCAGCGCATGGGCATAGAAGAGCGGGGCGCCGGAGTGAGGGGCCGGTTCGCAGCCAGTGGTCAGGTCGGCCACATTGATCTCGAGCTGGCGCAGGATGCTGGCCACTTCGTGGACGATACCGGGGCGATCGTTGCCGGTCACCGTCATCATCACCTGATGAGCCGGTTCTGCGGTGGGCGTCCCTTCGGCAAAGCTGATGGTGAGACCGGGTAACAGGGCCAGCGCTTCGCACAGGCTGCGATAGTGATCATCGGGGACCGAGACATGGAGGATACCGGCAAATTGGCCCGCCAGCTCGCTCATGGCACTGCCCAGCCAGTTGCCCTGTTCACGGCTGATCACGGCAGCCAGACTTTCGACGATACCGGGTTTGTCTGCACCGATCACGGTGACCACCAATTGCTTTTGCATCCTGCTCTCCTTGATATGGGATGTTATGCCTGTTGCCATTGTGCCTGCAGTGGCTGGTCATATGAAGCCCCGCAGACTGACCAATAGATAAAAATCCGGTGCTTTGACATTTTCCAGGTGCTTGACTGCTGCCTTGCCCTGTTGCGGCTGTGGTAAAGTGGTGCCCCTTTCGTGTTGTGAACTGGAACGTGCTCTGATGAATACCTTTGTCGTATCGGGATTGCTGTTGTTTGCACTGCTGGTGATGGCGATTTTCTGGCTGCGATTCCGGCCGAAGAAACGTCTTCCCTACGATCTTCGGGAGACCTTGCTCAGCCCTGAAGAGCACGCTTTCCTCGGCGTGCTAGAAATGGCGGTGGGCGACAAGGTTCGGGTATTTGCCAAGGTGCAGGTAGCGGCAGTGCTGACCCCCGAGGCGGGGCTTGGCAAAAGTAAATGGCAACAACACCTCGGCAAGATCAGTGGCAAGCATTTCGACTATTTGCTGTGTCATCCCGCCGACCTCTCTTTTATTTGTGCTATCGAGCTCGGTGACAGCACCCACCGTCATCAGAAACGCAAGGTTCGCGACTCGGTGCTGCAAACAGCCTGCGATAGCGCGGGACTGCCCCTGCTGCAGATCGCAGAAAGTGGCCACGGTCTTGAGCAAGAGCTGCGTGAGCTGATTTTGCCGTTACTGATCAAACGTAGCGAGCCTGTGGTGGATGCGCCGATACCGGGGCAGCGCCGCGAGCCGACCTTCAATTCATTGTTGCTCGATGGAGTCGATGTTGGCTCCCGTCCCCATGGTCGCTCGGAGCCCGAGTCGAACGCTACGACCGCCGTTCAATCAGCGAGCGAGTCATTCAGGTACAGTAAGTTGACGGCTGAATTACCTGCGATGGAGGGGGATCTGGCAGAGGGCTTATTCATCGATACGGAGGATGATGAAGAGCAAGAGGTTCACCACTGCCCCCGTTGTGATGCGCCCCTGCTGGAGCGGGAAGCCAAGAAAGGGCCACATGCAGGTCAGCTATTTTTGGCGTGTAGCCGCTTTCCCGATTGCCGCTATGCGGCGCCCCACCACCGTCATCCCCACTGAGTTCGTCTCACTGTGCGGTATGCTGCCCTCTGACGAGGGCAGTTTGCTTTCTGCCTCTGGCTGCCTTGCTTGCAGAAGAATCGTCGACAAAATTCAACTAGTCTCCCGTTTCTGTCGATACACTTAGCCTGACGCGACAGTTTTTGACAATGCGTCGGAATTTTGGCACTTTGTGCACCAGCAACAAAACAGTCAAGACTGTTTGATGAGAAAAAACAATAAATTAGTTCAGGCTATCGCGAGGGATGGATATGGTGGAGATGGGCGTGTTGATTGTTGATGCCGATGAGCAACGACGTCAGCAATTGGGAACTGTGCTCTCGTTTATGGGGATCCCGTGGCAAGAGGTAGCCGAAGGCGATCTGGATGTAGCCATCGAATCCTCAGGTCCGCTGCAAGGGGTGCTGGTGGGCGATCTGGCAGGTCGGGAGTTGCCGGAACTGCTGACAGCCTTCCCGCGAACCCCCTTCCTCTCGCTGGTCGCGGCGGAGCTGCCCAACAACAATTTCATCGGGGTAGCGCTCTCTCCTTTTACCTATGAGTCCCTTACCCGCCATCTGCATTTTTGCCAGGCTTTTGTCTCCTTGCATCCTCGCCAGCAGACCCATGACAAGGGGCAGGCCCTGCTACGTCTGCTGGTGGGCAAAGGGAAGGGGATCCAGGAGGTGCGCCGCCTCATCAGTCAGGTCGCCGAGACCGATGCCAACGTGCTGATCCTCGGCGAATCCGGCACCGGCAAAGAGGTGGTGGCCCGTGCCATTCATGAACTCTCTCCCCGCAGTGCCGGTCCTTTCGTGCCCATCAACTGCGGTGCCATCCCCGCCGAGCTGCTGGAGAGCGAACTGTTTGGTCATGAGAAGGGATCGTTTACCGGTGCTGTGGCTGCCCGTCGTGGCCGCTTCGAGTTAGCTCAGGGCGGCACCCTGTTTCTGGACGAAATAGGCGACATGCCGATGCCGATGCAGGTCAAACTGCTGCGGGTGCTGCAGGAGCGGCTGTTCGATCGGGTGGGGGGCAGCAAGCCCATTCAGGCCGATGTGCGCATTATTGCGGCGACCCACCGGGATCTGGAGGCGATGATCCGCACCCAGGGATTTCGTGAAGATCTCTACTATCGCCTCAACGTATTTCCCATTGAGACGCCGCCACTGCGGGATCGCATCAACGATATTCCGCTGTTGTTGCAAGAGCTGCTCAACCGCCATGCCGAGCAGCATCACGGTTTTATCCGGCTGACCCAGCGGGCGATGGAGTCGCTGATGCAGTACCCCTGGCCTGGCAACGTGCGCGAGCTCTCCAACCTGCTGGAGCGGCTGCTGATCCTCTACCCGCACCAGATCGTCGATGTGGCCGATCTGCCGAGCCGTTATCGGCTGCTGCCGAGCGAGCCGCGGGATGAGCGGCTGACCGAGATGGATGAACGGGATGCGCTGGCGGCGGTGTTCCAGGATCCGCCCGAGCTGGATCACCCCCTTGCCTCGGCCCGCACCATGCAGTTGCCGGAGGAGGGGGTCAACCTCAAAGAGATGCTGGCCGACCTCGAAGTGGAGCTGATCCGTCAGGCGCTGGAGTCTCAGGACGGGGTGGTGGCCCGCGCCGCCGATCTGCTCGGCATGCGCCGTACCACTTTGGTGGAGAAGATGAAAAAGTACGGGATGAGCAAGGACGTCTGAGGGTCAAAGCCTTGACGCTAATACGCAATCCATTGTTTTAATTCATATAATTTAGTGGCATGGAACTTGAATAACCTGACCCAATAGCCAGTTTGAGGTCAGGTTTATGACAATCCAGCAGCAGGACATGCCACTCCAGTCCCACGAAGTGAGCCAGCTCTATGCCATCTTCAAGGCGCTCCCCACCGGGGTGTTGTTGCTTGATGGGGCTGGGGTTATCACCCGCGCGAATCCGGCGGCCATCTCCCTGCTGGGGGAGCCGCTGGAAGGTGAGCTCTGGCGCCACATCATTGCCCGCTGCTTTGAGCCGCGCGAGGATGATGGCCATGAGATCTCCCTGCGTGACGGGCGCCGGGTGCAGCTCTCGACCCAACCGCTGCCGGATCAGCCCGGCCAGCTGGTCTTTATCAACGACCTGACCGAAACCCGCAAACTGCAAGACCGCATCAACCATATGAAGCGGCTGTCGGCGCTGGGCAATATGGCGGCCTCGCTCGCCCACCAGATCCGCACTCCGCTCTCCGCCGCCATGCTCTATGCCGCCAATCTGGCCAACCGTACCCTCAAGCCGGAATCACGCACTCAGTTTCAGCAAAAGCTGATGGCCCGTTTGCAGGATCTGGAGAAGCAGATCAACGACATCCTGCTGTTTGCCCGCAACGGCGACAATCAGGTGGTCACCCCCATCTCGGTACAAGGGCTGCTGGCCGAAGTGCAGGCCGGAGCTGAGGCCTTCTGTCAGCAACAGGGCTGTGATCTGCACATGGAAGCACCGGAGCCCGATCTCTGTCTGCTGGCCAACAGCAGTGCGCTGGCGGGGGCCATCAACAACCTGATTGCCAATGCCCAGCAGGCAGGGGCCACGTCGCTCTTGGTCAGCGCGGTGCGCAGCGGCGCCCGGGTGGAGATGCGTGTCATCGATAATGGCAAGGGGATCCCTTCCCATCAGCTCGGTCAGGTATTCGAGCCCTTCTTTACCACCCGCTCCCAGGGCACTGGCCTGGGTCTGGCGGTGGTGCAATCTGTCGTGCGTGCCCATCAGGGGGAGGTCGGAGTGGCCTCGGTTCCCGGTGAAGGCACCTGTTTTACTCTGTCGTTCCCCCTGCATCAGCAACCGGTGCAGCTTGGAGGTGTAGCATGACCCATATCGGATCCAGGTTGTTAGCCGGGGCCAGCTGGCCGTTGGCGGTGAATGTTGATGAGTTAGAGCTGTTGGCTGTGGGAGGTGTAGCATGACACAGGCCAGGATCCTGGTAGTTGAAGATGACAATGGCCTGCGCGAAGCGCTGGTGGACACCCTGTTGCTGGGCGGCTATGAATGCCGTGAAGCAGACAGCGGCGAGCGGGCTTTGCTGATCCTCTCTCGTCAGCCATTTGACATGGTGATCTCCGATATCCAGATGGGGGGGATGGATGGCCTCACCCTGTTGGCCACCATCCGCCAGCAATATCCGCAGATACCTGTGCTGCTGATGACCGCCTACGCCAATATCGACGGTGCGGTGCGCGCCATGCGCGAAGGGGCCATCGACTATCTGGCCAAGCCGTTCTCGCCGGAGGTGCTGCTCAATCAGGTTAGCCGCTATGTGCCCGCCCAGAAGGTGGAGAAGCGCGCCGTGGTCTACGGAGATCCCAAAACCGCCGAACTGTTCCAGCTGGCGACCCGGGTGGCCAGAAGCGAAGCGACCGTGATGGTGACCGGCCCGAGCGGGACGGGTAAAGAGGTGCTGGCACGTTACATTCACGACAACTCCAATCGCGCCGAGCAACCCTTCGTCGCCATCAACTGCGCCGCCATTCCGGAGAACATGCTGGAGGCGACCCTGTTTGGCTACGAGAAGGGGGCATTTACCGGTGCGGTGCAGGGGTGCCCCGGCAAGTTCGAGCAGGCGCAGGGGGGGACTCTGCTGCTCGACGAGATCACCGAGATGGATCAGGGGCTGCAAGCCAAATTGCTGCGGGTGTTGCAGGAGAAAGAGGTGGAGCGGCTCGGCAGCCGCAAGATGATCCCGCTGGATGTGCGAGTCATCGCCACCAGCAACCGGGATGTGAAAAAGGCGGTGCAGGATGGGCTGTTTCGCGAAGATCTCTACTACCGCCTCAATGTTTTCCCGCTGCGTTGGTCCGCCCTGTGTGAGCGACCCGGCGACATTCTGCCACTGGCGGAACACCTGTTGGCGCTCCATGCCAGTCAGCAAGGGCTGCCGACCCCACAGTTGACGGACGCCTCGCGGGAGCGACTGCTGGCCCACCCCTGGCCCGGCAACGTGCGGGAGCTGGACAACGTGGTGCAGCGCGCGCTGATCCTCAGCCCGGATGGGGTCATTGATAGTGGCCACCTGATTTTGGAGGAGCTGGACGAGCAGGAGATGGAGTTGGTCAGTGTGGATCGCAGCTATGGTGGCGATCGCCTCGGCAGTGAGCTCAAGCAGCAGGAGCACCAGATCATCCTCGATACCCTGCAAGATTGTAACGGCAGCCGTAAAGATGTCGCGGATCGGCTTGGCATCAGTCCACGCACCTTGCGCTACAAGCTGGCCCAGATGCGGGAAGCGGGGATCGACCTGCCAGCCTGAGTCCGGTGGCGGATAACTGTCATCATGTGGGGAGCGTCATGGTCTTGGCGGCCCCGCTCGATTATCATGGGGCTCTTGGCGTTTGGCGCCTGAGCCCTGTTTTTATTGCTAAAACAGGGGACCGAGCCTTAAAAAGGGACCCCTATGATCTCTCATCGAAAACTCGAAACTGTACTGAACCATCTGCTCGAACCCCACGCCCTCAAGGATTACTGCCCCAACGGCTTGCAAGTAGAGGGGCGCGAGCGCATTCGCAAGGTAGTGACCGGAGTCACCGCCAGTCAGGCACTCATCGATGCGGCGGTGGCTGCCGGGGCCGATGCCATTCTGGTCCATCACGGTTATTTCTGGAGTGGTGAACCGGCCCAGATCACCGGTATGAAGCAGCGTCGGCTCAAGACCCTGTTGACCCACGATATCAACCTGTTTGCCTACCATCTGCCGCTCGATGTTCACCCCGAGGTGGGCAACAACGCCCAGCTCGCCAAGCTGCTCGACATCAAGGTACGCCGTGGTCTGGAGCCGTGGAACAGCAAGAGCGTCGCCATGGTGGGTAAGCTGGAACAGCCGATGAGCGGCCGCGACTTTGCCCAGCTGATTGCCGAGCGGCTTGGTCGTGAACCGCTGCACTGTGGTGATAGCGGTCCCGAGCTTATCCGCTCGGTGGCCTGGTGTACCGGCGGCGGTCAGAGCTACATCAATCTGGCGGCGGAGCAGGGCATCGATGCCTTTATCTCCGGTGAAGCCTCCGAGCAGACCATTCACACCGCCCGCGAGATGAGGATGCACTTCTACGCCGCTGGCCATCACGCCACCGAGCGTTACGGCGTCAAGGCGCTGGGAGAGTGGCTGGCGACCGTGCACGGGCTGGATGTCACCTTTATCGATATCGACAATCCGGTGTAAGTTCGATTAGCCGCGTAGCGGCGTAATCGGACCTGACCGCAGCCATCGCGTGGATAGTGTGCGGATAGATCGTGCGGATAGGTAGAAATGACAAGGGAGGCCGAGGCCTCCCTTGTTACATCTGACATGCAGTCGTTAGCGGTTACTCGCAGGCGTAACCTGCAGGGCCCAGCAGGGCGCCATCCAGTTGCACGGCGCCGTCCATCATCTGCAGCCTGCCTTCGCAGAACCAGCGCACCACCAGCGGGTAGATGCTGTGCTCCTGCGCCTGTACCCGGGCGGCCACCTCATCGGCCTCATCCCCTTCGAAGATGGGGACGCGGGCCTGCAGGATCACCGGACCACCGTCCAGCTCTTCGGTGACGAAGTGGACGCTGGTGCCATGCTCGCTGTCACCGGCGTCAATGGCCCGCTGGTGGGTGTGCAAGCCCTGATACTTGGGCAGCAGGGAGGGGTGGATATTGAGCATCCGCCCGGCGAAGTGGTGTACCAGTTGGGCGCTCAAAATCCGCATAAAGCCAGCCAGTACCACCAGATCCGGCTGATAGTCCGCCATCAGCGCCAGCAGGGCGGTGTCATACTCCTCCCGGCTGGCAAATTGCTGCTGGGTCAGAATGGACGTCGCCACTCCCGCCTCTTTGGCGCGCACCAGACCATAGGCGTCAGCTTTATTGCTGATGACGCCGACCACCTCACCGGCAATTTTGCCGCTGGCGCAGTGGTCGAGGATCGCCTGCAGATTACTGCCGTTGCCGGAGATAAGGACGATGATCCGCATCATTTGATGACGACCTGCTCCTCACCATCGGCTGCTTTGGCGATATGACCGATGTGCCATGCGTTTTCGCCTTCCGCCTTGAGCAGGGTCAGCGCCTTCTCCAGCTGATTGGCAGGCAGGGCGATGATCATGCCGACGCCGCAGTTAAAGGTGCGATACATCTCGTGGCGGGTGACGTTGCCAGCTTGCTGCAGCCAGCTGAACACAGCCGGCCACTGCCAGCTCTGCTCGTCGATCACCGCTTGAGTGTTGGCGGGCAGTACGCGGGGGATGTTCTCCCAGAAGCCACCGCCAGTGATGTGGGACAGGGCGTGGATCTCGCACTCTTTGATGAGTTTCAGCACCGGCTTGACGTAGATGCGGGTCGGCTCCAGCAGGGCGTTGGCCAGGGTGGTGTCACCCAGTGGCTGATGCACGTCGGCCTTGGAGACTTCCAGGATCTTGCGCACCAGCGAGAAACCGTTGGAGTGGGGGCCGCTGGCGGCCAGCGCGATCAGGGCATCCCCTTCACCGACCTTGGAGCCGTCAATGATTTCGCTCTTCTCAACAACACCGACGCAGAAACCGGCGATGTCGTAGTCTTCCCCTTCATACATGCCTGGCATCTCGGCGGTTTCGCCGCCCACCAGGGCACAGCCCGATTGCTCGCAACCAACACCGATCCCGGTGACCACAGCCGCTGCGGTGTCCACGTCCAGCTTGCCGGTGGCATAGTAGTCGAGGAAAAACAGCGGCTCGGCACCCTGTACGATCAGGTCATTGACGCACATGGCCACCAGATCGATGCCGACCGTGTCGTGCTTCTTCAGGTCGATGGCCAGCCGCAGCTTGGTGCCCACACCATCGGTACCGGAGACCAGTACCGGCTCCTTGTAACCCGCAGGGATTTGACACAGGGCCCCAAAGCCGCCAAGACCACCCAGCACTTCAGGACGACGAGTGCGCTTGGAGACGCCCTTGATCCGTTCAACCAGTGCATTGCCAGCATCAATATCTACGCCAGCATCTTTGTAGCTCAGTGAGGTTTTGTCAGTCACGCGTATTCCCCGTCATGTATCGAAGTGGAGGGTAAAATTCGGGGCATATACTACCAGCGGCAGTGATAAATCAGAAAGGAAATCGTTTGCGCGTTTTTGCGCGGAAAGGCTCTACAAGTGCGGGCTTTTATTGTATGATTCCGCGATTTTTTTGCGGCGAGTTAGAGGAGACAATAATGAAAGTGGTTGAAGTCAAACACCCCCTGGTCAAACACAAGATCGGGCTAATGCGTGAAGGCGATATCAGCACCAAGCGTTTCCGTGAACTGGCCAAAGAAGTGGGCAGTTTGTTGACCTATGAAGCCACCTCTGACTTCGAAACCGAGAAGGTTACCATCGACGGCTGGAACGGGCCAGTGGAAGTTGACCAGATCAAGGGCAAGAAGGTAACTGTCGTGCCGATCCTGCGTGCCGGTCTTGGCATGATGGATGGCGTGCTGGAGCACATGCCGAGCGCCCGCGTCAGCGTGGTCGGTATCTATCGCGATGAAGAGACCCTGCAACCGGTTCCCTATTTCGAGAAGATTGTCAGCAACATCGAAGAGCGTCTGGCACTGGTTATCGATCCGATGCTGGCCACCGGTGGCTCTATGATCGCCACCATCGATCTGCTGAAGAAGAAGGGCTGCCAATCCATCAAGGTGCTGGTACTGGTTGCCGCGCCGGAAGGGATCAAGGCGCTGGAAGCGGCTCACCCCGATGTAGAACTCTACTGTGCCTCCGTCGATCAGGGCCTGAACGAGAAAGGCTACATAGTGCCGGGTCTGGGCGATGCTGGTGACAAGATCTTCGGTACCAAATAAGTTGATGCTTTAACCTGCTTCCTCATCGGGAGTGGTGATCTGAGCCGGCGTTATGCCGGCTCTGTTGTTTGTGGCTGCTTGTGCCCGCCTTGCCGCAAGAGGTGCCTTGCCGCTACCATAAGCACACGCCCCCATTTCGAGACTCTGTTGATGTTCAAACGTGTTGTGACCGCCCTCTGCTGCGGCTTGTCATTCATGGCCTCGGCCGCTCAGGTCGCCGACCTTTATCAGGGCAAGGCACCGACCAGCGGCGACATGGCTACCGCTCAGTCTCAGGCGCTGGGGCAGGTATTGATCAAGGTGACCGGTAAACGGGATATCCTCACCCAACCAGTGGTCGTCAAGGCGTTGGCTGCGCCGGGTGACTATGTAAAGAGCTATGGCTATCAGGATCTGGACGCGGTCAAGTATCTGAAAGCCGAGTTCAACAGTGACAAGATCAACAGTCTGGTCTCCGAGAGCCAGTTTGCCCTGCTGGGCGCGGCGCGACCCCAGATGGCGATTTGGTTGGTGATGGATCAGGGTGAACGTCGCCTGCTGGCGGATCAATCGAGCGATGGCTGGGCGCAAGCCTTGCGTGAGCAGGCCCAGACGTTGGGGCTGCCTATCAGTATTCCGCTGATGGATCTTGACGACAACATGGCGGTCAGCACCACCGATGTGTGGGGTCGTTTTGCCGATCCGATTCTGCAAGCGAGCCAGCGCTATGGCGCCGAGATGGTGGTGCTGGGCAAGCTGACACCGGAAGGTGACCAGTGGAGCATCGACTGGGGACTCTATGGCCCCAAAGCCGCTGGCGAAGTGGCTGAGCTGACCCGTGGTAACAGCAGTGGCACTCAGGCCGAGGTGGCACAAGGGTTTGCCGATACTTTGGCAGCCTGGCTGGTGAAAAATTATGGCGCCCGTATCTCGGGCCCGGCAACCAGCCAGACTCTGGTGGTGGACGGGCTCTCTGAGGTGGACAGCATGATCGCCGTGCAGAAGATGCTGCAGGGGATGGCCAGCGTCAGCAAGGTGGCGATCGGTCAGCTGGAGGGTGATCAGGTGACCTTCAACTTCACCCTGCAAGGCGATCCGGCAGAGCTGGGGCGAGCGTTGCAACTCGAGAGCCGACTACGCAAGGTTGACGATAATGGCAGCGGTTTGCGTTACCAATGGTCGCAGCCCTGATTTTATAAGGCTTTTCCACACCGCCCGGCTTGTCCGGGCGGTTCTCTATCTGCCTTTGCGATGATACACTTAGCCACAAATGTCACAGTCAAAGCCTAACGAGTGAAGCAACCGGCCCAACTGTCTTTAGCCGTACAACTACCGGATGATGAAACCTTCGTCAGTTTTTATCCCGGCAACAATGCTCATCTGATCACCGCCCTCAAGAATGCGGCCATCGGTCAGGGATCGCCTTTCCTCTATTTTTGGGGGGCCAAGGGATCCGGGCGCTCTCATCTGCTCCATGCCACCTGTGCCGAGGTCAATGCCCGCGATGCGGCGGCGGCCTATCTCTCTCTCGATCAGTTCGAACAGCTCGATCCCAGCATGCTCGATGCCCTCGAAAGCCTGCCGCTGGTCTGTCTCGATAGCCTCGAAGCGATCGCCGGAAATGCAGTGTGGGAGCGAGCGCTGTTCGATTTTTACAATCGCTGGCAGGAGAAAGGAGAGGGGACGCTGGTGGTCACTGGCTGCAGTGCACCGCGCAAGCTGGGGCTACAGTTGCCGGATCTCGCCTCTCGTCTCGACTGGGGGGTAAGCTTTCATCTCGACGAACTGGATGATGAAGGCAAGCTCAGCGCCCTGCAACTGCGCGCCGAGCTGCGGGGCTTCAAACTGCCCATCGATGTGGGTCGTTTCCTGCTCAACCGACTTTCCCGCGACATGCGCACCCTGCTTACCACCCTCAATCAGCTCGATAACGCCTCATTTCGCGCCAAGCGCAAGCTGACCATCCCCTTTGTCAAAGAGATCCTCGAGCTCTGATCCTGTCGATGGTGTGCCGTTGCGCGTCTGACCGACGTTTAAATGGTAGATAAAAAGAAACCCCGGCTTCAGGCCGGGGTTTTGCTATTTCAAGGACTTTCTCAAAGAGTTCTGCCTATCAGTGGAACTGATCTTCTTCGGTGGAGCCGGTTAATGCGGTGACCGAGGATTGGCCACCCTGGATGACGGTGGTCACCTTGTCGAAGTATCCGGTACCGACCTCTTGTTGGTGCGCCACGAAGGTGTAGCCACGGCTGGCGGCAGCAAACTCCGGCTCCTGCACCATTTCAACGTAGTGCTTCATCCCCTCGCCACGGGCGTACTGATAAGCCAGTTCATACATGTGGAACCACATGTTGTGGATACCCGCGAGGGTAATGAACTGGTACTTGTAGCCCATGTCGGAGAGCGCCTGCTGGAAGCGGGCGATGGTGGCATCGTCCAGATTCTTTTTCCAGTTGAAGCTGGGTGAACAGTTATAGGCCAGGATGGTATCCGGGTACTGCGCCTTGATTGCTTCGGCAAACTTGCGCGCCTCGTCCAGATCCGGCTTGGCGGTTTCGCACCACACCATGTCGGCGTAGGGAGCGTAGGCCAGACCACGGGAGATAGCTTGCTCGATGCCTGCCTGCACCTTGTAGAAGCCTTCGGCAGTGCGCTCACCGGTCAGGAAGCCTGCATCATAAGGGTCGGCGTCGGTGGTCAGCAGATCCGCAGCGTTAGCATCGGTACGGGCGATCACCAGGGTGGTGGTGCCGCACACATCGGCTGCCAGACGGGCGGCAACCAGCTTCTGCACCGCTTCCTGGGTCGGCACCAGCACTTTGCCGCCCATATGGCCGCACTTCTTGACCGATGCCAGCTGATCTTCGAAGTGCACGCCAGCGGCGCCCGCTTCAATCATCCCCTTCATCAGTTCGAAGGCGTTCAGCACGCCACCGAAACCGGCTTCGGCATCAGCCACGATCGGCAGGAAGTAGTCGATAAAGCCGGCATCTTGCGGACCGACCTTGTTGGCCCACTGGATCTGGTCGGCACGGGCGAAGGAGTTGTTGATGCGATCAACAACGGACGGTACCGAGTTGGCCGGGTAGAGGGACTGATCAGGGTACATGGTGGAGGACAAGTTGTTGTCCGCCGCCACCTGCCAGCCCGAGAGGTAGATCGCCTCTATGCCCGCTTTGGCCTGCTGCACCGCCTGGCCGCCAGTCAGGGCGCCGAGGCAGTTGACGTAGCCCTTTTTGGCGCTGCCGTGGATCAGCTCCCACAGTTTGTCGGCGCCACGTTGGGCCAGGGTATGTGCAGGCTGCAAGCTGCCACGCAGGTTTACCACGTCTTCTGCGCTGTAGCCGCGCTTGATCCCTTTCCAGCGGGGGTTTTCTGCCCAGTCTTTCTCGATAGCCTGGATCTGTTGTTCACGGGTCAGTGCCATATCAGTTCCCTCTTTCATTGATTTCACGTTTCCATTGACTTGTTATTGGCGAGCCCCGCCCGGGGCCCGTGATTCAGAGCCGCTCGTAACCGGGCAGCGTCAGAAAATCGATCAGGGTATCCGCGCAAGTGATCTGCTCCATCAGCTCGCTTGCCTCGGCAAAGCGTCCTGCCTGCCAGCGCTCGGTCCCCACCTCGGCTTTGACCACTTCCAGCTCCTCGGCCAGCAATTGGCGGAACAGCTCCTTGGTCACCACCTTGCCGTTGGCGAGGCTCTTGCCGTGGCGGATCCACTGCCAGATGGAGGTGCGGGAGATCTCGGCGGTGGCGGCATCTTCCATCAGACCGTAGATGGGCACGCAGCCATTGCCATTGATCCAGGCCTCCAGATATTGCAGAGCGACTCGGATATTGGTGCGCATGCCCGCCTCGGTGCGTTCACCCTCACAGGGGGCCAGCAGGTCGACGGCGGTGATGGGAGCATCCTGCTCGCGCAGCACGCCGATCTGGTTCTTGACGCCAGCCGCAATGGTGGCATTGAACACCGCCATGGCGGTATCGGCGAGGCCGGGGTGGGCGACCCAGGTACCATCGTGGCCGTTGTTGGCTTCGCGCTCCTTGTCGGCTTTGACCTTGGCAAACACCTGCTCGTTGACGGCGGCATC
The DNA here is from genome assembly GCF_006243315.1 of Aeromonas sobria. Taxonomy (GTDB): domain Bacteria; phylum Pseudomonadota; class Gammaproteobacteria; order Enterobacterales; family Aeromonadaceae; genus Aeromonas; species Aeromonas sobria_A. The sequence continues at coordinate 17,232 of NZ_NKWE01000030.1, forward strand.
TTTGGCCGGAATAAAGGCGGCCATGCCCCCCATCGCCAGCGCGCCGCGCTTGTGGCAGGTCTTGATCAGCAGCCGTGAGTAGGCGGAGAGGAACGGTTTGTCCATGGTCACCACCTGACGATCAGGCAGTACCCGATCCGGATGGTTCTTCAAGGTCTTGATGTAGCTGAAGATGTAGTCCCAGCGGCCACAGTTGAGGGCAACGATGTGATCCTTCATCTGATAGAGCAGCTCATCCATCTCGAACACCGCCGGCAGGGTTTCAATCAGCACGGTGGCCTTGATGGTGCCGCGGGGCAGACCGAACTTATCCTCGGTCCAGGCGAATACTTCGCTCCACCAGCGCCCTTCCAGATTGCTCTGCAATTTGGGTACGTAGAAGTAGGGGCCCGAGCCCTTGGCCAGCAGCGCCTGATAGTTGTGGAGGAAATAGAGGGCAAAATCGAACAGGCCGCCGGGGATGGGCTGGCCATCGAAGGTGACATGTTTTTCCGGCAGATGCAGACCACGGACCCGGCAGATGAGCACGGCCGGATTGGGGTTCAGGGTATAGGCCTTGCCTTCCGGACTGGTGTAGGAGACGGTGCCGTTGACCGCATCGCGCAGGTTGATTTGCCCCTCGATCACTTTATTCCAGGCGGGGGCCAGTGAATCCTCGAAGTCCGCCATGAACACTTTGACGTTGGCGTTGAGGGCGTTGATCACCATCTTGCGCTCGACCGGGCCGGTGATCTCCACTCGGCGGTCTTGCAGGTCGGCGGGAATGCCGCGAATGGTCCAGTCACCTTCACGGATGTGGGCGGTTTCCGGCAGGAAGTCCGGCAGCTCGCCGCCATCGATACGGGCCTGGCGTGCCACACGTTGTTTCAGTAATTCCCCTCTTTGGGGAGCAAAACGTTCCACCAGTTCGGAGACCAGAGCCACCGCGTCCGGCGTCAGAATTTGCGCGTATTCGGGCAGCATGTCGCCCTGGATGCGAAGGCGGGCGCTGCAGTGGGTCTGAGCCGGTGCCGACATAAGGTTCACTCCTTTGAGAATTACATTTTGAACTTACTAACTACGACTAAAGTCGATCCCTGTTCTTGCAAACTTCCCGTAACACCGGGATAACACGATTGATAAGGTGCGAAATATTGTTGATTACGTCAACAGTTTTTTTTAAACGCTCGTTTTTGACATATAGTTAAGTCGATGTTTTTTATCGATTTATGTAGTTGGTATAAAAGCTCTACACAGATGATTATGCTCCTGCTTTTTCCCATCGGACAACGGCTAATTTGGGCTGTGACCCTGCCCCTTATTTCGTAACTTATTACGTAATAAAATTACAAATGCAAAAACAAATCCCGACCTTACTCCAGGCTTTGCCAAAACAGCCGTATAAAGCGCGTTTGAATATGCCATTTAGGGTTCTGCCTTTACTGATACTGGTGAATGAACGCCTGTTTTAAACTTGTAGAGGTGGGGTGGGCTCTGTTGGCACCAGCTGCTGCAGTGATGGAAAGTGAAGCGCAATAACGTAGGTTTGTATCAGTTGTCGGGGGTAATGGCAGGGAGGTGAGGGGGATAAATTTCAGTCAATAATACTGCTATCCTTGATAGAATTAGCAGTTTGTTGTTTTTTGCTGGGGCGTCGCCAAGTGGTGGAAAAAGCGACGTTAAACGGAGGGAGTCATGGAAGATTGAGCGGCCACCTGGCCGGGCTCAATAGTCATCATCCGGCTCGGCCAAGTCGATCACATCCAGCTGGATGACATATTCATCTTCGTTTTCGCTGTTGCAAGGGGTGTCGTGAGGAACAGAATAGAGCGGAGTTACGGGTGTGACATCGGTGGTCTGGTGCATGCCTGGTCCTGTGTTGAACGCAAGCCGGACAGTGATCCCTTCACTGGTGTTTCCACCTCCCTGTTTTGTCTACCGGCGGAAAGGTGCGCATCTTAATGAGTTCATCAAAAAGATTCAAGTGGTTCTGGCTGTTTTTTGTGCTTGGTAGGCTAGCATCGTCAGGAAGATAAATTGGAGGCATAAAAATAGCCCAGTCGTTTGACTGGGCTATTTTCGAGGAAAATGGTCGGTGTGAGAGGATTCGAACCTCCGACCCTCTACACCCCATGCAGATGCGCTACCTGGCTGCGCTACACACCGACGGAGTCAGTTCGAGCTGACGGAAGGGAGTCTAATGATATGAATCTGTTGGTGCAACTCCTTTTTTATCAGTGAGATGCCAACTGCTACTTTATTGTGCAGACAAGATGTGGCTTGGGCATGAAGGGGAGATTTGGCATAATCGCCGACCCTTCGCCGCCCTGTGATAGTGGCGTCATGTACCGGTTCAGATAACCGCATGGCATGGGCGAGGGATCAGCGAATCGATATCTATAGAGAGGCATGGGCGTGAAACCAGCAGCGGTCACAGAGATACTCAGTCACACAGCACAGGATGAACAGTGGATGCGCCATGCCATGGCCTTGGCCACCCAAGCTGAAGGGATTGGCGAGATCCCGGTCGGCGCCGTGCTGGTGCTGGATGGTCAGGTGGTGGGGGAGGGGTGGAACTGCTCCATCAGCGAACACGATGCCTGTGCCCATGCCGAGGTGATGGCGATCCGGGCGGCGGGCAAGCAGCTGGCAAACTACCGGCTGATCGACACCGTGCTCTATGTAACGCTGGAGCCTTGCTGCATGTGTGCCGGTGCGCTGATCCATAGTCGGGTCAAGCGGGTGGTCTATGGCGCCCGGGATCTCAAGACCGGAGCTGCGGGGTCAGTGTTCGAGATTTTGCAGGATCCGCGTCATAACCACAGGATTGAGCTAACCGGCGGGGTGCTGGCCGAGGCTTGCTCGGCCCAGCTTTCTGCGTTTTTCAAACGCCGCCGGGCCGAGAAGAAGGCAGCCAAGTTGGTGCTGCAACAATCAAACGATGTTCTTTCCTGAATGACTCAACGGGCAGTGTGCACTGCCCGCTGATGGCGATTTAAAATATCTGTATATAAACAGTCGGTTAAGTGTGCCCTTCCTGAGATAAACCCCCGCTTTTTGTACCCTGCAATAACCTCTTTCAAACAGGTGCTCATGTAACAAAACTGTCATGTTACTGCCATATAATCCCGCCAAGCCTAGCTTACATTGAGGTTTTGCATGTCATCGGAATCGTTAAATTTGGTTATGGCGGGCAGTAGAAAACGCCGGATCAAGGATAAATTAGCCAAATATGGCGTCACCACAGGCGGAGCCCTGGTACTGGTGGCGCTGTTGCTTATCTTCTTCTATCTGCTCTATGTGGTGAAACCCATCTTCAATGGTGCCACCATGGAGCCGACTGCGTCATTTACTCTGCCCGTTGCAGGCAAGACCGCCTGGCTCGGAATGGAGGAGCAGAACGAGATCGGCTATCGCTTCAGCGATAAAGGGCTGGTCAACTTCTTCGCCCTTCAGGGAGAGGGCAAGGTCAAGATCGGGCAGTCTCTGGGTAATGGCCAGGTCATGGGCGACATCACCACAGTGACCAGTCCGGCGCCGGGCCAGAAGCTTATCGCCTATGGCTTTGCCGATGGCAAGGCGCAAGTGGTCCAACCGGCGTTCAAGGTCTCTTATCCCAACGATGTACGGGTGATCGAGCCCAGCCTGCAATATCCTTTCGGCGAAGAACCCGTGGTGATCGACCCGCAAGGCAAGCCGTTGCAGCTGCTAGTGTTTGAAGCCACCAAGGACAAGATGGCCACTGCCGCCGTGACCGAAGATGGTCGTGGCGTGATGACGGTGATGAGCGGTGAGGAGAACTTCATCTCCGGCGAGGTGGAGTGGAGCGCCCAAAACTACAGTATTCCTGCTTTGCCGCGCCATGTGGATCAGCTGCTGCTGACCCCGAACCTTCGCATCTTGCTGGTGCGCGAAGGCAATCGCCTCTCTGTCTATGACATCCATAATCTCAGCGAAATATCGTTGCGTAATGTGATGGAGATTAACGCCCCCAATGCCAACGTGACCCGGGTTGAGCTGCTTTCTGGCGCCTCCTCCCTGCTCGTGGGCAACGACAATGGCATTATCTCCCAGTGGTTTGAAGTGGCGAAAGATGGCAAACGTCAGTTTACCCAAATCCGTGACTTTAAAGGCGATGGCGCTGTGGATCTGCTGACGCCAGAGCATTACCGCAAAGGCTTCGTCAGTGCCGACAAGGATGGCGCAATCAGCTTCTTCCATGCCACTGGCGAGACCAAGTTGCTGAGTGAAAAGGTCGCGGGCGGTGAGCTGTCTGCGTTGGCGATCTCTCCTCGTCACAACACGCTGCTGATGCAGCAGGGCAATACCTTCACCGTGTTTGCGGTCGAGAACGATCACCCCGAGGTCACCTGGTCTGCCCTGTGGCAAGAGGTGTGGTATGAGGGGTATCCGGAGCCGCAATATGTGTGGCAATCCACGTCGGCCAGCAACGACTTTGAAGCCAAGCTGAGCCTGGTGCCGCTGGTGTTTGGCACCCTGAAAGCCTCGTTCTACGCCATGATGTTTGCGGTACCGCTCGGCGTGGCTGGTGCCATCTACACCGCTTACTTCATGTCTGCTGGATTGCGCAAGTATGTCAAGCCGACCGTCGAGATCATGGCGGCGCTGCCGACCGTTATTCTCGGCTTCCTGGCCGGGCTGTGGTTAGCCCCAATCATTGAAGGGGCCTTGCCTGGCGTCATCTTGTTGCTGATATTGCTGCCGATGGGAATGCTGTTGACCGCGCTTCTCTGGAACTATCTGCCGGAGCGCGGCAAGACCTGGCTGCCGGAAGGGTGGCACGCCATCCTGCTTATTCCGGTGCTGCTGCTGATTGGCTGGGGTGCCTTTGCCTTGAGCCCGCTCATCGAGAATGTCTTTATGAACGGTGATTCGCGCATCTGGCTGACCCACGAAATGGGCATCAAGTTTGACCAGCGCAACTCGCTGGTGGTCGGTATCGCCATGGGCTTTGCGGTCATCCCCACCATCTTCTCGATTGCTGAAGATGCGGTCTTCTCGGTGCCCAAGCATCTGACTCAGGGCTCGCTGGCCCTCGGTGCGACCCCGTGGCAGACCTTGAGCCGGGTGGTGATCCTCACCGCCAGTCCCGGCATCTTCTCGGCGGTGATGATGGGCCTTGGCCGCGCGGTGGGCGAGACCATGATCGTACTGATGGCGACCGGCAACACCCCCATCATGGACTTCTCCATGTTCCAGGGCTTGCGTACGTTGGCTGCCAACATCGCGGTAGAGATGCCTGAATCGGAAGTGGGCAGTTCTCACTATCGGGTGCTGTTCCTCGCGGCCTTCGTCCTGTTTGTGTTCACCTTTTTCTTCAACACCCTGGCCGAGTTTGTCCGTCAGCGGTTGCGTGAAAAATACAGCTCGATGTAAGGGGCGAATCTGTAATGGACAAGGAATCGACAATGGGTAAGTGGTTTAAATCAGGGGCCCCCTGGATCTGGATGACCGGCGGTGCCGTCAGCCTGAGTCTGGTGGCGGTGCTGGGTCTGCTACTGCTAATCGGCTGGCGTGGTCTGGTCTACTTCTGGCCTCACCCCATCTATGAATGGCAACTTGAAGATGCCAGTGGCAATAAAAGTGTATTGATCGGCGAGATCAACGATCGCGAGCTGGTACCCGTGGAGCGACTGCGCGCCGCAGGTCTGCCGCTGGAAGGGGAAGAGCGTGAGGTGTTGACCCGCTATCTGGTCAAGACCGGCAACCGCGAGTTCGTCGACCTCGATTTTCGCTGGGTGCTGGAGACCGATATCAAGTCCCAAAGCCAGCCCGCTGAGCTGACCATGGTGGAGCGTGCTACCAATGGTAACTTTTATGGTTACATCGCTTCAGTGAAAGAGGATGGGCGCGAGTTTACCGAGGATCTCCATCCTGCGTTGTTGCGGATGCTGGCCCGTGCCAATTCGCTTTCCGAGCAGGCCAACGACCTGCAAAAAGGGGACATTGGCAGTATCAACTATCAGTTGGAGCGGTTGCGTTTGAAAGAGCGCAAGGCCGAGCTGGATGACAAGCTGACCGATCAGCTTAAAGCCGAACTGGCCAGCGAGCGAAAGACGCTTAACGACCGTTATCAGGTGCTCGAGAAGGAGCTCTTCTCTCTGCGCAGCCAGGCCGACCGCGACTCGATTACCGTCAAGGATATGCGCGGCGAGCTGGTGACCATGCCGATGTCCAAGGTGCTGGATGTGGTGTGGCCCAACGATATGAACCTGATAGCCAAAGTGGGTTACTGGTTCCACCAGATCGGTAAATTCGTCTCGGACGATCCCCGTGAGGCCAATACCGAGGGGGGCGTGTTCCCGGCCATCTTCGGCACCGTGTTCATGGTGATCCTGATGGCGATCATTGTCACGCCGCTGGGAGTGGTGGCTGCGGTCTACCTGCACGAGTACGCGGGCAAGAACAGTTTGACCAAGATTATCCGGATCGCGGTGATTAACCTGGCGGGGGTGCCCTCCATCGTTTACGGCGTGTTTGGTCTGGGTTTCTTTGTCTACACGCTAGGTGGTTCACTGGATCAGCTGTTCTACCCGGAAGCGCTGCCGAGCCCGACCTTTGGTTCACCCGGCGTTATCTGGTCGGCACTGACCCTGGCGATCCTGACCCTGCCGGTGGTGATTGTCTCCACTGAAGAGGGACTGTCCCGTATTCCCAGTACCATTCGTCAGGGGTCACTGGCGCTCGGTGCCACCCAGGCCGAGACCCTGTGGCGTATCGTGTTGCCAATGGCGAGCCCGGCCATCATGACCGGCCTTATCCTGGCGATTGCCCGTGCGGCGGGAGAAGTTGCACCCTTGATGCTGGTCGGTGTGGTGAAACTGGCGCCGACCCTGCCGATGGATGGCAACTTCCCGTACCTGCATGTGGAGCGTAAGTTCATGCACCTTGGCTTCCACATCTATGATGTCGGATTCCAGAGCCCCAACGTCGAAGCTGCGCGGCCGCTGGTGTATGCCACTTCCTTCCTGCTGGTGACGGTGATCGTTGGCCTGAACTTGACGGCTATCGGTATTCGTAACCATCTGCGTGAAAAATTCCGGTCGCTGGAGCATTAATCCAGCCACCCCAGATTGATATAGCGGTAATCGATTGGCGGCAAATGTGCCTGCCGCCATCGTTACCAAGTAGGTATTCAGGTCGTTGGCATCGAGCTGTGCCAGCCACCCCAGACTGATTTGAGGTAACAGATGATCAACGTAACGACCACCGCCACCCAGCACACCGCACTGGACTTGCTTAACCTGAGCCCGCAGCAGACCGCGCTGGAGGTGAAGGATCTCAACCTGTACTACGGCAACAAGCAGGCGCTGTTCAACGTCAACATGAAGATCCCCAAAGGCCAGGTAACCGCCTTTATCGGGCCATCCGGTTGTGGCAAATCGACCCTGCTGCGCTGCATCAACCGGATGAATGATCTGGTGGATATCTGCCGCATCGAAGGGGAAATTCAACTGCATGGTCACAACATCTATGACAAGAGCGTGGATGTATCTGCCCTGCGTCGTCAGGTGGGCATGGTGTTCCAGCGCCCCAACCCGTTCCCCAAGTCCATCTATGAGAACGTGGTCTATGGCTTGCGCCTGCAAGGGATCAACGATCGCCGTACGCTGGATGAAGCCGCCGAGCGTTCGTTGCGCGGCGCAGCCTTGTGGGAGGAGGTAAAGGATCGTCTGCACGACAACGCCTTTGGTCTTTCTGGTGGTCAGCAGCAGCGTCTGGTGATTGCCCGCGCCATCGCCATCGAGCCGGAAGTGTTGTTACTTGATGAGCCGACCTCGGCACTTGACCCGATTTCAACCCTCACCATCGAGGAGCTGATCAACGAGTTGAAAAGCCAGTTCACCGTGGTGATCGTGACCCACAACATGCAGCAGGCGGCACGGGTGTCGGATCAGACCGCCTTTATGTATATGGGCGAGCTTATCGAGTACTCGAATACCAACACCATTTTTACTACCCCGGCCAAGAAAAAGACCGAAGATTACATCACCGGTCGTTACGGCTAAGTCACAGGTGGCGTAATGAGGGGTATCCGTAACATGAGCATCAATAAACAGATTACCAGCCAGTTCAACGGCTAAGGCATAATCGGAGCATCAAGGATTATTTGTATGGACAATATGAACCTCAATAAACACATCTCCGGTCAGTTCAATGCCGAGCTAGAGAGCGTGCGCAATCAGGTGTTGGTGATGGGAGGGCTGGTAGAGCAACAACTCACCGATGCCATCGCCGCCATCCACGACCAAGATCTCGATGCAGCGCGCAAAATCGTAGCCAAAGACCATGCGGTCAATGCGATGGAAGTGGCGATCGACGAGGAGTGCACCCGCATCATCGCCAAGCGTCAACCGACCGCCTCCGACCTGCGGCTGGTGATGGCGATCATCAAAACCATCACAGATCTGGAGCGGATCGGCGATGTGGCTGACAAAATTGCCCGCATGCTGACCGATAACGCCAACAAGCCCCAGCCACCCTTGGTCTCTTTGGAGAACATGGGCCGTCGTACCATCAAGATGCTGCATGATGTGCTCGACGCCTTCGCCCGCATGGATCTGGATGCGGCACTGGCGGTCTACAAGGAAGATGACAAGGTTGATCGGGAGTACGAATCGATCATTCGTGAACTGATGACCTATATGATGGAAGATCCCCGCACCATCCCTCAGGTTCTCAACGTACTGTGGGCGGCACGGGCCATCGAGCGGGTCGGCGATCGTTGCCAACATATCTGCGAATACATCGTTTACTACGTGAAAGGCAAGGATGTGCGTCATACCAAGGGGGATGACTTGGGTGCCCTGTTGGGTAAGGACTAAGCTGAAGTGAATAAAAAGGCGCGCCAAGCGCCTTTTTTTGTTGCACCTGTCCACAGAGTAAGATAAAGCACCCAATACGCTGTTTTCTGGTAGAATAGCGCCCCTGTGTGGGTCCCGGATGGGCTCACGGTCTGGTCTCCCAGGCCCAGTTTACCGTCTTGTGCTAAGGCGGGTGTAGCAATAGGTTCATCATGAGTTTTGCCGATAGTGTGTTTTTTTTAATGCTGCTGGTTGGCGGTAGTGTGTTTTTCTCCCTCTCCGAGATCTCTCTCGCCGCCTCTCGCAAGATCAAGTTGCAGGTAATGGCGGACGAAGGTAATCGCCAGGCCGAAAAGGTGCTGGCGCTGCAAGCCCAGCCGGGCAACTTTTTTACCGTGGTACAGATTGGCCTCAATACTGTCGCCATTTTGGGCGGTATTCTGGGCGAATCAGCCCTGAACCCCGCTATCAAGCTGTTTGTCGCTCGCTTCTATCAAGGCCCCTGGCTCTCCGAGATAAGCTCGGTCGTCTCTTTCGTCGTCGTTACCAGCCTGTTTATCCTGATCGCCGACCTGATGCCCAAGCGCCTTGCCATGAGTATGCCGGAGCGGGTTGCCGTGGTGGTGGTACGCCCCATGCTGCTGTGCGTGACCCTGCTGATGCCGCTGGTGTGGTTCTTCAACGGCATGGCGAACGGGCTGTTCCGCCTGCTGCGGGTCTCCATGATCCGCAACGACGAGATCACCTCCGATGATATCTATGCGGTGATGGATGCCGGTGCCGAGGCTGGGGTTATCCAGCGCGAGGAGCATCAGCTGATCGAGAACGTGTTCGAGCTGCAGTCCCTTGGCGTGACCTCCGCCATGACGGCCCGTGAGAGCCTGATCTACTTCACCCTGCAAGAGGGCGAAGAGAGCATCAAGGCCAAGATTGCCGAGCATCCCCACAACAAGTTTCTGGTCTGTGACCACAACCTCGACAGCATCAAGGGCTTTGTCGACGCCAAAGAGCTGCTGATCCGCGTCATCAGTGGCCAGAGCATCGATCTGATCGGCGGCAACCTGGTGCAGAACGTCATCATCATCCCCGACACCCTGAACCTCTACGAGGCGATGGAGTACTTCAAAAATCACAGAGGTGATTTTGCCGTGGTGATGAACGAGTACGCGCTGGTGGTGGGGATTGTCACCATGAACGACCTGATGAGTACCGTGATGGGCGAGTGGGCGACCCACGTGGTGGAAGAGCAGATTGTGCAGCGGGATGAAAACTCCTGGCTGGTGGACGGGGTAACCCCGATCTCGGATGTGATGCGATCGTTCGATATAGAGGCATTCCCGGAAAGCCAGAACTACGAGACCATCGCCGGTTTTATTATGTTTATGCTGCGCAAGATCCCCAAGCGCACAGACTCGGTCACCTACGCCGGTTACAAGTTTGAAGTAGTGGATATCGACAGCTACAAGATTGATCAGCTGCTGGTTACCCGGGTCGAGCCGGTGGTGGCCGAGAAGCCAGCTCAGGAATCGTAAAGGAGCAACATAAGAGTCATGAAGATGCAGTCTCATTCCCGTGCGTTGGCCTGTGTCGCGCTCGCTCTGGCACTGGGCGCCTGTAGCCAGAGTGCCCCGCGCAAAGCCACAGTGGCAGCCAAGCCGGTTGCCCCCCAGCCTGCTGTGGTGGTGCCGCAGCCGGATCCCGATGCGGTGGTGCAAAGCGGCATGGCCGAGCCAAGCCCGGTCTTTGACGAGGAGTACCACGGCCCGGATCAGGGCTCGCTGGAGTCGGTGACCGCGCTGTTTGCCCGTGGTTACATCGAGTCCGCCATGCGCGAGACCATGCTGGCCGCGGTGCACAACGACTATCCGTTGCTCGGCATGCGGGATGTGCGGCTGACCGATCCTGTCTCCAAATTCCTTACCTCCGAGCATGCGGCCATGACGGCTCATGACTACCTCTACACGGGTGTGCAGCGCAGGCTGGGTCGCCCGCTCAGTCCTGCCCAGTGGGAGCAGATCTGGCGTGGCTTGCCGCAGCAGGGGCGGGTTTCCGACTGGGTCAAACAGATCAAACGAGTACTGGCCGGGCGTTAAGCCGCCAGCGGATCAAGATAGTGATGAGGCCACCTTCGGGTGGCCTCTTGCATTTCTGCGTTTGCCTCGCCGTTTGCATGCTGATTTCTGTTGATACTGATTGCCGCCAGTGGTGCTTTGTTTTATCTTGTTTTAGCCATCTAAACATCTATATGTTTTTATGGCTAAATTATAAAGGTGCTTCACCAGGATGAAGCTGGACGATCTGCAGCGATTCAGCGCGAAACCACAGATCAACAAGACAAACAGATAAATACGCAAATAAACAACGCACATAACAAAGAGACACGACAGATGGAAACCAGGGAATTGTGGGTGCTGGATGGGGGCATGGGGCGCGAGCTGGCACGGCGGGGGGCTCCGTTTCGTCAGCCCGAGTGGTCGGCGCTGGCCTTGATGGAGGCGCCAGAGACGGTGCGCGAAGTGCATCAGGCTTATGTGGCAAGCGGAGCCAGGGTCATCACCACCAACAGCTATGCGCTGGTGCCGTTTCATATCGGCGATGAACGTTTCTTTGCCGAAGGGGAGGGGCTGGCAGCGCTGGCTGGTCAACTGGCCCGCGAGGTGGTTGACGCGCAGAAGGGCGCCGTGCAGGTGGCGGGTTCCTTGCCGCCGCTGTTTGGCTCTTACCGTGCCGACCTGTTCAAGGCGGACAAGGTGAGCGAGCTGGCCACGCCGCTTATTCGGGCGCTGTCACCTCATGTGGATATCTGGCTGGCCGAGACCATGAGCCTGATTGCCGAGCCACTGGCCCTGAAAGCGCTGCTGCCTGAAGATGGCAAGCCGTTCTGGGTCTCCTTCACCCTGGAAGATGAGGCGCCGGGCAACGAGCCGCTACTGCGTTCCGGCGAGCGGGTGGCCGATGCCGTTACCGCGCTGGTGGCGGCCGGAGTCGATGCCATCCTGTTCAACTGCTGTCAGCCCGAGGTGATCGAGGGGGCCCTCGAGGTTGCCCGCGCCCGATTGCAGGCGCTGGGCCGTGCTGACATTCGCCTCGGTGCTTATGCCAACGCCTTCCCGCCGCAACCCAAAGAGGCCACCGCCAACGACGGGCTGGATGAGCTCCGCGCCGATCTGGGGCCGCTGGATTACCTTGGCTGGGCCGAGCGCTGGCGCGCGGCCGGCGCGAATTTGATCGGCGGTTGCTGCGGCATCGGCCCTGAGCATATTCAGGCGCTGAGCAGCCGGTTGCGCTAAGGAGTCCCCATGAAAGAGAGCAAGATTGGGCTCTGGTCCCTCACCGCGCTGGTGTTCAGCTCCATGGTGGGGGCGGGGATTTTCAGCCTGCCCCAGAACATGGCCGAAGTGGCGGGCGCACGCGCCGTGTTGATCGGCTGGGGCGTGACCGGGGTGGGCATAGTGGCGCTCGCCATGAGTTTTCTCTATCTGTCGCGGCTCAGACCCGATCTCGACGGCGGCATCTACAGCTACGCCCGCGCCGGTTTTGGCGAACTGGTGGGTTTCTTCTCCGCCTGGGGCTACTGGCTCTGCGCCACCATCGGCGTGGTGGGCTATCTGGTGATCGCCTTTGCGGCGCTGGGTAGCTTTGTCGATACCCCGGAACAGATCTGGTTTGGTGACGGCAATACCTTGGCGGCGTTTGTCGGCGAGTCCTGCATCCTCTGGGCGGTGCACCTGCTGGTGGCCCGCGGCGTGCAGCAGGCGGCGCTGTTCAATCTGGTGGCGACCCTGGCCAAGAGCCTGCCGCTGCTGCTGTTTATCCTGTTCGCCTGCTACTGGTTCGACCCGGTCACCTTCGCGGCGGATCAGCAGGGCAGCACCCTTGCGGTGCCGGTCTCCAAGCAGGTGCGCAATACCATGCTGATCACCCTCTGGGTCTTTACCGGCATCGAGGGAGCGGCGGTGCTGTCGGCCCGGGCGAGAAACAAGCGGGATGTGGGCACGGCCACCGTGCTGGGGGTGGTATTGGCCCTGCTACTCTATGTGCTTATCTCGGTGCTGGCGCTGGGGATATTGAGCAGACCCGAACTGGCAGCCCTGCCCAACCCCTCCATGGCAGGGCTGATGGCCCAGATGACCGGCTCCTGGGGCAAGCTGCTGATCAGCGTCGGCCTTATCGTCTCGGTGCTCGCCTCCTACGTGAGCTGGACCCTGTTCTCGGCCGAGGTGCCGTTCAGCGCGGCCCGTCACGGTGCGTTTCCCGCCATCTTCCGCCGTCAGAACCGCAGCGGCACCCCCATCGCATCGCTCTGGCTCACCAGTGTGACGGTGCAGGTATGCCTGCTGCTGGTGTGGCTGCTTGGCAAGGGCTACACCAGCCTGCTGCTTATCTCGACCTCGATGATTTTGGTGCCCTACCTGCTGATCGGCCTGTTCCTGCTCAAGCTCTCTTTTAGTGGCGAGAGTGAGGGCGGGCAGGGCAGGGTCCTAATGCGGGCGGTGGCGCTGGTGGCGAGAGGTTATGGCTTCTGGCTGC
>NZ_NKWE01000031.1:0-138389 GCF_006243315.1 Aeromonas sobria
GTCGTTGATAAACAGGTAGATCTGCTGACCCGTCTCCGTGTCGTACACACCCGACGCCGTGCCATCTTCCAGCGATTCGCCATCGGCGGCCGTCAGGCTGAAGGCCATCGAACCTCCGTCGCTGCCGGTATCAGCGCTGTCGAAGAGTGCACTGGCATCGGCACTGGCATAACCCAGTACGGCGCCCAGCAGGCCCGCCCAGACCGGCGCGGAGTCCTCGTCACCCTCGCCGCGGACGGTCTCATCGACCCGCAGACTTTCCTCATGACTATCTGCCAGCTCAACCACCGGGACATCATCCAAAATGGTGACATCAAGGGTATCGCTAGCCGTATCACCATCACTATCGATCAGTACAACGCTGAAGCTTTCGCTCAGGGAGGTGTCATTGACGGGTCTTGTATGGTCTTCATTATCGCCAAGGGTATAGCTGTAACTGACTTGCCCTTGACCGGTCACCGGGTTGTAGGTCACCGCTGTGATGGTCAGTGCATTTCCTAATGGGCTGATAATGGACTGTGGAAACGATGCGCCTAACTGGCCATTGGTGATTAATGTAACGCCACCCAAAGTCAAACTCTGGACGCCGTCAGGAGCATTGAAGGTAAACACTCTACTTTGAGTCAAAGCTGCGGCGTTGGGAGCCGAACCATCCGCTAAATTGGTATCGCTGACTTGTACCTCACCCCCAACCAGATCAAGTCCTGCAAGCTCTACCTCTTCATCTACCGGAGTAATAGAGATAACGAGTGTTGATGTCACTGTGTCCTGGCCATCAGTCACCTGATAGTTCACTGGGGGAACGGCGCCATCATAGTTAGGAGCCGGAGTGAAGGTATAGCTCCCATCCGGATTGATGATCAACGTGCCCACACCGGTAATAGTGGCGGGGACTCCCGCAGGCACACCAATATTGATCCCCCAGTCAAATGAAACGATGGTGGCAGCAGCTGGCCCATCAGGGTTGGTACTGTTGTCCAACAAATTACCGCTGACGATAGTGTCTTCCTGGGTAATCACAGTTTCACCAAGGTCCTCAAGCTGATTATCCAGAATTAAATCTTCCGCCTGATTTGCATTAATTTCAGCCGTTGTATCGTAAGTGGTATCAAACCCGGCTTCGGCAATGGTCGCATCTCCCACGCGGTCAATGGTGACGAAGCCACCATTACCACTGGCTCCGGCAACCCCACCAATACCGCCACCACCACCGGCCGCAGGGGCACCACCGGCAGCAGAAGCTTCAAAGTTTTGAGTCGGGTCAACGCCCTGCAGAATCGATTCTTGCAATGCGGCAATATCTGAAGGAGCCCCTTCCGGGCTGGCGCCCACTTGCGGTTGAGCTGGCTCAACAGACTCGGAACCCGCCGGAGCATCCGATGCGGGAGTGTCGTCATAAGGGGAAAGCGCCAGCTTGGCATCATCCGCTATGGTCAACTTGGCACCGGGCTGGAGGATCTCCCCTGTTTGCAGAGGGCGGCTGCTTCCATCAGCCAGCACAATTTCCACACTCCCTTCGATAGCTGAGACAACCACTGACTTGTCGATGATTTGGGTACGCATATCCATTGCTCCAACGTGACGGATCTTGATTCCTAGACCGTAGGAGGAGATGACATTCTTATCCGTTGCAAAAATGTATCTATTCGGTAGGAATTCAACGGAACGAGGGAAAAAAATAGAAGGGTTGCTTTTTTAATATAAAAATCAACACCATTTGCTGAGCACCATTAGAGACCCGCTATAATTCCATTATATCGAAAGAGGGAAAAGAGAATTTTTAGATATAAAAATGACCCCATTCGGGGCCATTTTTAACACTGTATTGTTCAAGACAAGGGAAAGGCTGGATGAACAAACCCCTGATAACCATCAATATGCAACTTCGAGAGCAGCTCTACTTGGCGCTGATCCTCCACACGGGTCGCAATCGTGGTCACCCCAGCATTATGTGCCGCACGGCACACCGCGGCCAGGAATGAGGTATCTGCCCCCGGCTCCATAACCTGGCTGGTATAACCGTGGTCAACTTTGACATACGCCGGTGCCAGCTCCTCCAGATAACCCAAAGAGTGGAAGTGACGACCGAAGTGATCAACACCCCACTGGAAGCCATGCGCCTGCAAGGCGTGCACCAACGCGGTCACATTCTCTTTATGCTTCATGATGGCGGCTTCAGGTATTTCAAATAACAGCCGCTCTTTCAACTCGGCATGCTCGGCCAAATAGCGCGTCAGCCAGGTTAAAAACTCATCCGAACAGAGCGAGCCAGCAGTGATGTTGATCGCCAGCACCAGATCAGACTGCTTTTGTAGTAATGGAACGCACGCATCGAGGACCGCCTGGTCAAACTCGCCACCCAGCTTGAACTGTTCAATCGCAGGCAAGAACTGTCCGGCAAAATAATCTGTGCCATCACGAGAAATCGAGGCAAACAGCTCGGCATGCAACCTGGCACCATTATCAAACCGACAAGCTGGTTGGGCTTTGAAGCGCCAGAGTTGCCGTGAAATGGCATCTTGCACCAGATCTCGCCAGGCCAAACGTCCCATCAAACCTTGTTCGGCGCCCCCTTCCATCACAACAGCACCACGGCGTTCATTGCGCGCTTTGCCAAGCGCATTATCGGCCTTGGTCAACAAGGCTGATAGATCATCGTTGCCGTCACGTCCGGCAATACCGATGACGGAAAGCGCATCCCCCTCACCCATCGGGTTCACCACCAGATCGGCGATGCGGCTATTAATCACCTCTGCCAGTTCTTTGAGTTGAGAGAGGTCATCCGTTGGGCAGAGCAGCGCATATTCCGTTGCCGAAATCCGTGCCAACGCAGCGCCATCCCACCCTTGCAGTTGTTCTTTCAAGGCTTGTGCGATGGATTTAACCATATTGTCACGGGCTGCAAAGCCCTCATCACGGTAGATGTCATCAAGCATGTCTACCGCAATCAACATGACGCCCCCCTGTCCTGCTTCTGCAATCCAGGCATTGACCTGACCGACAAAATAGGCGCGATTGCCAAGACCAGATACCGCATCTACATACACCCGCTCACGCAATTTTTCAGCCTCATCGGCTTGCTCTTTGAACTGCAATGCCAACTTGCTTGAGAGGGTATTTATAGCCTGAACCACCTGTTTCAATTCATGGGTTTTCGGCTCAGGTATGGCGTGACCAAAATGATGCAACTCGATCTCGACCGCTTGCTGACAGATGTGTTTAAGCGGTTTAAGCAAATAGTTGAGTGCTCTCATCAATAGAATGGTGGTGATCAAGAAACCGATCAGAAACCAGCTCGCCAGTTCGCTCATTCCGCGCCATAACTCGTAATAAGCCTGACCAGGGTGGCCGACCACCTTTAATTTGCCAAGCTGCAACCAGCCAGATGTCAGAATTGACTCATTGGATACCTCAGGAAACAGCCCCAAATTGATAAACCACTGCGGTACTCCCTGAATATTATTGGTGTTTTCCAACTCAATGACATCTTTGGAGGCGAGTAGGTCAAGGCGAACCTGTCGATAATAGCCACCATCAAAGATGGCCTGGATCACTGATTCGGCAGCAACCTTGTCACCATTTTCCAGGTATGGCGTCAGTGCCAGCCCCAGCGAGGTGGCCGTGTTGATGACCGTTGTTTGCTGTTGCTGCGCCAGATACGTGCGGGTTGAATTGAATTGCACCCAGTATGTGGCCGCAAAGAGCAATCCAAACAACAGCAGCATGGTGGCTAATAACTGTCGATAGAGCGTCATAGGTTAATCATCCAAATTCACCGCTGGCCGAGCCAATCGCCCCGAGGTCATGCGATTGCGTAAATCATTCCATAATCCCAAGCGCGATGATTGACCAGCCAGTTCCCCTTGGCCTTTCGCCTTCATCAACCACAAGTGACTACCGTTAAAGCTATAAATAGGTAACAGATCCCGTCGTTGTGTGGCGGGTCTAATCGAGCCAATCAAATTATCCAAAATAACCGGTACGGAGGATGGTGTCTCGTAATAGGCAACCACCATGTGAAACTGGTTGTAATCAAGCGCTTTGACATACACCATCCGCATTTTTTCATCCGGGATCCCAAGTTCAAGCAGCGTGGAATATTTAGCAATACTAAAATCCTCGCAATCTCCCCCGGCCGCCCCCAGAAACTCAAGTGGCGTGGCCCAATAATCCTTCTTGCGCCACAACTTGATGTCATCAATAAAGCGCATCTGATTAAAAAAGTTATTCACTCGCTCGAGTTTTTTCGCCTCGCTAAGAGCCCTTCCCTTCGTCTCCATAACCAGCATCCGCCAACTGGTTACCCGCTTGCCCGCTCGTGCACCATAGGTCTGCTCAGCCCGTTTGATCAAGTTGAGATCTTCCGGTGGCAAAGGTTGACTGGCACAGAGCAACAGCGAAACGGGTAGCAGCAAAACCCATAACGAGTGGCGCAAAACGCGCAGGCATAACAGTTTCCATCTGCTGAAGATCAAAGGAAACCGGTAACCCTCTCCAGGCTGAAGTGTCACATCCGTTGCCTGCTGCATTGTTGCTGCGCACTCCTGAAACCGGACAACCACTTGTATTTGCCAAACAAGGTGACTGCAATACACAGTCACCTTGGTGCGGTCATCATCCCTGCGGGATCAATAGCGAACCGTTACTTCTTGGCTTGCCATTCAGCGGGCTGCTTGACGCTAAAGGCATTGAGCAGGCTACCTGTCGCATTGAGAATGCGATAGTCCGCCAGCAGCGCGTCATATTCGGCAGTAATATAGCTACGACGCGCTTCAAACAGTTCGTTCTCGGTGTTCAACACATCCAGCAAAGTCCGTTGGCCCAAACCAAATTGCTTTTTATAGGCCTGCACTGTGTCATAGCTGGCGTCGACGTGCTCTTTCAAGAAGGTCTTCTGCTTGGTCAGCGACTCTTTGGCGTTCCATGCCAAACGCGTGCCCTCTTCCACTTGGCGGAATGCATTCAGATGAATGTCTTTCGCCTGGGAATAGAGCGCCGATGTAGCGTTGCTCTCTGCCACGTCAGAACCACCGCGGAACAGGTTGTAACGCATCCGCACCATGGCGGTCAGGTCATCGTTACGACCTTTAACCGCATCGATATCCTCATTCCAGTTCTGATCCACTTCAAATGTCACATTGGGGTAGAAACCGGACTTGGCACCTTCATGCTGATACTTGGCCGCTTCGATATCCTGCAGTGAAGAGAGCAGGGTCGGATGAACTTCGGTCGCGGTTTTCAGCGCTGTCTCCAGACTGGCCGGAATCACCTCGGCGTTGGGAACCGGCTGTACCAAATCTTTTGGCACCTCATTCACGACACGGATAAATTCACTTTCTGCATCGCGATAATTGTTCTCCGCAGCAGCCTGGTTTGAATAGGCGCGGGCAACACGGCCATCAATCTGGGTCTGGTCAGCCGTCGATCCCAAGCCAGAGTCGGTCCGCTTGCGAATGTCACTGCGGATCTGCTCGTGGGTTTCCAGATTCTGCTTGGATAGCTCCAGGATCTCCTGCTGACGCAGCATGTTGAGATACACCTCTGAGACACGCAGCGCGGTGTTTTCCGCTTCAGAGATCATCGCCAGACGCTGGGCATTGGCTTCTGCTTCTGTTCTGGATACGTTGTTGCTGACATCAAAGCCATCAAACAACATTTGGCGCAGACTCAGTCCAGCTTCTTTACGCGTAAGTGAATCATCCCCCTTGAAACCAGGAGCTCGGGTAGAAGGGCTGTCAGTCTTTTCATAACCTACGCCACCGCGCAGATCGATGGTGGGGTAGTAGCCACCCTTGGCACCATCATGCTGATAGAGGCGTGCCTGATACAAATCGAACGCTTCCTTGATCTTGGGATGTGTCGCAAGCGTATGTCCTACCGACTCCTCCAGCGTCTGGGCCTGACCCAAACCGGGGAGTAAGGTGATGCCACTGATCAGCATGGCAACAATCGTTTTTTTCATGTTATCTCCAGTCATGTATTGTTTTAGATTGTTGGCTTATCGTTCTCTCAGTGCCGACTGTTTTGCCCTTAATATGGGTTTCAGCAAATAGTCTAGGACACTTTTTTTACCAGTAATAATATCCGCACTGGCTAACATACCGGGGATGATGGGAAGTGCGTTAAGCTCATCGCCCAAGTAACTCTTGTCGGTACGTACTCGAACCAGATAAAAGGAGTTCCCCTCCTCATCCTGGATCGAGTCCGCACTTATCTGTTCAACCTTGCCATGCAATCCTCCATAGATTGTAAAGTCATAGGCAGTAATCTTGACGATAGCGTCCAGCCCGGGCCGCAGGAAGGCGATATCTTTTGGCGACACTTTTGCTTCCACTAGCAAGGTATCTTCCAGCGGCACTATCTCCATCAAATCCATACCCGGTTGCACTACACCGCCCAGGGTATTGATCTTGAGCTTTTTGATGGTGCCTTTGAGCGGCGCAATCACACTGGTACGATCAACCCGGTCTTGCAAACCGACCTGCCCTTCGGACAGCTGGCCAAGTCGGCCCTGCTTCTCATTAAGCTCAGTTTGTGAATCAGCCCGGAAGGTTAGCGCGATGTCATTACGCTTTGATATAGACTCCCGCAATACCGAGTTGAGTTTTGGAATAATCAGCCGGTTACTCTCCAGCTCCCCTTGCATCTCGTTGACCTGACGCTCCAGTTTGATCAATTCAACCTGTGGCACAATCCCTTCTTTAGCCAGCGGGCGACTGATATTGAGCTCTTGTCTGGCCAAATCCACGCTGCGGTTCACGGTGCGTATTTTGGCATTCAACTCTATCAGTTCCTGCTCTTTCTGCTCGATTTGCTGCCCCAATATATAGAGCTGGTTCTTCAAGTTATTGAGGCGATCTTTTTGGACAGAGCGCTCACGGTTGGCATATTCAGCGAAAATCGTTTCATAGCCATCAGGGAACTGGATGGGCGCCTCAGAGATGACCACTTGCTCACGCCAACCCAGTGCCGGCTCATTTTTTACCTCGACACTGGCCATCTCGGCCCGCAGCCGGGCGATATCGCCTTTCAGGGTCACCAGCTCCTGCTCACGTTCCCGAAAATCTGAGCGAAAACGGGTATCATCGATACGCAGCAATGCCTGCCCTTTTTCTACGATGTCACCCTCTTTGACAAAGATCTCTTTGACTATCCCCCCCTCCAGGTTCTGGATTACCTGTAATTGCCGGGAAGGCATTACCTTGCCTTGCCCCACGGTGACTTCATCCAGCTCTGCCCATGCAGCCCAGACAATGGCACTCACAAAAAACAAGAAGCAACACCACAACAAGATACGGGCACTGGTCGGTGTGCTGAGCAACACAGCGGCGGCTCCGTCATCGACAAACTCCAGGTGCTCAGGTGCGGGTAAAACTTCGTCAGACTGCGTCTTTTTAGACCGGTTGAACCAGCCGGAGAATCCCTTAACCATGGGATACCTCCTGCACGCGTACTTTGCCTTCTTTCAACTGTTGCAACACCACATCTTTGGGGCCATCTGCCACTATCTGCCCTTGCTCGATAACAATCACCCGGGATGCCACATCCAGCATGGAGGTCTTGTGAGTGATCAGGATCAGGGTGGTTTCCGGCCCCAGTCTGGCCATCTCCTGTTTGACCTGCAACTCGGACTGGTTGTCCATATTGGAGGTGGGTTCGTCCATCACCAGAATGGGGGGATCATTGAGCAGGGCCCGCGCCAGCAGGATCGCCTGACGCTGACCACCGGAAAGCTGACGCCCGCCTTCGCCAATCTGCCGATCAAGGCCATTGGGATCCCGGTTGGTAAAGTTGGTCACACCGGCCCGTTTGGCGGCGCGCAAGACCCGAGCATCATCCACCAGCGGGTTACCCAACATAATGTTGTCGCGCACCGAGCCGAAGAACAGGATGACATCCTGAGGGACACAGCCAATATTGCGACGGATCACCGACGAGGGCAGCTGATCCAGCTCAAATCCATCAATTCGTACCGAACCATCGGTGGGTCGATACAAACCCATCAGCAGTTTCTCCAGGGTGGTTTTACCTGCCCCGATCCGGCCGATAATGGCCACCTTCTCACCTGGCTGAATGCGTAAATTGATATTGTGCAGCGTGCTGGTTTCCATGCCCGGATATTTGAACGAGACATTCTCGAATTCGATCCGACCGGCAATCACCGGATGATGGATATATTGCTTGCCCTCTTCCTGCTCACCCGGGGTTTGCATGATCTTTTCCAGAATATCCAGCGCAGACTTGGCCTGGTTATAGCGTGTCGACAGCACCGAGAGTTGCACCATAGGCGCAATTGCCCGGCTCGCCAGCATCACGGCGGCGATCATGCCGCCCATGGTGACCAAACCTTCAGATATCTGGTAGACACCCACAATGACCAGTCCGACCGTTACCACCTGCTGGATATAGCTGGCCAGTGAAGACATGGAGTTGGTAATGCGACGAGTCTGTACACCCCAAGTGGAAATATGGGATACCGCCTGCTCCCAACGATGCTGGAACATGCTCTCGGCACCGAAGATTTTGACGGTTTCCAACCCGGAAATACTTTCAATCAGGTTGGCATTTTTCTGGGATGCAAGGCGCGAGCCCTCTTCGATGGATTGCTTGAGCGCCCCTTGAATATAGAAGCTGTAGGCAACCAGGATCAGCATGGCCACAATAGGCACCACCACCATCACGCCGGCAAATAACCAGATAATAAAGAGGAAGAACACCGCGAAGGGCAGATCGATAAGGGTCGATACGGTGGCGGAAGTGAAAAACTCCCGCACCGACTCAAACTCTTGTAAATGCTTGGCGAAAGCACCGGTGGAGGCTGGGCGCGACTCCATCCGCATGCCCATCACCTTGGCAAAGATCTTGGCCGACAACAGCACATCGGATTTTTTACCAGCAATGTCGATGAAGTAACTGCGTAACTGACGCATCACAAAATCGAAGGTAAAAACAACCATGGCCCCCGCAGCCAGCACCCACAGCGACTCAAACGCCAGATTGGGCACGATCTTGTCATAGACATTCATGGTGAACAGCGGGCTGGCGACCGCAAACAGATTAATGAGGATCGAGGCAATCAGCACATCGCGATAAATACCCCGTGATTCGAACAGGGTGCTCCAGAACCAGTGACCATCGCGAGTTTCCAGCACCTTGGGTGAGCGTTCGTCAAATTTGAACTGCTTCTTCACATAGAAGAGACGACCCAGATACTCATCACCAAGCTGAGCCGTCGATAGCCATTGGGCGGCATCCCCAGCCTGAGGAAAAATCACTTTCCCCTGGCTACGATCCTCGTTCCACTCCAGCAGAATACAGGCACCACCGCTGCGCATCTGCAATACGCAGGGCAGCAACAAGGGTGATATATCAGCCAACGGCTGGATCACTTCACGGGCAGATAAGCCACCCCGTTCAGCCGCGCGGCAAAACAGCGCCGTCGTCAGACGGCCAGAGACCAGAGGCAACCCGGTCGTCAGGGCATCCTGACTGTTGGGCACACCATAAAAGCGGGTCAAGAAGACCAGGCACTCTAATAGTTCATCGATACGACTTGTTTCTGCTTGCATAGCATCCTGTCACTGCATAAATGGGATCAAGACGAAAATGAACCGCACGTATTTTCCTGCTCGCGCGACTAACACACCAAATCACACATCTCCTGATGTGCTGGCACGGCATCAACCTGTCAGCAAACATGCCTCCATAAATTACTGCAGGGCGCTGGTAACGAAATGGCCGAATTCTGATAAAAATGGCCTGATTGGCTCCATGCTATCACTGCCTTGCGGGAGTGTGTCGAACTTAATGGATAACGATGTCAATTAGATGTCCATTAAGTGTGCATTACTATATCAACCGGAACCCCCCAAAACTATAGTTTATGGTATGTACTTTTTTATATAACCCTATGTTTTAGGTGAAAATAATAACGTCGCACTCAATTATAGGTCAGGAAGTATGAAGGGTCTGCCCAGCGCATGCCCTTGTGGGCCACTCAAGACCAACGCTTTGGCAATATCCGCCATCGCAGTCCAGCGATTTTCACACCAAACGGGCTCCAGCAGCGTTGGCCGACGCGCCGATGCCGATATGCGGTGATAAACCACCTCGGGCGGCGTGTGCTGGATCATGGCGACTGCCGCTTCCACATACTGCTCCAGCGTCAATACCTCAAGTCGCCCAGCCTGCCACGCCTTGCCTAGAGTGCTGCCCTCAACCACATGAAGCGGATGGAGCTTGATCCCCTCGACACCGGTTTCCACGATGCGATGCAGGGTATCCAGGCTATCCATCGGCACCTCGCCCGGCAGGCCGACGATCAGATGGGCGCATACCTTGATGCCGCGCTGGTGGGCTCTGGCCACCGCATCCACATAAGCGACATAACCGTGACCCCGATTGATCCGTTGCAGGGTCTTGTCATTGGCACTTTGCAGTCCCAGCTCCAGCCACACCTCGTAACCCCGCTCCTGATAGCCCGCCAGCAGATCCAGCACCGCATCCGGCACGCAATCGGGACGGGTGCCCACACAGAGCCCCACCATATCGCTCACCGACAGCGCCTCTTCATACATGCGCTGCAGATATTCGACCTCGGCATAGGTGCTGGTATAGGCCTGAAAGTAGGCGAGATAGCGCTTGGCGCGGGTCACTTCATCGCGGCGAGCCAACAGTTGTTGCACCACGGAGAGCTGCTGGGCCGACTCGTCGGCAAAAGAGGAGACATTACAGAAGGTGCAGCCACCGCGGCCCAGGGTGCCGTCCCGATTCGGGCAGGTGAAGGCACCATGGATGGAGAGTTTGTGGATCTTCTGACCGTGACGCTGCTTGAGATCTTGACCGAATGTATTGACGAGTTCGTGTAACTGCATGGCACCTCCGCTAAAGGAGCGCCATTGTACGAGCTTGCGCAAAACAGGCGCTGAGCTGGATCAAGCTAGCGGAGAGGGTAAACATATAAATATCCGGTCAATTTTGAATAAATATCGAGAAAAAGCGCAAAAGATTGAGTTATGCCGCTTTTGGCCCGCCCCGGCAAGAAACGCCAATATGAAAATGAGACCTGATAACTCACTGTTGAACAATGAAAAATCCAAAGAGACCGGACAACACACAATTGCAAGCCTGCAATATTGAAAATGTGATCACCTCCGCTGTCGACCAAGCCGGGTTGGTAAAATTACTACATTCACCCTCGGTCGATAAGCGCACCATTGAACTCCCCAATGACAACATATTTCACCACAAACATCATATTCAGCAGATTAATCGCACCATTCCAGCCAATTACCCCCTCTACTTCGACATTTTGTTATGAGAATGTAACCATCGAGACAAACCTGACCTGCGATTGACCTCGTCAGAAAATCCCATTAGTTTGGAGATTCGCCACGTCAGGCAGACGGAACCACAAGAGCCAATCGCAATTTATGCAGTCAGTTGATGGCTGTGCGATGGAAGGCCGAGCAAGGGAGAAATGCAATGTCACTATATGATCCAAAGCTGGAGAGGGATAACTGTGGCTTCGGCCTGTTGGCCCACATGGAAGGGGAAGCCAGCCACAAACTTGTCCGTCTCGCGATGTCAGCATTGGCTCGCATGCAACACCGCGGCGGGATCTCCGCCGATGGCAAGACCGGCGATGGCTGCGGTCTGCTGCTGCAAAAACCCGACAGCTTTTATAGAGCGGTCGCCGAGGAGAAAGGATGGCACCTTGGCCGCAAATACGCGGTTGGCATGCTGTTTCTCAACCCCGACCCGGTCCTGGCCCAGCAGACTCGCGACATCATCGACGAAGAGCTGGAAAAGGAGACCCTGAGTCTGGTCGGCTGGCGCAAAGTGCCCGTCGATACCAATGTGCTCGGCCCTATCGCCAAAGCCTCCCTGCCCAGTATTGAACAGGTCTTTGTCAACGCGCCTCCCGGCTGGGTTGAACAGGATCTGGAGCGGCGCCTCTATATCGTGCGTCGCCGTATCGAAAAGCGCATCAACGATGACTACTTCTATGTGGTCAGTCTCTCCAACCTGGTCACCGTCTATAAAGGGCTGTGCATGCCGGTGGATCTGCCACGCTTTTATCTCGATTTGGCCGACATTCGCATGCAGGCAGCGATCTGCGTGTTCCACCAGCGCTTCTCCACCAACACCAGCCCGCGCTGGCCACTGGCCCAGCCGTTCCGCTATCTGGCCCACAACGGCGAGATCAACACCATCGCCGGTAACCGCCAGTGGGCCAAGGCGCGCAGCTACAAGTTTGCCACCCCGCTCATTCCGGATCTGCAAGACGCAGCCCCCTTCGTCAACACCACCGGCTCCGACTCCTCCAGTCTCGACAACATGCTGGACTTGTTCCTCGCCGGTGGCATGGACCTGTTCCGCGCCATGCGCCTGTTGATCCCGCCTGCATGGCAAAAGCACCCGAACATGGATGACGACCTGCGCGCCTTCTATGACTTCAACTCCATGCACATGGAGCCGTGGGACGGCCCTGCCGGTATCGTGATGACCGACGGCCGTTACGCCACCTGCGCACTGGATCGCAACGGCCTGCGTCCGGCCCGCTACGTCATCACCAAGGACAAGTTCATCACCCTGGCCTCCGAGGTCGGCACCTGGGACTACACCCCGGATGAAGTGCTGGAGAAAGGCCGGGTCGGCCCGGGCGAGCTGTTCGTGGTGGATACCCACAACGGCAAGGTGTGGACCAGCTTCGAGATCGACGACGATCTCAAGAGCCGCCACACCTACAAGCAGTGGATGGACAAGCACTGCACCCGACTGGTGCCATTCGAGCAGATGGATGACAACCAGACCGGCAGCCGCGAGTTTGCCGATGACCAGCTGAAAACCTATCAGAAGCTGTTCGGCTACTCCTTCGAAGAGCTGGATCAGATCATTCGGGTCCTGGCTGAGAACGGTCAGGAAGCGGTCGGTTCCATGGGGGATGACACCCCGATGGCGGTGCTCTCGTCCGGTCAACGGACCCTGTATGACTACTTCCGCCAGATGTTCGCCCAGGTGACCAACCCACCTATCGATCCGCTGCGGGAGAACCACGTGATGTCGCTGGCCACCTGTATCGGTCGCGAGCAGAACGTCTTCAACGAGACCTTCGGCCACGCCCACCGGGTGCTGTTCCAGTCGCCAATCCTGCTCTATTCCGACTTCCATCAGCTGCTGGCGCTGGAAGGGGAATACTATCGCCATCAGGTGATCAGTCTCAACTTCAAGCCCGAAGAGGGGCTGGAAGCGGCCATCATTCGCATCTGCGAGCTGGCTAAAACCGCCGCCAAGAGTGGCACAGTGCTGCTGGTGCTGTCAGATCGCGATATCAGCGCCGACACCCTGCCGATCCCGGCCGCCATGGCGGTGGGCGCGGTGCAACGCACTCTGGTTGATAACAACCTGCGCTGTGACGCCAACATTCTGGTAGAGACCGCCAGTTGCCGCGACCCGCACCACTTCTCGGTACTGCTGGGCTTTGGCGCCACTGCCGTCTACCCCTATCTGGCCTATGAAACCCTGGCCAAGCAGGTTGAAGAAGGGGTGCTGAAGATGACCTTGCGTCAGGCGATGGTCAACTACCGTAACGGCATCAATAAAGGCCTCTACAAGGTGATGTCCAAAATGGGCATCAGTACCGTGGCCAGCTATCGCTGCTCACAGCTGTTTGAAGCTGTGGGGCTTGCCCAGTCGGTGGTTGAGATCTGTTTCCGTGGGGTATCGAGCCGCATTCAAGGGGCCGATTTCAGCGACATCCAGCAAGATCAGCACAATCTGGCCCGTCAGGCCTGGTTGCAACGCAAGCCCCTCAGTCACGGCGGCCTGCTCAAATTCGTCCACGGCGGCGAGTACCACACCTACAACCCGGATGTGGTGCAAACCCTGCAAGCCGCAGTGCGCTCTGGCAACTACGCCGATTACCTCGAATACGCCCGGCTGGTCAATGAACGCCCGGTCTCGACCTTGCGTGATCTGCTGGCGTTGAAAAAAGTCGACCATCCGGTGGACGTGAGTGCAGTGGAATCTGCCGAGGACCTCTTCCCCCGCTTCGACTCCGCCGCCATGTCAATCGGCGCCTTGGGGCCAGAGGCCCACGAAGCGCTGGCCATTGCCATGAACCGCCTCGGCGGCAAGAGCAACTCTGGTGAAGGTGGCGAGGATCCCAAGCGCTTTGGCACCGAGAAGAACTCCCGCATCAAGCAGGTGGCATCCGGTCGCTTTGGCGTCACCCCTCACTATCTGATGAACGCCGATGTGGTGCAGATCAAGGTGGCTCAGGGCGCCAAGCCCGGCGAAGGTGGCCAGCTGCCCGGCGACAAGGTGACCGCCCAGATCGCCAAGCTGCGCTACTCCGTGCCCGGCGTGACCCTGATCTCCCCACCGCCGCACCACGATATCTACTCCATCGAGGATCTGGCCCAGCTTATTTTTGACATCAAGCAGATCAACCCGAGCTGTCTGGTGTCGGTGAAACTGGTCTCCGAGCCCGGCGTGGGCACCATCGCCTGCGGCGTCGCCAAAGCCTATGCCGACTTCATCACCATCTCCGGTTATGACGGCGGCACTGGCGCGAGCCCCCTCACCTCGGTCAAATATGCCGGTTCCCCGTGGGAGCTGGGTCTGGCTGAAACCCAACAGGCGCTGGTCGCCAACGGCCTGCGCCACAAGGTACGGCTGCAAGTGGATGGCGGTCTCAAGACCGGCCTCGATATCATCAAGGCGGCCATTCTCGGCGCCGAGAGCTTCGGCTTTGGCACCGGCCCCATGGTGGCACTCGGCTGCAAATACTTGCGGATCTGCCACCTCAACAACTGCGCCACCGGCGTTGCCACTCAGGATGAGAAGCTGCGCCGCGAACACTTCACCGGCCTGCCGGAGATGGTGATGAACTACTTCAAGTTCATCGCACAAGAGACCCGTGAACTGATGGCCCAGCTGGGCGTCACCCAGCTGACCGATCTGATTGGCCGCACCGATCTGCTTGAGGCCCTGCCCGGCCTCACCGCCCGTCAGGCCAAGCTGGATCTCGGGGGCATTCTGGCCAGACCCATCGCACCGGCAGGCTCCAGCCTGTTCAGCCAGCAGCACAACCCCACCTTCGATAAGGGGCCGCTCAACCTGCAGATGGTGGACGATCTGCTGGAAGCAGTGGAAACCTCAAGCGGTGGCGAGTTCCGTTACGACATCCGCAACACCGACCGCTCGGTGGGTGCGCGCCTCTCTGGCGAGATCGTCAAGCGTCACGGTAATCAGGGGATGGCCGCAGATCCGGTCAAGGTGCACTTCAACGGCACCGCAGGCCAGAGCTTTGGCGTCTGGAATGCGGGTGGCCTTGAGATGATCCTTACGGGTGATGCCAACGACTACGTGGGCAAAGGGATGACCGGCGGCAAGCTAGTGGTCAAACCCCATGTCGGCGTGGCCTTCAAATCCCATGAGGCGGCCATCATCGGCAACACCTGCCTCTACGGCGCCACCGGCGGCAAACTCTACGCCGCAGGTACCGCTGGCGAGCGTTTTGCGGTGCGTAACTCCGGCGCGCTGGCGGTGGTCGAGGGGATTGGCGACAACGGTTGTGAATACATGACCGGTGGCATAGTCACCATTCTCGGCACGACCGGCGTCAACTTCGCGGCAGGCATGACCGGCGGCTTTGCCTACGTGCTCGATGAGTGCGGCAACTTCGCTAAACGCACCAACCCCGAGCTGGTCGAGTTGCTGGAGGTGGCGAGTCTCGCTATTCATCAGGAGCACCTGCGCGGCATCATCACCGAACACCTCAATGAAACCGGCAGTTCGCGCGCCGAAGAGATCCTGGCCAACTTCGATGCCTTTGTGCCCATGTTCAAGCTGATCAAGCCCAAATCCAGCGACGTCAAATCGCTGTTGGGCCACACCAGCCGTTCCAGTGCAGAACTCAGAATCCAGGCGCAATAAGGAGGGAACCCTATGAGCCAGAACGTATTTCAGTTTATCGATGTCCAGCGGGTCGACCCGCCCAAGAAGCCGCTCAAGATCCGCAAGATCCAGTTTGTCGAGATCTACGAACCCTTCAACCAGGCCCAGGTGCAGATGCAATCTGACCGTTGCCTGGAGTGCGGCAACCCCTATTGCGAGTGGAAGTGTCCGGTCCACAACTACATTCCCAACTGGCTAAAACTGGCCAAAGAGGGGCGCATTCTGGAAGCCGTGGAGCTCGCCCACCAGACCAACAGCCTGCCGGAAGTGTGTGGCCGGGTCTGTCCGCAAGACAGGTTGTGTGAAGGGGCTTGCACCCTCAATGATCGCTTCGGCGCGGTGACCATCGGCAACATCGAAAAGTACATCACCGACAAGGCGTTCGAGATGGGCTGGCAGCCCGATCTCTCCAAGGTGGTCAAGACCGGCAAGCGGGTCGCGGTGATCGGTGCCGGTCCCGCAGGCCTTGCCTGCGCCGATGTGCTGGCGCGGGGCGGCGTCACCCCGGTGGTGTTTGACAAGTATCCGGAAATTGGCGGCCTGCTCACCTTTGGTATCCCCTCCTTCAAGCTGGAAAAAGAGGTGATGCAACGTCGGCGCGAGATCTTCCAGGGGATGGGCATCGAATTTCGTCTCGAAACCGAAGTGGGCAAAGATGTCACCTTCGCCGACCTGCTCGGCGAGTTCGATGCAGTCTTCCTCGGGGTCGGCACTTACAAGTACATGAAGGGTGGCTTTGCCAACGAAGAGGCACCGGGGGTCTATGACGCCCTGCCCTACCTGATTGCCAACGCCAACCGGCTGCTGGGCTTTGAAAAGGCGCAAGCCGACTACATCGACTTCGCCGGCAAGCAGGTAGTGGTACTGGGCGGTGGCGATACCGCCATGGACTGCGTGCGCACCGCCATCCGACAGGGTGCTGACAAGGTGATCTGCGCCTATCGTCGGGACGAGGAGAACATGCCGGGCTCCAAGCGGGAGGTGAAGAACGCCCGCGAAGAGGGGGTCGAATTCATGTTCAACCTGCAGCCGGTGGCGGTCGAGCTGGATGCCAGCGGCCGCACCGTCGGTATCAAGGTGGTGAGTACCGAGCTGGGCGAACCAGATGTCAATGGCCGCCGCAATGCGGTGTTGATTGAGGGCTCAGAGCAGGTGCTAAACGCCGATGCAGTGGTGATGGCGTTTGGCTTCCAACCCAATCCGCAGCCCTGGATGGCCGAGTTTGACATCGAAATCGACAGCCGGGATCGGATCAAAGCCAGTGAGCAAGCGGACTTCCCGTTCCAGACCAGCAACCCCAAGGTGTTTGCCGGTGGCGATGCGGTGCGCGGCTCCGATCTGGTGGTGACCGCCATCTACGAAGGCCGCAAGGCGGCTGAGGGGATCATGGATTACCTGGCGGTCTGATCTGACCGGCCACGGCCATGATGCTCTCTCACAATCAGCCCCGCCAATGCGGGGCTGATTTTTTGCAGCCCCCCATTCCCTACAAACGCACCACTAGCCACTCCCCCTTGCCGACCGGCACCAGCGAGGTGGCAAAAGCGGGGTCCTGCGTGACCTCGTTCATCCACTCCACCATCTCGCTGCGATGGGAGATGGCGTTATCGACCACCAGCAGGCCGCGGGGCGCCAGCAAGCGGCGGATCTGCGGCCACCATGCCCGGTAGTGCTGGCGATCCGAATCGAGAAAGATGAGCTGATACCCGGCTTGCGGCAAGGTCGGCAATACCTCACCCGCATCCCCTGCCAGCAAGGTGATCCAGGGGCTCAGTCCCGCCCGCTGAAAATTGTCACGGGCCTGCGCACGTTTATCCTCATCCAGCTCAATGGTGGTAACGTGCCCCTCCAGCCGACGCACTGCATCGGCCAGCCAAAGCGTGGAGTAACCATTAGAGGTGCCGATCTCCAGCACGGCCTGCGCCCCGCGAGTGTGCACCAGCACCGCCAGCAGCTCCCCCGTGTCACGGGTGATGTTGAGCAGCTTGCGGCTACGTTCCTGCTGCTGGCGATCATTGCGTTCACCAAGCTGCTCCAATTGGTGTTTTAACCGTTCAAGTTCCATCGATACCCCCTTTCGTCCTTGCCAAAAACCGCTCGCTCTATCCTGTTGGCTTGGCCTTTGAGAGTCAAATGATTGCTTTTAAACGCCATTCAGACCGCAAGGATGAGAAAAGGACAACCATTTGAGGCAGAAATTATGCCGTCTATCTGTTACACTTCGCGCCCGCCATTTTCCGGCTCTCTCTCTGACTTGATGTCAGGCGCAGCCGTCGGTGGTTACAACCTCCGTCTCGCTCATGCCGAGCTAACCAAGCCAAACACAGCCCAGCTGGAACACAGGAACCCATTATGAGATTTGAATCGTTCGATTTTGCCCCCGAGATTTTGCGTGCTGTCTCAGATTGCGGTTATCAGGAGATGACCCCTGTGCAGCAACAGGCGATCCCGGCCATTCGCCGCGGCCGCGATGTGCTGGCCAGCGCCCAGACCGGTACCGGCAAGACCGCCGCCTTCGCTCTGCCTATTTTGCAGCGTCTGGTAGACAATCCGGCTCCGGTCCAGCCGTCCAATGCCCGGGTGCTGATCCTGACCCCGACCCGCGAACTGGCGGCTCAGGTGGCGAGCAACATCAATGACTTCGCCAAGTATCTCGATATCACCACCATCACCATCGTGGGTGGTGGCAAGCAGGATGTGCAGGCCAAGAAGCTGAAAGCGGGCGCTCACATCATTGTGGCCACCCCGGGCCGCCTGCTGGAACACCTCACCGCCTGTAACCTCAGCCTCTCCGGCGTTGAGTGTCTGGTGATGGACGAAGCGGATCGTATCCTCGACATGGGCTTCAGTGCCGATGTGCAGAAGATCCTGCAAGCGGTCAACAAGACCCGTCAGAACCTGCTGTTCTCCGCTACCTTCTCCGATGCAGTGAAGAAGCTGGCCAACCTGATGCTGGACCGCCCGCAGATCGTCAGCGTCAACAAGCAGAACTCCACCGCCGATACCGTCAGCCACACCGTCTATCCGGTCGAGCAGAAGCGCAAGCGCGAGCTGCTTTCAGAGCTAATTGGCAAGCAGAACTGGCAGCAGGTGCTGGTGTTCGCCAGTACCCGCGAGAGCTGCGATGTGCTGATCGATGAGCTGAACCTCGACGGCATCAAGTCCGCCGTAGTCCATGGCGAGAAAGCCCAGGGCAACCGTCGCCGCGCCCTGCGCGAATTCATGGAAGGCAAGGTTCGGGTCCTGGTCGCCACCGAAGTGGCCGCCCGTGGTCTGGACATTCCTGATCTGGAGTATGTGGTCAACTACGATCTGCCGTTCCTGGCGGAAGACTACGTGCACCGCATCGGCCGTACCGGTCGTGCTGGCAAGAATGGCATGGCCATCTCCTTCGTCAGCCGCGAAGAGGAGCGTACTCTGCTGGAGATCGAGGCCCTGATCGGCCAGAAGATCCGCCGCATCATGGTACCGGGCTACGAAGTGAGCAACCGCGACGAGCTGATCAAGCAGCTGCAAGAGCGCCGCCGCTTCGGTAAGCGCCCGCAGCGTGAAGATAACGCCGTGGCACAGGTAATGGCCGAGAGCAAGCTGCAAGGCCAACGCCTCAAGCGTCTGGCGAGTGCCAAGAAGCCCCGTCAGCCGAAATAAGGCGCGCTGGCTGATCTATTGAACCGCAAAGGCGCCACTGGCGCCTTTGCTATCTCTGTTATTTCCCGAGGATCCATGATGACCCCTCCTTGCTATAATCAGGCCCTGCTCGAGATGGCCAGCCAGAGCCTGGCGGAGCTGGCGCGCACCGCCGAGCAGAAAGCGGGCAAGCGCACGCCGGCGCAAGAGAGCCACTTTCTCTGCACCTGGATGGCGGACTCCCTCAAGGAGAAGCGCTTCTCCCGTCTGGTGATGGATGATCTGAAAGAGTGGGTGCAGCTTGGCCGCACCCTGGGTGCCGGTGCCGACCTCAAGGGACTGCTGGAGCGCATCGCGTTTCAATATCAGTGCGCCATGGCGACACCGCAGCAACTGGGGGCCAAGCTGGTCGCCCTGCTGGCCACCCTGGAAGAGGCCGGTTGGCAAGTGCTAACCGATAGCGAGATCAACGCCAAGCTGCGGCTGCAATCCGACGGCCAGCCGAGCGTGGTGATCAGTGCCAGCGAGTATCAGGGCCATATCGAGGCGGGTGAACTGCTCAAACCCCTCACCCTCTATGTGCGCGGTGACGAGAAGGTACTGGCCGAAGCCGCCTTTGCTAACGGGCTGCTGCTGAGTCAGGGCAACAAGAAAACCACCCTGGTCAAGCATCACAAGGCCTACCGGTTGATGCCGGACAACGCCCAACCGGCGCTGGCGCTGTTGGCGCAGGCTCGCCAGCGCCCCTGAACCGGTTGCTTGGCATGAAAAAAACGGCAGATCCTGAATAAGGGATCTGCCGTTTTTTATTGTTCAATAGCTGGTGCTCCGTCATCACCCGATGAGGTGTAGCGGCTGTTTAGCGGATCTTGAACCCAATCTGACCCGCATCACACCATTCGAACATCACCTCCTCGCTCTTGCCGCAGCAACTGCCGCCACAGACCCGGCTTTCACGCTTGATGACCCGCCCCTTGCGCATCCAGACGCCGAGCATGGCCTCCACCGCATCTTCCGAGGTGTGGAAGTGGCGAGCCAGCTCACGCCGACTCACCTTCTGCTGCGCGGCGAGGTAATCCCCCAGCTCGCGCAGGATCATAAAGTCACCACCTTGCGGGCGACTATGTCACCGTGACGGCGACCGGCCCACCAGAGCAGCAGCAGGGAGAGGCCGTAGCTCGCCACCCAGAACAGGCTCTGTTCGGGGTGAGCGGCAAAGGTGGCGACCTGATAGAAGACGGTGGCACACATAAAGGCCATGTAGTTGCACCAGGCAGCGGTCAGCAGCGCCCACTGACGACCGGTCTCGCGCACCAGCGCGCCCATGGCGGCGGCGCAAGGCATGTAGAGCAGCACGAACAGCAGATAGGCAAAGGCACCGGCGGCACCATCGAAGTGGGTCTGCATATTGCCGTAGGTGGAGACATCGACCTCCTGCGCGTCGGCTGCGGCCTGCTGATCATCCAGCTCACCGACAGCCAGCCCCATGGGGTCGCTCGGGTTGATCTCCGCCAGATTGGTAGCGACCGCATCGATGGCCTCGTGGAAGCTGGCCACCAGTGAAAACTCGCTCGCCTCCTCGTCGCCGCTCTTGCCCGCGTAGAGGCTGTTAAGGGTACCCACTACCGCCTCTTTGGCGAAGATGCCGGTGACGATACCGACAGTGGCCTGCCAGTTGTCATCGCGCACACCGATGGGATGCAACACAGGGGTAACCATTTGGCTGACCTTGCTCAGCACCGAGCTCTCCTGATCCTGATGACCGAAGCTGCCATCGGTGCCGAGGGAGTTGAGCACGCTCAGCACGGCAACCACCAGCACGATGGTTTTACCGGCACCAAAGACGAAGGATTTGAGCTTCTGCCAGGTCTTGATACCGACGTTGACCGGACGCGGCCACTCGTAGTCCGGCATCTCCATCAGCATGGAGTCACTCTTGCCCGGCAGCAGGGTGCTACGCAGCAACAGGCCGGTGAGCACCGCCACCACAATGCCGATGAGGTAGAGACCGAACACCAGGTTCTGACCCGATTCCGGGAAGAAGGCCACCGCAAACAGGGCGTAAACCGGCAGACGGGCACCGCACGACATGAAAGGGGCCATGGCCGAGGTCATCAACCGCTCCCGCTCGGAGTTGAGGGTACGGGTCGCCATCACCGACGGCACGGTACAACCAAAGCCCATCAACATCGGCACGAACGCCTTGCCCGGCAGGCCAAGGCGGCGCATCAGGGCATCCACCACGAAGGCGGCGCGGGCCAGATAGCCGGAGCTCTCAAGCACCGCCAGGAACAGGTAGAGGCAACCGATCACCGGAATAAAAGTGGCAACCGTCTGCAATCCGACCCCGAAGCCATCGGCCACAATGGCGCCCAGCCACTCGGGGGCATTCACCAACCCCAGCAGGTGGTGAACCCCATCGACAAACAGGGCGCCGCCCATGATGTCGAAGAAGTCGATAAAGGCGCTGCCGACCTTGATGGCGAACATGAACATCAGGTACATGACAAACAGGAAGAAGGGAATGCCAATCCAGCGATTGAGCAGCAGCCGATCCAGCCACTCGCTCTGGGCCACCGTCAGTTTGCCCTTCTGCTGGCTCGCCTGACTGGCCCACAGATGAATATGGCCGTAGCGGATATCCGCCAGTTGCAGGTCAATATCCTGCCCCTGATGGGCACGGGTCACCACATTGCTGGCCGCAGCGTGTTGACCGGGCAACAGGGTCTCCTGCATCACCGCATCCTCTTCCAGCAGCCGCAAGGCGCGGCCACGGGGGGTGAGGTGGTGCGGGGCGAGCAGGGTCTCCAGCTCCGCCAGATCTTTTTCAAGGTCGTGACCGTAATCGAGCTGCAAGGCCGCTTGTGGCTGACCGATAAACTGCTGGATCTGCTGCTTGAAGGCCGCAACCTGCTTGCTGTTGTGGGCAGAGAGGGCCACCACCGGGCAACCGAGGGATTTACCGAGCAGCTGCTCGTCGATGACGATGCGGCGCTTGTCCAGGATATCCAACTTGTTGAGTACCACCACCATGGGCAGCCCCAGTTCGCGCAGTTGCAGCGTGAGGTAGAGGGAGCGCTCCAGATTGGCGGCGTCGATGACGTTGAGCAGCAGATCCGGCTGCTGGCTCTGGGCAAAGCGGCTGGCGATCTGCTCGTCCAGACTGCCATCCTGACTGGCCAGGCTATAGATGCCGGGCAAATCCATCAGCTTGAAGTGATGCTCACCCGCGCTGAACTCCCCCATCTTCTTGTCGACGGTGACGCCACTCCAGTTACCCACTTGCTGGCGGGCACCGGTCAGGGCGTTAAACAGGGAGGTCTTGCCGCTATTGGGGTTACCGACCGTGACTAGGGAATAATTCATACTGGCTCGACCTCAATTTGCTCGGCAAGGCTCTTTTGCATGGAGAGACAGATCCCCTGGCACTGGATCTGGAGCGGATCCCCCAAGGGGGCAGACCGCAGATAGATGACTTCAGTTTGAGGCAACAGGCCCATCACCATCAGTTTGCGGCGCAGCGGCCGGGACAACTGGTTCATATTTTTGATGCGAGCACTCTGTCCCGGTGACAACTGCGTGAGTACCATGACTGACTCCTGAAGTTAAACAATAATAATTCGCTTTTACTCGAGGCATTATATGCTGTGTCTTCAACTTTTATTTGAGTAAAATCAAACTCCGCTTAGCTAACCGATAAAGTATTGCCATGAGTCACGACAACAACAGCCGCCTCGTTTACAGCACAGATGGCGGCATCATCAAGGAGCAGAGCGCTCCCCAATCCGCCTCCCCCTTCCCTGCCGATGGCACCGTGCGTATTCGCCGCGAGACCAAGGGGCGCAAGGGCGCCGGGGTGATCACCATTCATGGCGTTCCCACCGAACAGCAGAAAGCCATGGCCACCTTGCTGAAGAAAAAGTGCGGTACCGGTGGCGGGATCAAAGAGGGGATCATCGAGATCCAGGGGGATAAACGGGATCTGATCAAAACCGAACTGGAAAAAGCCGGTTTCAGCGTCAAGCTGGTGGGTGGCTGATCCCCTTGTCACCCCTGCGGTTTTTCCCTAGAATGCCCGCTCCCATCGAGGGGGAGTAGTCTCGCACGCCGGTTCCATGCATTGCATGAATACCGCGCAGCGACCCTGATCAACATACTTGGTGCCAACTCACCATGGTCAGGGTGATCCATGCCAGTCATGGATTTGACAAGACCTTTGACGGGCCAGTGCCAATACCGGGGACGGATGGCGCAGGCTTGTCTCTGGTTTATAACAATTCCGTCCCCCGGTCATATTTTTATGGAAGCCTTGTTAACCTCAACCCTCAGCGTCGCCATTGCCGAAATCGGCGATAAAACCCAGCTGTTGGCGTTACTGCTCATCTGTCGTTTTCGCAAGCCCTGGCCCATTATCGCGGGCATGTTCGCAGCTACCCTGCTCAACCATGCGGGCGCCGCCTGGATTGGCGAGTTCATCAGCCGCTGGCTCGATCCCAAAATCATGGTCTATCTGGTAGCGGTGGCCTTTATCGCCATGGCTGTCTGGATCCTGGTGCCGGACAAGATGGATGACGAGGAGAGCTCGCTGGATAAATACGGCCCCTTTATGGCCACCTTCGTGCTCTTCTTTATTGCCGAGATCGGTGACAAGACCCAGATCGCCACCGTATTGCTGGCCGCCAAGTATGACTCGCTGGTGCAGGTCATTACCGGTACCACCCTCGGCATGATGCTGGCCAACGTGCCTGTGGTGCTGATCGGCAAGCTGGGGGCAGACAAGCTGCCGCTCAAGGGGATCCGCATCGCCTGCGCCTGCCTCTTCGTCGGCCTCGGGATCAGCACCCTGATCTTTGCCTGACAGCCCTTGCCCGGTGACCAAGCCCTCCCCTGTGGAGGGCTTTTTTGTTTGCGTCTTGTCATCCCGCCATCTCACTGCGTTGGGCTGTGTCGCAGCGCCTATGCCGTACAGCCAAGGGGCATTGCCCTCTATCAGGTGTGCCATGCCATAATGGGGCAAACCTCGTGGAGCCCCCCCATGCACAACGTATCAAGAGAGACGCTACTCGAATGGGTCAAACAGGGACGGCTGGCGCCAGAAAAGCTGGCTGCCGCTCGCACCCTTGCTGACTTGCCTCCTGCCCCGGCGCGCTGGCAGTGGCTGTTTGACCGGCTGCTGCTGTGGCTCGGCGCCCTCTGCATCGGGGCTGGCCTCATCTTCTTCGTCGCCTTCAACTGGCAAGAGTTGGGCCGGGTATCCCGCCTCGCCCTGCTGGAGGCACCACTGCTCGCCATGCTGCTTCTGCTGTGGTGCAAACCGCTGGGGGATACTCCCCGTCAGGCGCTGCTGCTGGCCATCGCCCTCAATATCGGCGCCCTGCTGGCGCTGGTGGGCCAGACCTACCAGACCGGTGCCGATCCCTGGCAGCTGTTCGCCACCTGGGCGCTGATGCTGGTGCCACTGGCGGCATTTGGCCAAAGCCCCCTGCTCTGGACCTTGAGCTGGCTACTAGGACAAGTGGCGCTGGTGCTCTACTGGCGGCTCGGCCTGTTCGCGATCTTCTTTACCTTCAATGAAGAGGGATTGGGCTGGTGCCTGACCCTGCTCAACGCCGCCCTCTGGGGCCTGCTGCTGCTGGCACCGGCCCGCTGGCGCCTGATGCCAAGCTGGCTGGCTGGCCTGGCTGCAGGTCTGGGGGCCACCCTGCTCACCCTGCTGGCACTGTTTGATGCCGCCTCCCCGCTGGTGTGGCCGCTCTGGCTTGGCTGGCTGGCGGCCGCCTATGCCCTCTGGCACCACAAATTTATCGCCGGACTCGCCATGGGGTGCCTCAGCCTGATTGCCGTCATCCTCGCCACCCTTGGTAAATGGATGGAACCCGATATCAACGGCTTTTTGCTGCTCAGCCTCATTGCCATCGGCCTCTCGGTCGCGGCCGCCCGCTGGCTGCAACAACAACGGAGGTCTCATGAGTGATCACACCCTTTGGCAAGCGCTGCAACAGGCCAATCTGGTGGAAGGGGAGATGCCCCGTGACACCCAGCCTCACTGGTCGAGCCGTTTTATGCTGGGGCTGGTGGGCTGGATTGCCGCCCTGTTTCTGCTCTTTTTTCTGTTTCTCACCTTCGAGCAGCTGACCCGCGAGGCCAACAGCGCCCTGCTGCTGGGGGCCGTGCTGCTGGCGGGGGCTTACGCCCTCAATCGCAGCCAGCGCGGCGATCTGTGGGATCAGTTCGTGCTGGCCCTCACCCTGGCGGCCGATGCCTGGCTGCTCTATGGCCTGCTCGATCAGCTGGATCTCCATCACGCCCTGCTCTGGTTTGGGTTGTGCCTGCTGTCGCTTGCCATCGCCGTGCTGTTCGATCACTGGCTGGTGCGGCTGTTTCACAGCGTGGCGGCGGCCCTGCTGCTGACCTTGGGCCTCGCCTGCCTCGGGCTGCAACTGCTGGCGCTGCCACTGGTGATGGCGGCCATCACATTCTGTTGGCTGCGGGCAGATAGCGACCCAGAGCGCCACACGCTCTATCACTCCATTACGTTGGGGCTGGCCCTCTCCTTGCTGGTGCTGGGCCGTCTGCACCACCCGCTGTGGGATGGCGGCAGCAGCGTGCTCGACGAGCTGGGGCTTTCGCGCCTGCCGCTCTGGCTCAATCCGCTGCTCTGCGCCGCCATGCTGCTGGCGGTGATGGTGAAACTGAGGGTCCCCCTGCTGTTTGGCCTGCCGCTGGTGCTGCTCAGCGCCATCATCCCCGGCATGGGGGCGGGCGCACTGGTGCTGCTCCTCGGCTTCTATGCCGGTAGTCTGGGTCTGATGACCCTCTCTGCCCTGCTGCTGCTGGGTTATGGCTCTCTCTATTACTACGATCTGGGGCTCACCCTGATGACCAAATCCTGGCTGCTGCTGGGCTCCGGCATCCTGCTGCTGGGTGCCCGCCAGCTGCTCACCACCTTCGCGGCAAGGAGCGACTCATGAAACCCGTCACCCGACAACTCGCCCTGTTGCTGAGCGGCCTCGCCATCCTGGCAGGCATCAATGCCACCGTCTGGCGCTATGAGCGCGCCATGAGCAGCGGCGAAGTGGTGCTACTGCGGCTCGCACCGGTCGATCCCCGCTCCCTGATGCAGGGGGATTACATGCGGCTGAACTATGAAATTGCCCGCGAGCTGGCCAGCAGCCCCGCCCGTGCTACTCAAGACAACGGCAGCGATACCCTGGTGATCCGCCTCGATGCCAATCAGGTGGCCAGCCTGGTGGCCGATGGCAAACCGGATCAACTCGCCAGCCATGAGCGGCTATTGCAAGTGCATCAAAGCGAACGGCAGTGGCAGATCGGCCCCGATGCCTACTTCTTTGAAGAGGGCACCGGGGCGCAGTACGAGGCAGCCCGCTACGGCGAGTTCCGGCTACAGGCCGATGGCAAGACACTGCTGGTGGGATTGCGGGATGATGCGTATCAGCCCATAGGCACGCCTCGCGCCCGCTGGTAACGGGATAGCCCGGACCCCGTTACCAGCAGCGAGTGGCGATTTGGGTTATTAGTGATCACACTCAAGAGAAGGTTGATCGCTAAGGAAGTTCCCAATGAGGATATGGTTGATCTGTCATCTTGTACTGCTCTGCTGGGCCGCAACGGCCCGGGCTGATCTTGGCAAACTTGAGTACCTCACCGAAGAGTATCCCCCCTACAACTTCAGCGATCCGCAAGGCCAGCCCACCGGCCTTGCGGTCGAACTGCTGCAGATGATCTGGCAAAACAGCGGCGTTGCGCCCCAGCCGGTGCGCATCCTGCCGTGGGCGCGAGGTTATTACTTGCTAACCCAGAAACCCAATGTGGTGCTCTTCTCCACCGCCCGCACCCAGGCGCGGGAAGATCTCTTCAAGTGGGTGTGCCCCATCGGCTACTCGGAGTACATCCTGCTGGGCCGCAAAGCGCAGAACATCAAGCTGACCGCTTTCGAGCAGATGAGCCAGTACAAGATCAGCGCCGTGCGCGCCGATGCTGCCGAGCAGCTGCTGCTCAACAACGGCATGGATGACAACAACATCATCCCGGCCAACCGCCTCTCCCAGGGGTTGAAGATGCTGCTCTCCGGCCGCGCCGATCTGCTCGCCACCAGCAAGCTGGCGGGATACGACGCCATCCGCGAACTCAAGCTCAATAGCGACGATTTCAACGTGGCCATGCTGCTGAGCGCCGAGCAGCTCTGCTACGCCTTCAGCCGCCAGATGCCCGACAGCGAAATCGCCCTGTTTCAACAGGCCCTGACCCGCGCCCTCGCCTCGGAGGCGTATCGGAAACTGCAGGCCAAATACCTGCCGGTGCGCTAACCCTTGATCCCTGCCCTGCGGGATGTCACTGACATCCCGCAGCTGTTTTGGCAACATCTCCCGCTACCGTGGCGAAATCGGCCAGCATGGTCACACTTGAGCATAAGGATTCCGTTGAGCAGGATGGCAAAGATGAAAACATGGATTGGATTAGCCGGAGCGCTGCTGGCCACCCTCGCACAAGCGAGTCCTGAGCTCGGCAAACTGCACTACATCACCGAAGAGTACAAACCCTACAACTACGCCGATGCCAGCGGCACCCCCACCGGCTTCGCGGTCGAGCTGCTGCAACTGGTGTGGCAGAAGACCAGCACACCGCCGCAGCCGGTCACCATCATGCCCTGGGCGCGCGGTTACTACCTGCTGACCCAAAAGCCCAATGCGGTGCTCTTCTCCACCGCTCGCACCCAGGCGCGGGACCCCCTGTTCAAGTGGGCCTGCCCCATCGGGTATGCCGAGATCGTGCTGGTGGGGCTGGCCGAGCGCAATATCACCATCACCAAGCTCGACGATGCCAAGGCGTTCAATATCGGGGCGGTGCGGGCCGATGTGGGGGAGCAACTGCTGCTCAACAACGGCTTTGACGAGACCAAGCTGATGGCCGCTAACCGGCTGGCTCAAGCGCTGAAAATGCTCACCTCAGGCCGGGTCGATCTGGTCTCCACCAACAAGACCACCATGGAGCAGCTGATCGTCGAGCAAAAACTCGACCCCGCCCGCTTCAAGGAGCAGTGGGTGCTTAGCTCAGAGCAGTTCTGCTTCGCCTTTAGCCATCCGGTGAGCGACGAGCTGGTCAGAGAGTTCCAGACCGGCTTGACCCAGGTACTGGCCAGCGGCGAATACCCACTGCTGCACAGCAAATACTTCCCGGCACCAGCTCCTGCGCCAGCCAAAAGTGAGGCAACCAGCGCGGCACCGGCCAGCAGTGAGCCCGCCAGCACCGGAGCGACCAACTAACCGCCCTCACCTTTCCCACTCCACCAATGCAGAGGGGCCCGATATGGACCCCTCTGGCTTTATGGCTCGCCGCACTCAATCGCGCACGGCCTGCGTGTTCTTACCTATTTAGCTATTCCAGTCCTTCACGTTCAACCACGGACAAGCGCCGCCGCCACCTTGTGACGGGCGATCAGCTCCCCGATATCCAGCCCCTCGATAGCGCCATCTACCACCCGCCACTTGCCGCCCACCATCACCCGATCGGCCCGATCGGCGCCGCACAAAATAAGGGCCGCAACGGGATCGTGACTGCCGCTAAAGCGCAGATCATCGAGCTTGAACAGCGCCAGATCCGCCTGCTTGCCGGGCAGCAGCTCACCGAGATCGCCGCGCCCCAGCAGCTTGGCCGAGCCACGGGTCGCCCACTCCAGCACCTTGCGCGGGGTAATGCGCTCGGCGCCGTAACGCAGCCGTTGCAGATAGAGCGCCTGACGGGCTTCTTGCATCAGGTTCGAGGCATCGTTGGAGGCAGAACCGTCCACCCCCAGCCCCACCGGCGCACCGGCCGCCTCCAGATCCAGCGTCGGGCAGATGCCGGAGGCGAGCCGCATATTGGAGACCGGGCAATGGCACACCCCGGTGCCCGCCGCCCCCAGCCGCGCCATCTCGTCCGGATTGAAGTGGATGCCGTGGGCCAGCCAGGTGCGATCCCCGAGCCAGCCCACCTTCTCCAGATAATCGACGGTGCGCAGACCAAAGCGCTCGAGGCAGAACGCCTCCTCATCCAGCGTCTCCGCCAGATGGGTGTGCAGCCGCACATCGAGCTCGGCCGCCAGCTTGGCGCTCTCCACCATGATCTCCTCGGTCACCGAGAAGGGGGAGCAAGGGGCCAAGGCAATCTGGATCTGCGCCCCGGCGCCGCGCTGGTGGTAGCGGCGCACTAGCCGCAAGCTGTCATCGAGGATCTGCTGCTGCCCCTGCACCGTATGGCGCGGCGGCAAGCCCCCGTCATCCTCGCCCAGACTCATGGAGCCGCGAGTCAGCATGGCGCGCATGCCTAGCTCACGCACCGTCTCGACCTGAATATCGATGGACTCTTCCATCCCGCGCGGGAAGAGGTAGTGATGATCCGCAGCCAAGGTGCAGCCCGACAGCAACAGCTCCGCCATCGCCACCTTGCTTGCCAGCGCCAACGCGTCCGGTGTCAATCTGGCCCACACCGGATAAAGCGTCTTGAGCCAGGGGAAGAGCGGCTGATTGACCACAGGCCCCCAGGCGCGGGTCAGGGT
Organism: Aeromonas sobria; assembly: GCF_006243315.1. GTDB lineage: Bacteria > Pseudomonadota > Gammaproteobacteria > Enterobacterales > Aeromonadaceae > Aeromonas > Aeromonas sobria_A. The sequence goes on from NZ_NKWE01000031.1 coordinate 30,146, forward strand.
CTGGTAGAAGTGGTGGTGGGTATTGATAAGGCCCGGCAGCACCACATGGTCGCGGGCATCGAACAGCTGATCGCATGGCCGGGCAGGCTGCTGGCCCGCCGCCAGCACTTCGCTGATCAGGCCGTTTTCAATCACCAGCCCGCCGCGACCATCGACGGCCTCGGGGGTAAAGGTGGCAAGGGGGTTTTTAATCCAGATACGGGTAGCGGACATGGCCGACGCCTCCATCAGTAACACATGCGGTGCAACATAAAGGTGAGCCAGCTCAGTTATCCCCTGTCTGCTGATCCAGAGGCGGCGCAGCGCCGCAGTGGCCCCAGTCTACCCGGCAGCGGCGAAAAATCTGTGAGCCTCGTTTTAAATCAAGGTGATAGCCCCTCCCCTGCGGCGTCACCACGCAGCCCTGCCAGTACAAAGCCCCAACAGCCATTGACCAATCACTAATTAATAAAAGTTTGTGCCAGCGCAAAAAAACCTACGGTTTCTGATAGTTGCGTGACGGCCGCCATAGTTAAGCGCTCAATGAATCCGTAAGATATCCAGCGGCGCCTGTTGGCCCCCTTCTCGTGATCAATGGTCAACGGCGCAATGTGGCAGCGACAGCCAGGGGCGGTAGCGACTTTAGCGTAGGGTCGAGTAGCGCAGCGTAATCGTCCGCGGCAACCATCCCTCTCCCCTTGTGGGTGAAGCGCATGGCGAAATCCTCAAAGCCTGTTTCCGCAATCAAACCCACGTCGAATAGAGGTGCAATTCACTTCGTTCATTGCACCCTACGGCACTACATGGCTGCATAGGTGAAAAAATCATGGTAAGCAGAGCGGCAAACGGCACATATCCCTATCGGGGAATGGTTTTATATTGAAGGCCCGATAGTGAGTATTTCACCGTAATAACACCTTATTTCTCGAACGTCCGATTACGCTTCGCTAATCGAACCTACGGCCCTGATGCAAACGCATCACTGTCCTGACCTTTTCACGCAGACGGGGTTTGGCGGTACCCTCCATAACTGGCTCCTGAACTGTTTTTTTATACAGTGGAAATAGTGGAGTAAAAAGAGGAGGTCAAGCGAATACATTCAAGCATCAGAGATAGATGGGTAATATTTTGATTTAATTTTATTTTTTTTCGTGGCAACTATCAGGACATAACGGAGTTATATGGAAGTCTCTGCTATTGGATTAGTGCCGCCTTCTATCTAATCACTGTTAGGGCGCTATCAACATTTTGTAATGTTTCAGCATTGCTTCAATTAAAATTATTTGTCAAAAACATCTAAATAAATCGTTCTAAAATGAGTAACTAATGGCCAGAAAATCTCCCAAAATCGAAGTTATTAAAAAGCTATGCATTCTCTCAAAGAATCAGTGTGCTTTTCCCGGCTGTGATCACACGATCTTAAATGAGAATGGTGAATATATTGCTCAACTTTGCCATATTGAAGCAGCTGAGAAAGGTGGTGAAAGATATAATGAAAATCAAACAGATGAAGAACGTAGATCTGAATCTAATTTGCTTTTTTTGTGCCATGCTCACCATAAAGAAACAGACAATGTTGCTCAATATACTGTCGATGTATTGAAAGAAATGAAGCGTCAACATGAGTCTCTACCTGAAGTAGTGTTTAACGCAGATCTGTTGCTACAGAAAGTCGAGTTAGTCCTAAATGAACAAGAAGCAGTTCGAAAAATCTTAGAGGGATATGCAAAATCTGGTGACTCTAGTAATTACCCTATACATGGACCTGACTTTAAAGAGTCATGGACTCCAGATGATGGCCGATTTTATGAGTCTCTTGATTCTAAGTTTAAGTACATGATGAAAGATGGATGGTTGCATGTAGATGTGACGCTCGATGATGGTGCTGTATTCTATTTTGAAGTAAATGAAGAGGGTTCGGTTCGAAATTCGAATACACCTTATCCAATTAATGAATACCATGTTGAAATCCCTGAGTCATCTATTTTACGTAAAAGCCGAATTGAACTAGGTAATGGAAATTATGACATTAAGACTGAGCTTAAGTGGTCAAAAGGATATGTGATTGAGCATTTTCGTTACGATGGGGTATTTATAGGAGCAGACTGTAATACACGCTGCTCAATTGAGCATCAGAAAAGAGCCATCACAGTATTGTAGTTCGCACCCTAACAAACGCCTCAAGAGGGACTGTCAACGCGTGGCGTGTCCAGTCCCATTGAGCCGCGGTGGTTTCGGTTGTTGTGTTTGAGTTTAGTGTAATGCGTTGCCAGCCCCTTAGGCGGGCGTTAGGGCTATTCTGCGAGTTTAGTCGTACATGAAGGGATTACAGTAAAATGATTGGTAATTTAAGTCTAAGCAAGAATGTTCAGTTTTATGAGCTGAATAAGCCACTTACGAAGAGGTCTATTAAAGATACATTCAAAGAAATATCTAAAGAACGTGTAGGTAACTACCTTCTAAACGAGTCTAAAATAAACTATACAACAGCTTCTGGAAATCAAGTTATATACTCTATTGTTGCATACAAGATAGAAGCGGAGCCTTCATTTTTAGCAGGGACTTCTGTTAAAGAACAAAAGTATGCCTATTTGTTATTAATAGAATGTGATGATGCATTAGCTATTTTGACGAAATATGTTGATTCGCCAGAAAAACATTTCTCTTCTTTTATAGATGAATTTGATTACGAAAAATTCTGTCATTTTCATGGTGATAAAAGCCCAGAATATGAAAGGGTCACCATGAAAAATATGAGCATATCAAATGCGGTTATTAGATCCCGTTCATTAGAAGCTAAAAGCTTGAATGGTATTGTCTCATCTAATTCGTCCAGTCGTTCAATCCCAAGCAACTTCAGAATGAGAGTTGGCGAAGACTCATATACTCTAACTCCAAGTACTTCGAGAGTTAGCCATAGAGATAAAAAGTCAACATTTGATGGACTAATCGACTGGGCGATTGAAACTAAAGATGAAATCAAGGTAACTACAAACCAAAGTGAGTTTCTTAGTAATTTTGCGGCCCCTATTTGCTTGAAGGATATTATAGGTTTGGGGCATAAAGTTGTGGCAATTCTTATTGATTTGAGTGAAATAGAAACCAAGTTTCTAGATGGACAAGTTGTCTTAAGTAAGGCTGATGGCAGTCAGTTAAATTCAAAAGATATAAATAATATTTTTAATCAATTAAAATCCCCTATTTTAGTTGACGGTGACGTATTGAAAGTTAAAGGTAAAGCTTTATCCGGTAAGGTTTTATATTCAAAGAACTTAATTACAATTAAAAATCGGGTTCTCAATGAGATTTTAGTTACTGAAAATAGCACGAATAGCTATACACTTGGTACATATATAAATAAAGAAAAGCCATTTTCTGCTGTGTTCGACTCTCCAAATTACTCATATTATTCGAAGTCATGCTTTGAAGATAAGCATTTATTGAATAACATTCACTCTATACTTAATATATTTGATGATGGTTATGATTTTAACGGTGTCTCCAGTGAAAAAGAAAAGCCACATGCAACAAATTTAACTAGATTCCCTGTTAACTCTCTATTTAGGAAAGTTGAAGATCAATATTGTTCTCCTCATAATATTGTTATCTGTGATGACATGAATGATGAATGGGCCGATCATATTGCTATAGATAGTAATAGTCATATTCCGTCTATCTCATTTATACATTCAAAATATACTAATAAAGACACGTATGGTGCTAGTGCTTTCCACGACGTAGTTGCTCAAGCATTAAAAAATATTGGTAGAACTCAAGCTGAAAAGCAACTATTTAAAAATAAATATGATAATGAGTGGCACAAAAATTATGAGAGTACCAATATTAGTAGGGTCACTGGGGCCAATAATTGGCAAGATTTAGAAGTAGCCCTCGATGCTGTAAATCAAAACCCTAATTCAATAAAGAAAATTGTACTTGCAACACCTTTTTTGAGTAAGGCCAAGTTGACAGGAGAATTAAATAAATTGGTTTTAGGTCAAAAATGTAAGCCACACTATGTGCAGTTAATCTGGCTAATAAATACGCTTATAAGTTCATGTAAAGATTTTGGCGTGCAAGCTCACATATTATGTAAACCATAGCCCTAACAAAAAATTTAAGAGTGATTCGCAACGCGTGGCATTTTCACTATGCGTTGGTTTAAGTGATTAAGGTGGTTTGCGGCGGCTTTTCTATTGCGTTGCTCACCCCGTAACAGGGCGTTATATACCAAAGGAGAAACCTACATGGGACGTAGACATTCAAATTTAGAAGAACTGTTAGAGCAATTATGGGAGCTTACTGGATACTTTTGGCAAGTTGGAGTCGCTATTACTCTTCTGCTTGCGTATCTCACTTACCATGCATATAACTGGATTTCCAGCATAGAACAAAGTTCCTCTGGCAAGCCAATTAATGCTTTTTTTGAACAATTGAATTGGCTGTATTATTTCATTCCGTTACTTTTCCTATTTTTAACTGTTGTATTCGGTTTAAAAAGTTATGCTTCATATCGTAAGCAAAACGGCATATAACAAGGCATTTAAAACGTTGGTCACCGTAATGCTTGCTCTGTTCCGCTTCGCTGCACATTTTAGAGAAAATTCGAATAAGTTAGTCTACACAAAAATGCACCTCACTAAGCAATTAATATTAAATAGCTAAAGTTTTCAATCTTTACGGGCAAGATATTTATTCGCACCTTACCAAGAGTTAGGCTGTGGTTTTTATTTCTATCACTCAAACAGTTCCCATATTGTGAGGAATCGTTTTTGAAACACATTTATACCCTTCTGCTGCTGGCATTCAGCCGAGGAATGACGTGAGCTCCCCTCACCCTGCCCTCTCCCGCAAGGGGAGAGGGGATCAGACCGAAGAATGCCGAGGCTTCACGGCAGGCCACAAACAAAAACCGCAGCCCAAGGGCTGCGGTTTTTTTTATTGGCTCAACCTGTTGGTAGCAACAGGACAACCGGCCTTAGGCACGGCGCCAGCTGGTCTTGCCGGCGCTGTCTTCCAGCACGATACCCATCTCGGTGAGACGGTTGCGGGCGGCGTCGGCGGCGGCCCAGTTCTTGTCGGCACGGGCCTGATTGCGCTGGGCGATCAGTTGTTCGATCTCGGCCACTTCGTCGTCGGCTTCGTCACCCTTCAAGAAGGCGTCCGGATCCTGTTGCAGGATGCCGAGCACGGCGCCCAGTTCACGCAGACGGGCACCGAGGCCAGCGGCGACGGTGATATCTTCCGCTTTCTGGCGGTTGATCTCGCGCACCAGATCGAACAGGGCGGAGTAGGCTTCCGGGGTGTTGAAGTCGTCGTCCATCGCCTCTTTAAAGCGAGCCACCTGCTCGTCGCCACCGGCAGCGGCGGCCACCGGCAGGTCGCGCAGGGCGGTGTACATCCGCTCCAGCGCGGTGCGGGCTTGCTTCAAGTTATCTTCCGAGTAGTTGAGCTGGCTGCGGTAGTGGCCAGACATCAGGAAGTAACGGACGGTTTCGGCATCAAAATGGGCCAGCACGTCACGGATGGTGAAGAAGTTGCCAAGGGATTTGGACATCTTCTCTTTATCCACCATCACCATGCCGCTGTGCATCCAGGTGTTGACGTAGTCGCCACCGTGGGCGCAGCAGGACTGGGCGATCTCGTTCTCGTGGTGCGGGAACTGCAGATCGGAGCCGCCGCCGTGGATGTCGAAGTGGTTGCCAAGGTGCTTGGAGTTCATGGCGGAGCACTCGATGTGCCAGCCAGGACGGCCCGGGCCCCAGGGGCTTTCCCAGGTCGGCTCGCCGGGCTTGGACATCTTCCACAGCACGAAGTCCAGCGGGTTGCGCTTGGCATCGACCACATCAACGCGGGCACCGGCTTGCAGTTGCTCCAGATCCTGCCCGGAGAGCTTGCCGTAGTCGGCGTAGGATTCGACGATAAACATCACATCGCCGTTATCGGCCACGTAGGCGTGATCCTTGGCGAGCAGGCTTTCTACCAGTTCGATGATCTCTTCGATGTGCTGGGTGGCGCGCGGTTCGATATCCGGGCGCACCATGCCGAGGGCATCGAAGTCGGCGTGCATGTCGCCGATCAGACGCTCGGTCAGGTCGTCACAGGTGACGCGGGTTTCAGCGGCGCGCTTGATGATCTTGTCATCCACGTCGGTGATGTTGCGCACGTAGTTGAGCTGGTAGCCGCTATAACGCAGGTAGCGCGCGACCACATCAAAGGAGACGAAGGTGCGGCCATGGCCGATATGACAGTGATCGTAGATGGTGACGCCACACACATACATGCCCACCTTGCCCGGGTGGATAGGTTTGAATTGTTCTTTTTGACGAGTGAGTGTGTTGTATATCTTCAGCATCTTCTAGCCACTGCCTGTGAGTAAAATGGTTGGTCATAATACCCCGTTCAATGGCAGAAAACGAGCCAGATCCCGCCTGCTATCACTGCGCTGGCGCCAAACATGCTCGTGACAGGGCTCATCGCCGGGGTATCTGCATGGCGATGGGAAGGAGTGTGTGCAGGAGTAAGTGAAGGGCTATGCCCGCCGCCGCTGATGGGCTAGAATTGCCACCACTTTATGCCATACCCCCTGCTCGCGCATTTTTTGCGCAAAAGAATCAAAGGACAACTCATGGTTACTCTGCACACCAATCACGGCGACATCACCCTGACCCTGAATGCTGAAAAAGCCCCGGAAACCGTGGCCAACTTCCTGCAATACTGCCGTGACGGTCACTACGACAACACCATCTTCCACCGTGTTATCGACGGCTTCATGATCCAGGGCGGCGGCTATGCTCCTGGCTTTGATGAGAAAGATACCCGCCCATCGATCAAGAACGAAGCGGCTAATGGCCTCTCCAACAAGGTTGGCACCATCGCCATGGCCCGCACCAGCGAGCCGCACTCTGCCAGCGCCCAGTTCTTCATCAACGTGAACAACAACGACTTCCTCGATTTCAAATCTGCCACCACTCAGGGCTTCGGCTACTGCGTATTCGGTGAAGTGACCGCAGGTATGGACGTGGTCAACAAGATCAAGGGCGTCAAGACCGGCAACTACGGCCGTATGCATCAAGACGTCCCGAGCGAAGATGTAGTGATCACCAAGGTGACCCTTGCTGACTGATCTTTGCCAACTCGGCACGGATGAAACTGCGGCCCCGGCCGCAGTTTTTCCATCTGCGTCCGCAACTGCCCGCCCGAACTGGCGCCGCCTCGACTATCTGGCCCACGGCAACCCGCGCCAACGGGCTGCCCATGCTCTGCTGACGGCGGGTTTGTGGGATGAGCTTGCTGCGCACTGCAGCGATCTGGCGCTGGTGAGCATCCTGGCCATCGGGCTGGATCGGCCGGGCAGCGATCTCGATATCCTCTGCCAGCATCCTGATCCCGCAGCCTTTGCTGCGAGCCTTGCCGCCCTCCCGAACGCTGCACTTCTAAACGCCGAACTCCTGAATAAGGAGCGCTGGCAAGCCAGCGACCGGGGCGACAATGTCTGGCTGCTGGAGCGCACCTTTCCCGGTTGCGATAAGCGCGCTGCGGATCAAGACGGCGCCTGCTGGCCAGTGGAGCTGTACGTCACCCCAACCCCCATCGAGATGCTTAATGGCTGGCGCCACCTCACCCTGATGGCCGCGCTGCTGCAACGCTTTGGTGATGCCTTCTACAACGAAGTGCTGCGCCTTCGTCTTGAGCAGGGGTTGAAAGGGGAAGCGGCAATGTGCCGTTTGCTGGGGCTGGCTGGCGATCCTTACGCCGCCCTGCTGACGCTGGAGGGCCGCAATCTGGCCGAGCTGTCATGGCAGCCCCCATCAAATGATGATGGGCACTGGTCCACTGACCCGGCGGCGATGACGCCCGCAGCGCAACCTTCGCACCTTGTTGTTTCCACTATCTCTGCCACCCCCGTTTGCCCTGTTTCGACCGAGAGCCCGAACCCCACATTATGAGCACCCTCTTTATCAGTGACATTCACCTGTGTGCCCAGCGGCCCGATATGACCGCGGCACTGGTGCACTTTCTCGAGCACGACGCCCCCGGCGCCGATGCCCTCTATGTGCTGGGGGATCTGTTCGAATTCTGGATTGGCGATGATGATCCCAATGCGCTGCATCACCAGGTGGCGGCAGCCTTGTTGGCCCTGAGCCAACAAAATGTGCCCATCTATTTTATCCACGGTAACCGCGACTTTATGCTGGGCCAGCAATTTGCCAAGCAGGCGGGCATGACCCTGCTGGGAGACCCTTGCATCATCGACCTCTATGGCGAACGGGTACTGCTCAGTCACGGTGATCTGCTCTGCACCCGGGATGAGGGATATCAGAAGTATCGCCGCATCACCCAGCTCAAATGGCTGCGCTGGCTGTTCTTGCGGTTGCCCCTGACCCGCCGTCAGGCTATCGCCCACAAGATCCGTGGCCAAAGCCGGATGGAGAAAACCGTCAAACGCCAGACCATCATGGATGTCACCCCGGCCGCCGTCGACGAGATGCTGCGCGCCCACCACTGCCGGATGATGATCCACGGCCACACCCACAGACCCGCCATCCACGACTTCACCCTCGACGGTCACCCGGCCCGCCGCATCGTGCTGGGGGACTGGTTCGAACAAGGCTCGGTACTGGTCTGCCACCCCGGCGAGCAGCACCTCGAAGTGCGGACGCTGCCAGAGGGCTGATACCGCCTCGGTCCCGCCTTGCCCTATCACACTGGCGAGCAATTCACGGCGGCGCCCTGCAGGGCACACCTCGCGGTTCACAAGTACTGTTCACAACCCACGGTTCGCGCCATATCAGGCGTGAACCGTGGCTGCATTAGCCGTGGCCGCTCACATAACCGCAAGTAGCGGCCCCTTATCCGCAGCCGGGCAAGGGTTGTGTGACCCCCGTCACCCTGCGCCTTGCCGATATAGAGGATGATGCGCCCAGGCAGAAACTTCTTTCTCGCCAACTATTTCAATAAGTTGAGGTTTGCATGCCTGACACTAACGCCATCGCTCATCCCCTTGATGCCAAGAAGCTCAACATCAACGACCCCTATGAGATGAAGCTGTGGATCAAGACCTTCGAGTGCACCGAGGTCCAGTTGAAACGGGCAGTGAAAGCGGTCGGCACCACTGGCAAGGCCATCCGAAAACACCTCAAGAAATAACAGCACCACCCCGCCACACTGACCAGGCCCCGCTCGCGGGGCTTTTGGGTTTTGGCTTTTGCGCTGGCCATTCTCTGCCCCTGCGTGGCCGCAAAGTTGGCACCACCAAAACTTACAAAACAGCAAACCGGCTGCAGCACCTCAAACTGGGGTATTAGTCATAGAAACCAAAGGCAGATCTAAGCCCGTCAACGATGGGGCAAAGCAGTTCAAAGTTCGAGTTGAAAATGATGCCCTCTATTTCCCCAATCATGTGGAAACAGAGCCATTAGAGCAGGTTCGCCGCAACGTCACCTCGGTTCGTAACTGGCTCAATAGTGCCACGGGTAACGATGTTCCCGTTGGGGGGATCCTGGTGCTCCCAGGCTGGTTTGTGGATTTACGGCAGAAATCAATATCACCCTATGTGGTCAATCCCTCGGCATTGCCAAAGTTACTGCATCAGTTTCGGGTTGGAACCCTTGAGATCTCGCAAATTCAGGCCATAGCCTATCAAGTCGAGCAAAAAGTCAGAGATGTTGCAAAATAGCGATGGACTGATGTAGCTATACTTCAATCGACTGTTTGAAAGACGCTAACCACTACATATGGATCTAGCACGATGACCACAGAAAGGTTGCAGCTTATTCGCCGATTGTTTGAGGAATATGTCGAACTGTACTCCTCCCGGGACGACCGACTAACTACGCTTTTCAGCGAAAATTTCTGTGGTTTTGCAGGAAGTAGTGACGTGCTTGTCACCGATAGAAAAGAGTGGGTCCGGATCACCCGCTGTGACTTTGCCCAAATCCCTGGAAGAATCCACTTAGAAATACTCGACGTAGCAATTCAAGATCTGTCTGCTGATGTTGTGGCCGTCACTTCGTTCTTCCATATTCACCTGCCCAAAACAGAAGAAATCTTGTCCCGAAGAACTGCCAGGCTCGTACTGGTTTTTCGGCTTGAAGAGACTGAATGGAAAATATCCCACAGTAGCATTTCAATCCCTTACGGCTTGGCTCGTGATACGGAAATCTATCCAATGACCAGCCTTGATGAACGACAGCATGAGCTAGAGCTCATCATCGAGATCCGAACGAAGGAACTGGCCGAAGCAAACCGGCAACTTGAAGCGCTGAGCAATACCGATGGACTCACGAACATTGGTAACCGTCGCCTGTTCGATAGCACATTGATCCAGGCATGGAATCGATGCTTACGTACTGAAATACCAATAGCACTCATCATGCTCGACATTGATCACTTTAAACAATTCAATGACCTCTATGGCCACCTTGCCGGAGATGAGTGCCTTCGATTACTGGCTCATGCCTTAGCACAGTCAGGACGCCGTTCTGGTGAGCTTGTCGCTCGCTATGGCGGAGAGGAGTTTGTCATCTTGCTGCCAAATGTTGAGCCTCAATCGGCTTACGAGATCGCCCAGCACATCCAGCAAGATATTCTTATACTCGCCCAGCCACACACACAAAACGTCACTGGTTTAGTGACCGTTAGCATGGGTGTCGCCTGCCTAATACCATCAAATCATCAGCAACCGTCAGAACTGGTACAGCTTGCAGATTCCGCGCTATACAACGCCAAATCATCCGGACGCAACTGCATCAAAATGGCGTAACCAGCAAGCCTCTACATCCACATGCATTTCCCTAGCGGTATTAACCGCACACGAGCAAACAGGCTGGCCGATGGACTTCACCTTTCACGATATCAAGGCCAAAGCCATCTCTGATGTGGCCGGCAGCAGCCGAGATAAACAACGTATCAGCGGCCATAAAACTGAGGCCTAAGTGGCAGCATATGACCGCTCTATCGAGGTGGTTCCTGCTGTTGATAGCGTGAAAAAGCCGTGAAGTATTAGGAAGGAGTATTAGGAATTGGTAAAAACAAAAAGGCCACTATCGCTAGTGGCCTTTGTAACTCTTTGATTTTAATGGTGCCCGAGGCCGGAATCGAACCGGCACGACGCGAACGTCGAGGGATTTTAAATCCCTTGTGTCTACCGATTTCACCACTCGGGCACCGCAATCGGTATCAAGTCCGCGTGGCGGGCTTGTCAATATGGAGGCACGTTCCGGAGTCGAACCGGACTAAACGGATTTGCAATCCGCTGCATAACCGCTTTGCTAACGCGCCATGCAAAAGAGAGTTGGCTCTCTATTGTCTGAATTTGGAGCGGGAAACGAGACTCGAACTCGCGACCCCGACCTTGGCAAGGTCGTGCTCTACCAACTGAGCTATTCCCGCATTGGTCTGGCTGACTGCCTGACTACGAGGACGCATTCTAGCGATGTTCCTCGCCCAGTCAATCAGAAATATTTAATTACCTGATCGTTCGGGCATTTTTTGCCCTTTTTGAACAGTTTTAGCGCCTTTGGCCATTTCCTGTCTCAAATCAGCGGAAACATCACCTTGCGGTGCCGGTGACTCACAGCTTGGCGTGGTGGGTCAGATCGCCCCAGGCGGCCTTCATGTACTGGAACATCGACCAGAAGGTGAGCACGGTGGCGACATAGAGCATCACATAGGCGAGCCACACCATCCAGACGTTGTATTGCCAGATAAGGCCGGTGAGCGACACCATCTGGATCATGGTCTTCCACTTGCCAATCCAGCTGACCGCCACCGAGGAGCGTTTGCCCAGCTCGGCCATCCATTCGCGCAGGGCGGAGATGATGATCTCGCGGCCAATCATGGTCATGGCGGGGATGGTGACCCAGATGGTGTTGTAGTGTTCGACGATGACCACCAGCGCGGCGGCGACCATGATCTTGTCAGCAACCGGGTCGAGGAAGGCACCAAAGGCGGTGGACTGGTTCAGCTTGCGCGCCAGGTAGCCATCAAACCAGTCGGTGGCAGCGGCCAGGATAAAGACGAGGGCGGCCGCCAGATAGGACCATTGATAAGGCAGATAAAACAGGATGACGAAGACGGGAATGAGCAAAATCCGGAAAAACGTCAACAGGTTAGGTATGTTTGTCATTATTTTCAGCCACTTCTTGTACGTCGCTACACAGTGCGCCAAAGCCGATTTGCGATGCAATCGCACTGGCGCTCGTCTCGGTCTTGTTAATCCATCAATCTTCTCAAGATGCGGGGCCATTATGGCATTTACGGCCCCCCCGCGTCACGGCTCTTGTGCATCAAGGAGTTAGCGATCTCCTCTGGCGCCAACGAGGGACCAACAGCGGGTCAGGCACTGTGCAAGCCATCGTGGATGGTCTGAGCCAGCTCCTGACTGATGCCGGGCACCTTGGCCAACTCGTCCACGCTCGCCTTCTTCACCTCCTGCAGGCCGCCCAGATACTTGAGCAGCGCCTGACGCCGCTTCGGGCCTACCCCGGGAATATCCTCCAGGCTGCTGCTGGTGCGGGCCTTGGCGCGCCGCGCCCGGTGACCGGTAATGGCAAAACGGTGGGATTCATCGCGAATATGCTGGATAAGGTGCAAAGCGGGCATATCTGCCGGCAAGTGCAGCTCTTCGTGGCTCTCCCCCATGATCAGGGTCTCCAGCCCCGCCTTGCGGGTCACCCCCTTGGCGATCCCCACCAACAGCGGGTATTTGCCACCGAGGAACTCCAGCTGGCGCGCCAGGATCTCTTCGGCGCGGCGCAATTGGCCAAGACCGCCGTCGATAAACAGCACGTCCGGCACCTTGTCCGGCTCCTGCAACTTGCCAAAACGGCGCTCCAGCACCTGCTCCATGGCCGCGTAGTCATCGCCACCGGTAATGCCGTCGATATTGAAACGACGATACTCGGAGCTGAGCGGCCCCTCGCGGTTGAACACCACGCAAGAGGCTACCGTGCGCTCCCCCATGGTGTGGGAAATATCAAAACACTCCATGCGGGCGATGGGACGCTCCAGCTCCAGCAGCTCCTCCAGCTGATCGTAGCGAGCGATGAGGGTGCTCTTGTGGGCCAAACGGGAGCGCAACGCGGTCTCGGCGTTAATGGAGGCGAGCTTGATAAAACGAGCCCGCTCGGCGCGGGTGCGGCTGACCACCCGCACCTTGTAGCCCGCGGTCTGGCTCAGGGTCTCGGCGATCACGCTCTCGTCCTCAAGGGCCACGTCGAGCAGCACCTCACTGGGGATCTGCCGACCCCCCTGCCCCGACAGATAGAACTGCAGCAGGAAGGATTGCACCACCTCGTCCTGCGGAGTATCGGCTGGCACTTTCGGGAAGTAGCTGCGCGAACCGAGCACCTTGCCCTGCCGGATAAACAGTACGTGGATGCAGGCGGCCCCTTGCTCGAAGGCGACCCCCACCACATCCAGCTCGTCCAGCACGTTGCCGCTCACCGACTGCTGCTCGGTGACGCGGCGTAGCGCCTGGATCTGATCCCGATAGCGGGCCGCCTCTTCAAAGCGCAGATCGCCGCTAGCGGACTCCATCTTGCCCACCAACTCGCCAATCACCTGCTGGTTCTTGCCCGCCAGAAACAACTTGGCCAACTCCACCTGCTGGGCATATTCGGCCTCGCTCACCAGCCCTGCCACGCAGGGGCCCGCGCAGCGCTTGAGCTGATAGAGCAGGCAGGGACGACTGCGGTTGGCATAGACCGCATCCTCGCACTGGCGCACCGGAAAGATCTTCTGCATCAAGTGCAGGCTCTCGCGTACCGCGCCGCCGGAAGGGTATGGCCCGAAGTACTCACCTTTCACCTTGCGAGCACCGCGATGGACGCCGATGCGCGGATGCTGGTGCGCGGTGATGATGATCCAGGGGTAGGATTTATCATCCCGCAACAGCACGTTATAGCGGGGCTGGTACTGCTTGATCAGGTTATGCTCGAGGATCAGTGCCTCGGTCTCGGTATGGGTGACAGTGACCTGGATGTCGGCGATCTGGCGCACCAGAGTGCGGGTCTTGATGCTGTCGACATTGGTGCGAAAGTAGGAGGCGAGCCGCTTTTTCAGATCCTTGGCCTTGCCCACATAGATAACGGTGCCACCGCTGTCATACATGCGGTAGACGCCACTCTGATGGGTCACTGCGCTCAGAAACGCTTTGCTGTCGAAGAGGGGATCGGGAGAGAGGGTCATCAGCTACTCGGCTCAACAGATGAATGCAAAAAGACGGGCAGAGCATACTGCCCCTGCCGCCTGAAAAGCAAAGGGGCAGAAAAGCAAAAAGGCGGCACCCGCCGCCTTTGAAGCCTCACGCCACCCCGTTACAGGGTGTCGGCATCCAGCATGCCATAGCGAATGGCCAGATGGGTCAGCTCCACGTCACCACTGATGTCCAGCTTGCTGAACAAGCGATAGCGGTAGCTGTTGACCGTCTTCGGGCTCAGGTTGAGCTGCTCGGAGATATCGGTCACCTTCTGTCCCTTGGTGATCATCATCATGATCTGCAACTCGCGCTCGGAGAGGGACTTGAAGGGATTCTCATCTGCCGAGGCAAACTGGCTGAGGGCCATCTGCTGGGCGATCTCCGGGGAGATGTAACGCTGACCGGAGTGCACCAGCCGGATCGCCTGGATCATCTCGTCAGGGGCCGCGCCCTTGGTCAGGTAACCCGCAGCACCCGCCTGCATCACCTTGGTAGGGAACGGATTTTCGCAGTGAATAGTCAGCACTATGATGCGTACATCGGGGCGGATCCGCAGAATTTTGCGGGTCGCCTCCAGACCACCAATGCCCGGCATGTTCATGTCCATCAGGATCACATCCGGATGGTGTTGGCGACAAAATGCAACGGCGGTTTCCCCGCTCTGTGCCTCGCCCACCACCTTGATCCCGCGCACGTCTTCAAGAATGCGTCTTATCCCTGTACGCACCAGCTCATGATCATCGACCAGGAATACATTTATCACCCAAACACCCCGTTTTTTATCTCGTTTTTGCCGCCCGGTTAGGGTTAACAGAGCGTCTTGCATCATAACCAAACTCGTCGCATTGGCAAACCATGTCCGCCAAAAGTTTGAGAAAACCCGTTATTGATGTTTAAAATCAAATAATTATATAAATATTAAAAACAAAAAACGGTGTCTGGCGACACCGTTGTTCCTTAATCTGCACGTCCTTGCCATCACTTGGCCAACAATGCGCGCACCTTCTCCAGATCGGCTTGGGTATCTACCCCTACCGGCGGGGCTTCAAGGGCCTGGGCTACGTGGATCTTCTCGCCGTACCAGAGCACCCGCAGCTGCTCCAGCGCTTCGACCTGCTCCAACACGCTCGGAGCCCAGTCCACATAACGCTGGATGAATCCGGCGCGATAGGCGTAGATGCCGATATGGCGCTGATAGTGGCCGCCAATCTGCTCGTGGCTCCCGGCAGCGCGATCACTGGCAGCAAAGCGATCACGATCCCAGGGAATGCACGCGCGACTGAAATAGAGGGCGTAGCCATCCTTGTCAGTCACTACCTTGACCGCATTCGGATTGAACGCCTCTTCGGCATCCTTGATCGGCACAGACAAGGTGGCCATCGGCGCCGTGGCAGCAGCCAGATTGTCGGCCACCTGACGAATGATGGCGGGCGGAATGAGCGGTTCATCCCCCTGCACGTTGACGATGATGGTATCGGCAGCAAAGCCGTAGTGACGGCATACTTCGGCCAGACGCTCGGTGCCGGACTGGTGATCCGGTGAAGTCATGCACACCTCGACACCGGTCGCCGCCAACGCCTGCGCGACCCGCTGATCATCGGTGGCGACAATCACCCGGTCGGCGCCAGATTGCAGTGCTTTTTCAACTACATGTTGCACCATAGGCTTGCCATGGATATCCGCCAGCGGCTTGCCCGGCAAGCGGGTTGACGCATAGCGGGCTGGAATCACGACCACGAAACTCATGATGGCAGCTCATCGCTATTGAGCAGGCGGGCGCGGTTTTCCAACAGCACCGGGATCCCCTCTTCCAGCGGATAGGCCAGCTTGTCGAAGCGGCAAACCAGCTCATGAACGGCTTTGTTGTAGTGCAACTTACCCTTGCAGACCGGGCAGGCGATGATGTCGAGCAACTTGATATCTAATGCCAAAACGATACTCCTTCAACGATGTCGAGCCAGCCACACAACCCGGCCAGCTATGATGTCGAGCAATCCGATATGTTATATCCCGGCACCCGCATTGGGTGCTTTCACCAATTTCAATTTCTGCAGCAGGGTATCGAGCAGGGGGGCCGGCAATTGGGCGCTGACCGGCAGATACCACCAGTTATCGAGGGCAAACGAGCGACATTTGACCGCATCCTTTTCGGTCATCAGCAGCGGCTTGGCGGCAAAGCGACCCACCAGCTCGGTGCGATCGAAGGGGTGGTGATCCCCATAAGCGACCTGCTGATCCAGTGCGTAGCCCAATCCCTCCAGCGTGGCAAAGAAACGGGGGGGATGACCAATGCCTGCCAGGGCATCAATAAGCCCTGACAAGGGCACCGCCAGCGGTGCATCGTCGCGCACCCGCCGCGGGGCAT
The DNA here is from genome assembly GCF_006243315.1 of Aeromonas sobria. Classification (GTDB taxonomy): domain Bacteria; phylum Pseudomonadota; class Gammaproteobacteria; order Enterobacterales; family Aeromonadaceae; genus Aeromonas; species Aeromonas sobria_A. The sequence continues at coordinate 46,693 of NZ_NKWE01000031.1, forward strand.
CGGCCACCAGTTGCATGGGGTACTCACCCTTGCCCGGCTCGCCACCGTTGCAGATGATGGCGTCAACCCGCTTTAAACGGGTGACCGGCTCGCGCAGCGGCCCCATGGGGAGCAAACAGGCATTGCCAAAGCGCCGGGCGCCATCCACCACCACCAGCTCGATGTCCCGGGCCAGCGCATAGTGCTGCAGACCGTCATCGGTGATGATGATATCCACCTCACCGCTCTGTTCCAGCAGCCGTACCGCATCGGCCCGTTTCGGTGCGACCACCACCGGGCAACCGCAACGTCGGGCGATCAACACGGGTTCATCTCCCGCCTGCGCCGTGGTGCTGGTCTCATCCAGCCGATAAGGGTAATGGGGCGCCTTGCCACCATAACCCCGACTCACCACCCCGGGACGAAAACCGCGTACTTGCAGCTGCTCCACCAGCCAGACCACTACCGGGGTCTTGCCGTTGCCACCCACAGAAATATTGCCCACCACCATCACCGGCAAGGAGGAACGATACCCCTTGCGCCAGCCGTGGCGATAGGCGTAGCGGCGGGTGCCGCTGATGATGGCGAACAGCAGGGCAAACGGGACCAGCAACCAGCGCCAGCCACTTTTGCCGTACCAGAGCTGTTGCAGCATTAGGCCTTGGTTCCCAGTGAAGCGCTCCCAAACTGAATGGCCCGCAGCTGGGCATAGGTGCCCTGCATGGCCATCAAGGTTTCATGGTTGCCGCGCTCAACGATATGACCCTCATCGATCACCAGGATCTCGTCCGCCTTCTCGATGGTAGAGAGACGGTGGGCGATCATCAGCGAGGTGCGCGCTTTGCACAGCTCGTCGATGGCAGCCTGAATGTGGCGCTCTGACTCGGTATCGAGCGCCGAGGTCGCCTCATCGAGCAGCAACACAGGTGCATCGCGCAGCAGGGCGCGGGCGATGGCGATACGTTGGCGCTGGCCACCAGACAGCGATGCCCCGTTCTCGCCCACCACAGTGTCGTAACCTTCCGGCATCTTGCGGACAAACTCGTCGGCATGGGCAATGCGGGCCGCCTGCTGGATCTCGTCCAGGCTGTAGCGCTCTTCGGCGGCATAGGCAATGTTATTGGCCACCGAGTCATTGAACAGGTGCACATGCTGGGAGACCAGCGCGTACTGCTTGCGCAGCTCACTCAACTTGTATTCGCGGATGTTGACGCCATCGAGCAGGATTTCGCCCTGTTCGATATCGTAGAAACGGGTCAACAGGCTGGCGATAGTGCTCTTGCCGGAGCCGGAGCGGCCCACCAGCGCCACCGATTTACCCGCCTCGACCTTGAAGCTGACATTGTGCAGCGCCGGTGTCTCTTTGGTCGGGTAGCTAAAGGTGACGTTGCGAAACTCGATTTCGCCGCGGGCGCGCGCCAGAGTACGGGTCCCTGAATCCTCTTCCGGGGTGGAATCGAGCAGGCCGAACAGGCTCTGACAGGCGGTGATACCGCGCTGGAACTGGTTGTTGACGTCCGTCAGGCTTTTCAGCGGCTTGAGCAGCATCATCATGGAGGTGACCATGACGGTAAAGGTACCGGCGGTGAGGGTCGCCTTGACGCTGTCGATGGTCGCCACATAGAGGAATGTCGCCAGTGCGACCGAGGCCACCATCTGGACGATAGGACTGCCGATGGCATCGGCCGCGACCATCTTCATGGTCTGCTGACGCATCCGGTTGCTGACGGTGAAGAAGCGCTTGTCTTCCACCTGCTGGCCACCAAACATCAGCACCTCTTTATGACCTTTCAGCATCTGCTCGGTAGAGGTAGTGATGTCTCCCACCGCTTGCTGAATATGGCGGCTGATCTGACGAAAACGTCGGCTGATCAGGCCAATCAGGATCCCCACCACCGGGCCCACCACCAGGAAGATCACTGACAGCTGCCAGGAGTGCCAGAACATCAGCCCCAGCAGACCCACCACTGTGGCCCCCTCTCGCACCAGCGACACCAGAGTTGAGCTGGCAGCAGAGGATACCTGGCCCGCGTCATAGGTCACTTTGGAGAGCAAGTTGCCGGTATTCTGGCGGTCAAAGAAGCTCATGGGCATCGCCATCAGGTGGCTAAAAACCTGCTGCTGCAGCCGCATCACCACATGGTTGCCGACCCAGGCCATGCAATAGTTGGAGAGGAACGCAGCGCAACCGCGCAGCGCCACAATGCCGAGAACGAAGAAAGGCATCCATTTCAATACGCTGCTGTCATTGCCATTGAGGCCTTGATCGATCAACGGTTTGATGGAGTAGACGAAGGTGGTATCCACGGCGGCATAGCCCAGCATCCCGATGATGCCACCAACCAGGCCCAGCTTGCGGTCCCGGACATAGCCGAGCAGGCGTTTGAATACTGGCCAGCTCTCTTGTGAGGTTTCTTGTTGCATGAATAGCCGTTAGTAATGGAAATGACGCGCCATTCTAGCCAAAGCTTGGGTTTCCACCAAGTGCCGCCTTGGATATGACCACCATCCACACCGGAAGTGACTATTTATTGGCCAAACCACCGCTTCGGCCGCCACCAGTCGCCACTGCGCCGATACCAGGGGCCATCATCACGCTCGGCCGTGACACGCAAGCCGTCGGCTGTTGGCTCAACCAATATCGCCCCCTGCTGACCGGTGATCCACTGGCGAGCATCCTGATAACGGGCCACCACCTCGGGACGGGGAAAGTGCCACTGGTTCCTGAAACCGGCGCTATGGACCACCTCTCGGGCCGCCACCGCCGCCACAAACGGTGGGGTGGAAGAGCTGCGGCTGCCATGGTGCGGGCTCACCAACAGGGTGCTGGCCAACCCCTCCCCCTCCAGCGCCACCAGTCGCTGTTCGGCCTGCCGTTCGATATCGGCGCTCAGTAATATGCTGCGCTCGCCATCGCTGATCCGTACCACGCAGCCATCGTTGTTACGCCCACCGCCCGGGTGTTCGGGCCAGAGCACCGCAAACGCGAGCCCCTGCCAGTGCCACTGCTGACCCCGCTGGCAGAGGGTGGTTCCCTCGCTGAAGGGATAAGATGAGGTCTCATGGCGAACCGGCATGGCGCTGAGCAGCCGCCTACGATTACCGGCATGATCCCGATCTTTGTGGCTGATGATGAGACGATCGATCACTCTGATACCCAGACGGCTCAACTGGGGTAAGATCACCGCATCCGCCATGTTGTAGCCCCCAGGATAGCGATCACCGGTGTCATAGAGGATGGCGCGATCGCCCTTGCTGATCAGCACCGCCAGCCCCTGCCCCACATCCAGTACCCGCAGTTGCCAGCGGGCCGGTGCCGGCCAGCACGCCAACACCAGCACAAGGGCGCCCGGCAACCACAGCCAGCGTGCGGGGCGCCACTGCCAACCGAACCAGAGCAGCAACAGCAGGGCACAGAGCGGCAGCCACCAGCCGGGCAGTGGCCACCACAGTTGCAACTGACCGGCCAGCCAGCTCAAGGTGGCCAGCACCCACCCCAGCCCCAGGTCCGCCAGCCAGAACAGGCCATAGGCGAGCGAGGTGGAGAGCGGCGCCAGCAGCACGCCAATCAACGCCAGCGGTATGATGGCAATACAGAAGAGCGGCACCGCCAGCAGGTTGATCACCATGGCCAGCGGCGCTATCCCCTCAAATAGCGCCAACTGCAGTGGCAACAGGCCGAGCAGCAACCAGAGCTGGATCTGCCACAGCCCGGGCTTGTGGTGGAAATATCCCACCAGCAGCAAAATGGCCACCGCCAGAAACGAGAGCCAGAACCCGGCCGAATAGAGGGCGAAGGGATCCCAGAGGGTCAGCACCACAAAGGCCCACAACCAGATGCGCCAGGCGGGCCACTCCCGCCGGCTCCAGCGCAGCACACTCCACACCAGCACCATGATGAGGGCCCGCTCGGTGGCCACCGCAAATCCTGCCAGCGCGCTATAGACGGCAGCAAACAGCAGGGACATGACAATGGCGCCACGCAGGCCAAACAAGCGCCCCAGCCACCACCCGAGCACCGCCACCAGCGCAATGTGTTGCCCTGAAATAGCGATGATATGAGTCAGGCCGCTGCCGCGAAACAGCTCCCACTGGGCATCCGTGATGCCACTCTGCTCGCCAAAGGTGAGGGCCGCCAGCAAGGGCGCATGGTCAAGCGGGCGCCAACTCTCGGTCGCCGCTCCCAGCCAGCGTTCACGCCACCCCGCGGCCACTGGCTCAATGGCGATCACCCGGCGCAGATTGCCGGTCGCGGTGATCCCCTTGCCCAGCAGCAGACGCCGCCCATCCAGCCCCGCCTCGTTGGCAAGACCGTGGGCCGGTTTCAGCGAGGTGACTAAGGAGATCCGGCTGCCCACAGTCATGGCGGGCAATGCCTGATAAGCATTGACCCGGATCAGGGGCTCAGGTGTCACCGGTTGTTCGTCGAGGGTGCTCACCCGCAGCAGCAGCCGGACAAATTTATCCCCCTCGGGCTCTGCACTTTGCAGCTGCGCGGTTATGATGTGGCTTGTTTGCTCTCCAAGCTGGTTCAACCACGTCAGCCGATAGGCAAGGTTGGCTTGCATCCAGAGGATACCAAGCAGGAGAAACAACAGCCGCCAGGCGCGGTAATATGCAAGGGGAGCCAGCAGGGACAGCAACAGGCCCCCCCATGCGAGTGAAGGTAACCATGGCCAGAGCAGTGAGGAGCTTGCCCCCAGGGCAAACGACAATAGACGCAGATCCATGGGATAAGTATTTAGCAAGGTTTCAATATGCCCAAACGACTCATAAAACGCTGGATGCCCGATCAACAAACCTTGAAAGAACATAAGCACTTGCGACTGTTCGGCAAACTGCTGCTCGACGCCAATCTCTGGCATCTCAATCGACGCTCTGCCGCAGGTGCATTTGCGGTGGGCCTGTTCATAGCCTGGGTGCCACTGCCCTGCCAGATGTTGCTGGCTGCCGGGGGAGCTATCCTGTTTCGGGTCAACTTACCACTGTCAGTGGCGCTGGTCTGGCTCTCCAACCCCTTCACCATGCCGCCCCTGCTCTATGGAGCCTATCTGGTTGGTTGCCAGCTGCTGGGACATTCAGCGCAGCAGATCGAGATTGAGTTCACCTGGGATTGGCTGGTCTCGGTGCTGGGGACGATAGCGCCGCCGCTGTTGATGGGCTCGCTGATACTGGCACTGCTGAGCTCCCTCATCGGCTACACCCTGATCCGCACCTTCTGGCGGATCAGCACGGTGCGCCAGTGGCAAAAGCGCAAGATGGCCCGCCCATGCTGAGTCGCTGGTTTGCCCGCTTCAAAATAGACCCCGACACCCTGCGCCAACAAAAATGGTTTGCGCTGTTTGGTGAGCGGTTGCTGGCACCCGCGCTGTGGCAAGGGGGCTCCCGAGCCCTCAGTGGCGCGGTAGCGGCCGGGATCTTCGCCTGCTGGATCCCCATCCCGATGCATTCACTCATCGCCGTCGGACTGGCGCTGGCGTTCAGCCTCAACCTGCCGCTGGCCCTGCTGGCAGTCTGGTTCAACAATCCGCTGACCTTGCCGTTCATGTATCTCTACGCCTATCGCACCGGTTGTCTGGTGCTGCACCAGACGCCGGAGCCTTTCCACCTTAGCTGGACCCTCCACTGGCTGGAGCAGGAGGCGGTGACCCTGGTGCCCCCGTTCCTGCTCGGCAGCCTGCTGCTGGCGGTGTTGACCGCCCTGAGCGGCGGCGCCCTGACCGCGCTGCTCCTGCAATTGCGCAAACTGTGGCAAGGCGCTCGTCACCACTAAATCGCCCTTTCCATTGTTTGTCGATCAACACTTGGCGATCAGCACTTGGCGATCAAAAAAGCCCGTCACCAAGGTGACGGGCTTTTTCATGGCATAGTGCCGCATGAGCACAAGGTGATGCGGTTACAGCACCTTGGCGATCGCCTCACACAGGGGATCGATATTGGCACGGGTAATACCGGCCACGCTGATCCGGCCGGAGCCGACGATGTAGATGGCAAACTCGCTGTTGAGGCGCGCTACCTGATCCTTGGAGAGACCAGAGAAGGAGAACATGCCGTTCTGCTCGCGGATAAAGCTGAAATCCTGGCTCACACCGAGGGCAGCCAGTTTTTCCACCAACAGCTCGCGCATCTCACGAATGCGCACCCGCATCGCGGCCACTTCTTCAACCCACTCGGCATAGAGAGCCGGATCGCTCACCACGGCGGTAACCACAGCGGCGCCGTGTGACGGCGGGTTGGAGTAGTTGGCACGGATCACGGTCTTGACCTGAGTGAAGGCCACATCGGCGATCTCTTTGGTCGCGCTCACCAGGGTGAAGGCACCGACCCGTTCGTTATAGAGGCCGAAGTTCTTGGAAAAAGAGCTCGCCACCAGCAGCTCGTCGTGGCACTCGGCGAAGATACGCAGACCTTCGGCATCCTCTTCAATACCACGGGCAAAGCCCTGATAGGCAAAGTCAAACATTGGCAGCCAGCCAGCGGCAGCACTCTGCTTGGCCAGTGCGCGCCACTGATCGCTGGTGGGGTCGATACCGGTCGGGTTATGGCAGCAGCCGTGCAGCAGCACCAGCTCACCTGGCTGCACTTCCGCCAGTGAGGCCTGCATGGCGGCAAAGTCGAGCCCCTTGGTGGCGGCATCATAATACTTGTACCACTTGACGGTCAGGCCCGCGGCCTGGAATACGCTGACGTGGTTGGCCCAGGTGGGATCGGAGATCCAGATGGTCTTGGCCAGACCGTTGCGCACCACGAATTCGGCAGCGATACGCAGGGCCCCGGTGCCGCCCGGCGCTTGGGCTGTCTTGGCACGACCGCTGGCAACCAGTGCGGAATGCTGCCCGAACAGCAGCTGCTGCACGATGCGGCCATATTCGATATTGCCTTCAATACCGAGGTAATTCTTGGTCTTCTCGTCAGTCAGCAGCTTCTGCTCGGCTTTCTTGACACAGTGAAGGATTGGGGTGGCACCGGTCTCATCCTTGTAGATCCCGACCCCCAGATTGATCTTGTGGCTGCGAGAGTCAGCGCGGAAGGCTTCGGTCAGGCCCAGGATCGGATCCGCTGGGGCGGCAACAACCTTTTCAAACATGGTATTCCCTGTATTCCGTTGAGTGCGTTGGATGACTGAACATGTTGGCAAGCGAAGCACGATTCGGCCAATGGCAAGCGCTTCGTCAACTCTTTATATCATCGCGTTCAATGGGGGAAAACCGCTTTTTGGCTCGCTTACAGGCCAATTTCAACCAACCGCATGCCAGGCTGGCGCCAATGCACACACCTCGGCCGACAAGCCACCATTGGACTCAACCAAACCGCTACAAACTGCTAACAATGACTTGGGGATCCGGCTCGGTTCCCAGGGCCGAGGATCCGTCAAGGGTTGGGCATACGCGCTGAGGATGGGTGCCAGATCACGGGGCAACCACCAGCTGGCCGGGCGGCCGAGCCGCTGGGCCAGCGCCTGCAGCCGATCCACCCCGGCAGGGTCGAGGGCGGTGAGATGACTCCACTGCACCTTGGGCGGCAAAGCCGCCACCACCTGTTGCAGGGCAAGGGGGGCCGATGGCGGGGCCCACACCAGCAAGGTGCCGGCATCCACGGGCAGCTCGGCAAAGGCGCCGACGCTGTCGGTGGTGATCACCCGCGCAATATCCCCCTCCCCCCACAGGATCTTGCCAAGGCCCGCCAGGGTCCGCTCCGGCAGAGCCAGCTCCCCAAGCGCCTGTAACCAGGGCGCTGCGTCGATCAGAGTACCACCGCTGAAAAAGAGGCTGAACGGCTGGGCGGCGCGCAAGCGCAACAGCTGATCGGCACAGAGCCGAATACCTTTATCCTCAAAGTCGATCTGCTCGTTAGGGGAGAAGTTCACCTCTGACTTGCGATAGAGCGCGGCCAGCACCCGCTCGTTGACCAGCTCCCCCAACTGCCAGCCCTGCGCATGCAGCCACTCCTCGGGCTCAGGGGGGGCGGTGGCGATCTCGGCCAGCATCAGCTCGCGGGTGAGATAGCGCCGACCAGCCGGGGTCAGCTCATAGCGATGCTGGCCCACCGCCAGCAGCAGCTGGTTGTCCCTGAGCAAGCCCACCAGCGGCTGCCACTGACGGCCGCGGATCACTGCTGGCGCGTGTTCCAGCAACTGCTGCGCCAACGCCCGCCATTCGGGGTGACTAAAGTCGATCAATTGCAATCCATCCCTGTAAACAGCCAATCGGATAAACAGCCTGAAAAGGTACCGTTACCCACTGATGACGCCAAGCCTTCCGCGCCAATTACGTGACCTTGCTCCCTGCAATTGTGTCCTAACAGAAGAGCCCACCATGGTGGTGGGCTCTTGCTTGATAACGGTGCGACGCTTATTCGATATTGAGCCGCAGCTCGGCATCGTGCCAACCCAGTGGCAGGGTCAGCAACTGATCAATCAGCTCCCGCCGATCGGATTTCTCCAGATAGGCGAGATAGAGCGGACGACTCAAGGCGTGGCCACCTTCAACCAGATGAAGCGCCCCCTGCTCGAGGAAGGGACTGACAATCCGCCGGGGCAGGTAGGCGGCGCCACCGTTGGCCAGCACGAACTGCAATGCCATGCTGGCGGAGCTGGAGTGCAGCACCGGGGTCTTTTGCAGACTCTGCAGGCGGCTCGGCTGTGGCTCAAAGCTGGTGCCCCAATCAAGATGGATATGAGGCATCTGCATCAGGTTATCGGCATTGGCCGCCGGATCACGGCTCACCAGCTCGAACACCAGCTCACCAATAGGATGCAGGGCAATCTCGTCGATTTTGGTGGGCTCGGAGAGCAGGGCCAGATCGAGGGAGCGCTCCAGCAACTGGCGGCAGAGGTGCTCGCGGGAAGCTGTCTCCAGCCGCACCGCCAACCCGGGCGCCAGCGCATAGATGTGATTGAGCCAGTCGTTGAAATCGAGCTCCCAGAAAACCGCGGGAGCACCGATGGCCAACTGCTGGCTGAACCCTGGCGAGAGCGCCACATCCTGCTTGGCACGGCCGAGGGTGTGCAAGATGGCATCCGCATAAGGCAACAAACGCTCGCCGGAAGCGGTCAGGCGAATGTTGTTGCGATGACGGGCAAACAGACTGACACCCAATTGCTGCTCGAGCTGGCGGATCCTGAAACTGACCGCCGACTGGGTCAGGTAGAGATTTTCTGCCGCCCTGCCAAAGTGCCGGGTCTTGCTGACCTCGATAAAAGTCCGAAGCAGCTCGGTATCCATTAATCCATGGACTCGTCACTATTGCGGCCACTGCCACTGCCGCCACCAACATCAAAGCTGGCACCGCCACTGCTCTCTTCGTTGGCACCGCCGACCACGGTACAGAGGCGATGCACCCGCTTGGGGCCGATCACCTTGAGGTATTTGAACCATACCTTGGCGTGGGGATTCGTGCCTGCTGCGCCGGATTTGACCTGCTCGACGAAAGCCGTCTCGACATCGTCACGGGCGATCTGCGTGCCCTGATAGAGTGCCAGCATGGCTGAACCATATTTTTCCAGACTGTCCGCTTCGGCCACAGTGAATTCACCACTGCGACGCAGGCCACGGGGAAAATGTTTGAAGTCATTGAAACGCTTGTCTGATTCGAAGCTCATAGTGCTCTTTTTCTGGTTAGTTTGACCTTTGCGGGCAAGTATCATCAGGCCATCGCCGAGTGCAAAATCAATTTTCTCACTATATTAATAAATATCTTTTATCGAAGTCCATTTGCCCCATAGCTTGCGCCGATTTTGTGGCAGAACACACAAAAATCGTTGATAAATAACAGGCTTATGTAAGTTCATCGCCATCCAACACGGCCACTTTCTGGATTTTCAGGTAAAAATAAAGCGCCATACGGCGCTTTATTTATCACATCAGCGATGCCAATGTCATTTCAGGTTCACATGCACTTATTCAATCATGGCCGGTTGTGCCAGGTTATCGGCACGCCACAAACGGTAACGCACGTCATACTCCTGCGGCACATAGATCACGAACGGCAGTTTGGAGTTGTAGTTCACAAAGAAACCCTGACCATAAATCTGGACGAAGGTCTCTTTCTGCTGATTTTCCGGGCACATCATCAGGGTGCTGATGGGATCAGAGATCTTACCCAGTTTCAGGTAGTTGTAGCCCCAGCCTTTAACGCTGTGCTGTTCAAGGTTGCCCGCAAAACGGGGCACGTTGCAATCAACCATCATCTTTTTGCCAACCTGCAGCTCGACCATCATGTCGGCTTCTTTCTCGACTTCAGGCAGGCGGATCACCACACGTTCCTGATTCACGTCAGCGGCTGGGAACATGCTGATATCAAATTTTTTCGGCTCGGCGGCGAAGGCATGGCCACCCAACAACAAGGCGCCCAGCAGGCTAAAACGCAATACGGTTTTCATCTGTACCTCTTGGGGTTGCTTCAACGCCGCTAGACTAACCGCTCTGCCGATTTCATGCCAGCGGTCTGCTACGTAAAAACTGCGTAAAATGATGCAGATCCGGCACACCATGACGTGATCTGGCTATTTTCTGACAGGGCGCACACTCCCGTTGCGGGAACCTCAAACAAAAAGCGAGGCCAATTGGCCTCGCTTTGCATTCAAATGGCGCCTGGCTGTTATTTAGCCGCCCCTTCATGGGCCTTGATGACGGCCACCGCCTTGTCGGGGAAGTCACTGAACACCCCGTCCACATCGGCCTGATAGAGGAAGATGTTAAGGAGATCGGTGAAGTCCCTGGCATAGGCCGGGATCTGGCCTTCATCCTGACGGAAGGTATAGGGGTGTACTTTCAGGCCCGCCGCGTGGGCCTCTTTCACCATGCCGGTGAAAACCGGCTTGCCCAGGGTGCCCGGCTCGGTGACGATCATCGGCTTCCAGGGGCCAATCCCTTCGGCATAGCTGGCGATGGTTTTCATCGCCCCCGGCTTGAACATCCAGTCGTAGTTGTAGGGGGTCGCCTTGCCCTTGGCGTCATAGACCATGGTCTCGTTCCAGTCGGTCTCGGCCATCAGCTGCACCAGTTTCAGATCCATCCCTAAGGCAGGCATCAGCTCGCTGTTGATGCGCTTGAGCTCGTCGGCATCGAAGCACTGCAGATAGACCTTGTCATCCTTCCCGGTGTAACCGTACTCCTTGAGCACCTTCAGCACCGCCTTGGAGATGTCCTTGCCCTCGTGACGGAACAGCCAAGGGGCTTTGATCTCCGGGTAGATGCCGATGTGCTTGCCGGTGCTCTTGTTGAGCCCCTGGATCATCTCAATCTCCTGCTGGAAGGTGTGGATCTTGAAGTCCGACTGCCAAAGCGGGAAGCGGGCCGGATAGACCGGCACCTGCTTGCCATCCACCAGCTGGAACGGCTCTGTCATGCGCAGGGAGCGCACCTCGGCCAGGGTGAAATCCACCACATAATAGCGCCCGTCCGGACGGGCGCGACCGGGGAAACGCTCGGCCACATCGGTGATGCCATCGAGGAAGTGATCGTGCATCACCACCAGCTGGTCATCCTTGGTCATCACCAGATCCTGCTCCAGATAGTCGGCCCCCATGCCATAGGCCAGCGCCTTGGACTCAAGGGTGTGCTCGGGCAGGTAGCCGGAGGCGCCACGGTGGGCGATCACCACCTTGCCTTCATCGGCAGCAAATACGGGTAATGAGAGGGAGGCCCCAAGGCTCAAGGCGATAAGGGAAACGGCGAGTTTTTTCATATGTGATGCTCGTTATTATTGTGTGTAGGGAATTGTTCTATCAGAGGTTGATTGCATATTTTCGGTGGATGGCGGTGGATGGCGGTGGGCAGCAGCACGCTGCCCACCGCCACTCATCAGCTCGCCTTGCGCAAAGCGTGATGATATTGGTCGAGCCAGATGTGCAGCATCTGCTGCTCTGACTCGTTCAGGCGCAACCCCAGCTTGCTGCGGCGCCAGAGGATATCGTCCAGTGAACAGGCCCACTCCCGCTCGATGAGATAACGCACTTCCGACTCGTAGAGACCGCCACCAAAGTGAATGCCGCGATCCTCTTTCAGCCAGAGACGGGCATGGGCGCCATAGGCTTCGGCAATACGCAGGGCGCTGCGATCGTCGAGCCAGTCAAACTCCAGCGCAAAGGCGCGGGCCAGCTCGCGCACCGAGCAGTCAAACTCGCCGCCGGGCAGACGGCTGGTGGCAGTCCAGTCATCCCCCATCTGGCTGAACCAGGGTTTGAGCTTGTTGCAGGCGGCCTGAGCCAGCTTGCGATAGGTAGTGAGCTTGCCGCCAAACACCGAGAGCAGCGGTGCGCCGTCCGATTCACCGGAGAGTTCGAGGGTGTAGTCGCGGGTCACTGCCTGCGGTGAATCTGACTCGTCATCGCAGAGCGGGCGCACCCCGGCATAGGTCCAGATCACATCTTTCGGGGCGATCTGGCGGGTGAAGTGGGCATTGACCACCTTGCACAGGTAGGTGATCTCGGCCTCGCTGATCTTGGCCTCGCGCGGGCTGCCGTGGTGCTCCACATCGGTGGTGCCAATCAGCGAATAGTCCTGCTGATAGGGGATGACGAAGACAATGCGGTTGTCCTCGTTTTGCAGGATATAAGCCTCTTCGCGCTCATGGATGCGCGGCACTATGATGTGGCTGCCCTTGATCAGGCGAATGCCACGGGGGGATTTCTCTTGCAGGCTCTCGTCATAGAAGGTCTTGACCCAGGGGCCGGCCGCATTGACCAGACCACGACAGGTGACGGTGAACTGCTCGCCCCCTTCCCGCTCCAGCGTTAGCGTCCAGTGTTTGGAACCGCGCACCGCCTTGACGCAGCGGGTGCGGGTCTGCACATCGGCGCCCTTGTCACGGGCCATCATGGCATTGAGCACCACCAGCCGGGCGTCGTCGACCCAAGCGTCGGAGTATTCAAACCCCTTGTTGATGCCGGCGATCAAGCCATCTTGCGGCAGCAAGCGCACACCACAGCTCCCCTTGAGCTTGTCGCGCTTGGCCAGATTGTCATACAGGAACAGGCCGGCGCGGATCATCCAGGCCGGACGCAGGTGCGGGCGATGGGGCAGGCGAAAACGCATGGGGCGGGCGATATGGGGGGCCATGCCCAGCAGCACCTCACGCTCAGCCAGCGCCTCTTTCACCAGCCGGAATTCGTAATGTTCGAGATAGCGCAAACCACCGTGGATCAGCTTGCTGGAGTTGGACGAGGTGGCAGAGGCGAGATCTTGCGCCTCAAACAGGGCAACCTTCAGGCCCCGTCCTGCCGCATCGGCTGCGATGCCGACCCCATTGATGCCGCCACCGACGACAACCAGATCATAATGTTCGCTCATGTTCACCTACTTTCATTTTTATGATTGCTATAACAGCAATGTTTGATTTCGCTCATTTTAGAACATGAAAATACAACAAACGAACATTTTTTAACGAAAGTGTGATCGCCACAGCCCGCCAGAGGGAACAAGGAGGGCCCGTCAGGTGAGCAACAGGGGGTGGGCTGAAATCGGCGAGTTAATAGCCAAAAAAACCAGATTGAATACAGGTTTTAGCAATACCCAGAAAGGGATGAAATGAGATAAACAAGAAAGAAAGGAGGCCGCCCGAACGGGCGACCGGCACTGCGCTGCTTCACACCGCGATCAGCAGATGTGACAGGCGATCTGGTGTTGCTCCATCAATCGCGTCAGGCTTTCCGGTGGCTCCTGATCGGTAAAGAGGGCGTGGATCTGGTTGAGATTACCCAGATTGACCATGGCGTTACGACCAAACTTGGTGTGGTCAGCCGCCAGAAACACCTGACGGGAGTGGGCAATGATGGCCTGGGCAATTTTTACTTCGTGGTAATCGAAATCGAGCAGGGAGCCGTCGTTGTCGATACCCGAAATCCCGATGACGCCATAGTCCATGCGAAACTGACCGATAAAGTCACGGGTAGCCTCCCCGACGATGCCGCCATCGCGGTTGCGGATCTCGCCACCGGCGATGATCACGGTGAAGTCATCCTTGGCCGTCAGAATGCTGGCGACGTTGAGGTTGTTGGTCACCACCCGCAATTCCCGGTGATCGAGCAGAGCCCGGGCGATGGCTTCGGTGGTGGTGCCGATATCGATAAAGAGCGATGAACCGTCGGGAATATTGGCCGCCACCTCACGGGCAATGCGCTCTTTCTCCTTGAGTTGCATCACTTTGCGGGCACTGTAGGCGGTATTGACGGTACTCGAATGCAGGGAGGCACCGCCATGATGGCGCCGGATCTTGCTTTGCTCGGCGAGATCGTTCAGATCCCGGCGAATAGTCTGGGGACTGACATCAAAATGGGTCACCAGATCGTCGGTCGAGACAAAGCCCTGCCGCGTCAGGACGTCCAGGATCTCCAGATGTCGTTGGGTTTGCTTCACGCTTGCACTCCGATGATGAGACAAAAAAAGGCCCCGGCAGGTGCGGGGCCTTTTGGCAGTTTACCTGATCCCCTTTGGGATCAATAAGCTGAGGATCACGTTTTATGCCTTACCGGCAGCCGCTTTCTTGGCCGCAACAGCAATATTCTCGTGCTTGAGGGTCATCGCCAGCAGGATGATGGAAACCACGCAAGAGGCGGTCAATACCATGAAGCCACCGTCCCAACCGAAGTGGTCAACGGTATAGCCCAGCATGGCGTTGGCTGCCACGGCGCCCCCCAGATAACCGAACAGACCGGTGAAACCTGCCGCAGTACCGGCTGCTTTCTTCGGTGCCAGCTCAAGGGCATACAAACCAATCAGCATGACCGGGCCGTAAATCAGGAAGCCGATGGCGACCAGCGCCAGCATATCCACGGTGGGGTTACCCGCCGGGTTGAGCCAGTAAACCAGCACAGCGACGGTCACCAGTACCATAAACAGGATACCGGCCGGGGCACGGCGGCCCTGGAACATCTTGTCAGAGATCCAGCCACACAGCAGGGTGCCCGGAATACCGGCCCACTCGTAGAGGAAGTAAGCCCAGGAGGAGTTATCAACAGTGAAGTGCTTGGCCTCTTTCAGATAGGTCGGCGCCCAGTCCAGCACACCGTAACGAATGAGGTAAACGAAGGCGTTGGCAATGGCGATGTACCACAGCAGTTTGTTGTGCAGCACGTACTTGACGAAGATCTCCTTGGCGGAAAACTCCTGTTCGTGGCTCGCGTTGTAATCCTTCGGATAGTCGTCCTTGTACTCTTCAATAGGCGGCAGACCGACAGATTGCGGGGTATCACGCATCACGAAGAAGGCGATCACCGCGATGGCCGCGGCGGCCGCTGCAGGCACATAGAAGGCACTGCGCCAGTCGTTGAACCAGCCCATCCCAAGGATGAACAAGGGACCAATCATGCCGCCACCCACGTTGTGCGCCACGTTCCAGACCGCAACCACTTCGCCACGCTCTTTCTGTGACCACCAGTGCACCATGGTACGACCGCAAGGCGGCCAGCCCATGCCCTGTGCCCAACCGTTGAGGAACAACAGCACGAACATGATGGCGATGCTGGAGGTTGCCCAGTGCATGGTACCCATCATGAACATGATACCGGCCGACAACAGCAGACCGGCAGAGAGGAAGTAACGGGCGTTGGAACGGTCAGAGACGTTGCCCATCAGGAACTTGGACAGACCATAGGCGATAGAGACACCGGAGAGGGCCAGGCCCAAATCACCGCGAGAGAATCCCTGCTCGATCAGGTAAGGCATCGCCAGGCTGAAGTTTTTCCGTACCAGGTAGTAACCGGCATAACCGAAGAAGATCCCGAAAAACACCTGCCAACGCATGCGCTTGTAGAAGGGATCGACCTTGTCAGCCGGGAGCCTGTCGATGTGCGCCGCAGGCTTGAAGAGACTAAGCATGTTCTGCTTCCTTATTGTTGTTATGGGCGGTTGAGGGTGCCCTGATCATGACCACGAACAATGTGAGTCCACTGATTCGTAAGCGAGCCTATTGTGCTCACAAGTGAACATTCAATCTGTGATGAAGGCTCAAATATTGCATTTTTATTACAAATAAAAGCTCCAAATGAGCAGTTACTCAGCAAGCGCCAGCCCTTATGCCACAAGGGCTTAAGCTACCACCTAAGGGGTATTAACCCTTTTTCAAGTTGCTTTACGTCACATTTCCTTAGCAATGAGTGGGATCTTGTCCACATTTCCTATGGCGGGGGGATGGTGAAATCCGCGAGAAGGGTTATTTTCAGTCACGTCCGATAACGAGCGCAAACGAGCATAACGTTTGCGCTAGCTCGAAAAACAAGAAAAAACGTTTTCGGAACCATTGCTCGGCCTGAAAAACAACAAAACAGAACATCACTTCAACTCTGGGTGGATATAAGGAACAAACGTATGAGCATACAAAGACCCAATACCCTGCTTGGCGAATGCATCGCCGAGTTTATCGGAACCGGCTTGCTGATATTTTTCGGCGTCGGCTGTGTCGCCGCACTGGTGCTGGCAGGCGCCAACTTCGGGCAGTGGGAAATCTCCATTACCTGGGGTCTGGGTGTGGCCATCGCCATCTACGTGACCGGCGGTATTTCCGGTGCCCACCTCAACCCGGCGGTAACTCTGGCACTGATGACCTTCGCCGGTTTCGACAAGCGCAAGGTAGTGCCCTACATCATCGCCCAGATCGCCGGTGCCTTCTGCTTCGCCGCCCTTGTCTACTTCCTCTACGGCGGCCTGTTCACCCAGTGGGAAGTGACCCACAACGTGGTGCGCGGCAGCGTCGAGAGCCTTGGCACCGCCGGGATCTTCTCCACCTACCCCAATCCTCTGCTGAACAACATGCAAGCCTTCGCGGTCGAGCTGGTGATCACTGCCGTCCTGATGCTGGGCATCATGGCGCTGGGTGACAATAACAACGGCGCACCCAAAGGTTTCGCTGCCGCCCTGCTGATCGGCATCCTGATCGCGGTGATCGGTGCCTCCCTTGGCCCGTTAACCGGTTTCGCCATGAACCCGGCCCGAGACTTTGGTCCGAAACTGTTCGCGTTCTTTGCTGGCTGGGGTGATGTCGCCCTGACCGGTGGCCGTGACAACCCCTACTTCTGGGTTCCGATCCTTGGCCCCATCGTTGGTGCCCAGCTTGGTACCGCTCTGTATGTCAAAGTGCTGGCTCCCTGCGTGCCGGGCAACCGTGTTGCCGCCGCCGAGAAAGCTACCCAAACCGCCAAAGAAGAGGCTGCCGCATAAGAGCGGCCCCTCCAACGTGTAACAACGTGGAAAATAGAAACGTGGAGAACATCATGTCTGCTGAAAAAAAATATATCGTCGCTCTGGACCAGGGAACCACCTCTTCCCGCGCCATCGTGTTTGATCAGGATGCCAACATCGTCGGCACCTCCCAGCGCGAATTCACCCAGCACTACCCGAAAGCGGGCTGGGTAGAGCACGACCCGATGGAGATCTGGGCGACCCAATCCTCCGTCTTTACCGAAGTGCTGGCCAAGACTGGCCTGCGCAGCGAAGAGATCGCTGCCATCGGTATCACCAACCAGCGTGAAACCACAGTGGTATGGGAAAAAGCCACCGGCAAGCCCGTCTACAACGCCATCGTCTGGCAGTGCCGTCGTACCGCCAGCATCTGTGAAGAGCTCAAGGCGCGCGGCCTGGAAGAGTACGTTCGCGAAAATACCGGTCTGGTGCTGGATGCTTATTTCTCCGGTACCAAGATCAAATGGATTCTGGATAACGTCGAAGGTGCCCGCGAGAAGGCGATGAACGGCGAGCTGCTGTTCGGCACCATCGACACCTGGCTGGTGTGGAAGATGACCAACGGCGAAGTGCACGTCACCGACCCGACCAACGCCTCCCGTACCATGCTCTACAACATCCGCGATCTGAAGTGGGATGAGAAGATGCTGGATGAGCTGGGCATCCCCATGTCCATGCTGCCAGAGGTCAAACCCTCGTCCGAAGTGTACGGCTACACCACCCGTGGCGGCGGCTCCCGCATCCCGATCGCCGGTATTGCCGGTGACCAGCAATCAGCCCTGTTTGGTCAGCTCTGCTTTGAAAAAGGGATGGCCAAGAACACTTACGGTACCGGCTGCTTCCTGTTGATGAACACCGGCACCGCCCCGGTTCGCTCCAGCCACGGTCTGCTGACCACAGTCGCCATCGGCCCGAAAGGGGAAGTGAACTACGCGCTGGAAGGTGCGGTGTTCATGGGCGGCGCCACTATCCAATGGCTGCGTGACGAGCTGAAACTCATTCACGATGCCCGCGATACCGACTACTTCGCCTCCAAAGTAGGTGATACCAACGGTGTCTATCTGGTGCCAGCCTTCGTCGGTCTGGGCGCCCCCTACTGGGATCCGTATGCTCGCGGCACCATGGTCGGCCTGACCCGTGGCGCCAACCGCAACCACATCATCCGTGCCGCGCTGGAATCCATCGCCTATCAGAGCCGCGATGTGCTGGATGCGATGCAGCAGGACTCCGGCATCAAACTGGCCGCGCTGAAGGTAGACGGTGGCGCCGTAGCCAACGACTTCCTGATGCAGTTCCAGTCCGACATGATGCACACCCCGGTGGTGCGTCCGACCCGCATCGAAACTACCGCCATGGGCGCCGCCTTCCTGGCCGGTCTGGCGGTTGGCTTCTGGAAAAGCTCTGACGAGCTGCAAGACAAGTTCAGTGTGGATCGCGAGTTCATCCCGCAGATGGATCACGCCGATCGCGACAAGCGCTATCACGGCTGGCAAAAAGCGGTTGAGCGTTCACGCCGCTGGGCTGAAGAGGATTAATCGGGCAACCGACTCCCCTTTGACATACATAACTAATGAGGCCGACAGCAATGTCGGCCTCTCTTTTTGTTGTTGCCCTTGCTGGTATCTGCCCCCTTCTCCGTCCGTTGCTCCCCCCCTGTTTTCCTGCCGCCCTCTGTTGTCACCATCCGTAACAACACAATTGAGTTCTCTATCTATAATCATCTTCTGGGTCGCATATGCGACCTTATTTATGAGGAGAGCGATATGGATAGGGCGATACACCGTTTTAGACTGCAGTCACTCTGGTCGGGACTCGGGATCCGCACCCGGATCCTCGCTGGCGTGGCGATACTGATGGCCATCGCCATCAGCTGCATCACCTTGATCCTCGAGCAGATATCCCACAATCAGGCCCAGCAGCGGGTCGAACGCTATGAGCTGCCAAGCAGTGTCGATCGCATTGCCAACCAGCTGACCGCCCAGCTGATCCAGCACCTGACCGAGGCGCAGGCGCTCGCCAGCAACAGCTTCGTCATCAACTGGCTGGCCCGGGGCATGCCCGAGGCGCAGTGGCCCGAGATGGAGCGCTACTTTCAGGATCTGCAGCGGCGCATCGGCGGCAACGTCTTTATCGCTCCCCGCCAGAGCAACACCCTGATCAACTTCAGCGGCGGCCCCACCGCCCAGAAAGCGCTGAACGGATCAGATCCGAAAGATGAGTGGTTTTACGGCTTTCTCAAACGCAGCAAGCCCTATGAGCTGAACCTCGACATCTCCGATTTTGACAAGCGCGCCTCCCTCTATATCAACACCGCCGTCACCCACGAGGGCAAGACCCTGGCGGTGGCAGGCACCTCCATCGATATGAGCGCCCTGAGCAAGCTCATCAGCGGCTACCGGATCGGCAAGAGCGGTCAGGTCTATCTGGCGGATATGGACGGCAATATCGAGATCCACCCCGAGCAGGAGCAGGAAAGCGCCGCCCACCACCAGCAATCCTTCCTCGATACCGTCAAGCGGCTCACCCCAAACGCCCGGGATCAAGTGGCCGTGCAAGCGCTGACACTGGAGGGAGAGACCTACCTTATCGCGGTGCGCTACATCCCCACCCTCAACCGGCTGCTGATTGGCGAGATTAACAGCGCCGAACTGGAAGAGGGGCTGCTCGCCTCCCGCAAGCTCATTATCATGGTATCGCTGGCCATTGGTGGACTGGCGATGCTGGCCTCTGCCTGGCTCGCCCACTCCATCAGCCGTCCCATTCGGCAGGCGGCCGATGGCATGCACCACATCACCGCTGATCGGGATCTGGCGACCCGCCTCGACTTCTCTGACGAATCGGAGTTGGGAATGATGGCCCAGAGTTTCAACCAGCTGATCCACAGCCTGAACCAGAGCTTCTCCCGCTTTCAACAATCGGGCAGCGCCCTCTCCGCGCAGTCATCCCAATCCATGCAGCAGGCGCAGGCACTGGCGGGGGAAGCGAGCCAGCAGGCCCAGAGCATTCAGGAGCTGACCAATGTGGTCACCACCATCGGCGACAACGCCGAGCAGATCGCCAGCCGATCTGAAGGGGTCAACGAGGTGACCCGGCGCATCGCCGACCATATGCTCAGCATCGAGCAAGACGTAACTCAGAGCGCCGAACGGCTCGACACCTTGCGCAACAGCATCGGCAGCTCATCGACCCTGCTGGAGGAAGTGGTGAAAGACAGCAACAACATCACCCAAATCATGAATCTGATCCGTGATGTCTCGAACCAGACCAACCTGCTGGCCCTCAATGCGGCCATTGAAGCGGCTCGGGCGGGGGAGATGGGACGCGGCTTTGCGGTGGTGGCCGACGAGGTACGCCAGCTGGCGGTGCGTACCCAGACCGCCACCAAAGATGTGCAGGATCTCATCTTGCGGCTGCAGGAGGGAACCCGGCAGGCCAGCGGCTCGATGGCAGACTCCCGCACCCTGAGCGAAGAGGGCTACAACCGGATGAATCAGGCCAGAGAGGTGCTGGTTGATGCCACCAGCCAGATCAACCAGACAGCCTTAGAGATCAACGAGATCAGCGCACTGGCCCAGTCCCAGAATCAGCAGATGGGGCAAGCCAGAACCGCGCTCGATGAGCTGGCCATGGTGGCCGAGCACCAGCGGGAACACGCGCAGGAGAGCAATGCAGCCAGCCGCGAACTGTTCGAACTGGCCAAAGCCATCGACGAGCAGATCCGCCAATACCGGATTGGCTAGACCCGGCGCTTCCCTCTCTCCCTCTCAATAACCAAGACGCCACCACAGGGTGGCGTTTTCATTTTGCAAATCATTTTGCCTGCGCTCTCGAAACGGGAATGACGACAAAACTCGCAAGATATTGATAATTAACATGAAAAAATGTGGAACGGCCATTGCTTAGTGATATCAGACTCAACAGAGGGATATCGCCATGAAACCGACCACCGCTCAAAAAGTGACACTGACACCCCGCGAAGGCACCTTCCTGATGATGGTGGCCCAACTGGTGGTACTCACCTGCATCGTACTGGCAGCCACCGTCGGCGGCCTCTCCTGGCAGTGGACCCTGCTGTTGGCGATTCCGCCGGTGATCGGCGGCGTCCTGCTCAGCCGGGTCTGGGGCAAACTGCCACGGTAACTGCGCTTCAGCTCATACACCTTCCCGAACCGGCGGCCGACCCTCAAGTTGGCCGTCTGTTTATCTGCTTATCCACCGCTTGGCTGATGCTGATTGGCCTCAACTAAGGTGCGGCTTGTTCTTCGATAAGCAAACCACATCGACTAACCGCACAAACCAAGCTGCGCTACAGGGTATGGCTGCCCAGCTGCTCTTTGAGAAAATCGAGCCAGACCCGCAGCCGGATATCCCGCTGGGCATCGGAGTAGAAGACCGCATTGATGGGGCGCGAGGCACCGCTGTTGTTGCGCGCCAGCACTTCCACCAGCGCCCCGCTCGCCCGATCCGGCCCGGTCATGAAATCCGACAGACAGACGATCCCCTGCCCCGCCAGCGCCAGCTGGCGCAAGGTTTCACCGCTACTGGCTCGCAGACTGGGGGTGATGGCAAAGCGATCCCCCTGCTCGGCACTGAGCAGCGGCCAGTGGTTGAGGTGATCGGGATGCAAAAATCCAAGCAGCTCGTGACCGCTCAGCAGATCCGCCGGTTGGCGCGGGGTGCCGCGCTCGCTCAAGTAAGCAGGAGAGGCCAGCAGCCGCAGCCGCGAACGGCCCAGTGGCAGTGCGCGCAGTGAGGAGTCGGTCAGCTCGCCGATGCGGATGGCCATGTCCACCCGCCGCTCCATCAGATTGATAAAGCCCTCCGAACTGTGCAGCTGCAACTCGATGGCAGGGTAGCGGCGGCGAAACTCGCCGATGAGCGGCACCAGCCGGTGCAGAATAAAGGGGGTAGCCGCATCGACTCTCAACACCCCTTCGGGTTGTTCCCGGCGCATCAGCAGATGCCCCTCCGCCTCGCTCATCTCGGTCAGGATCTTCACCGCCCGCTGATAGAACCAGCTCCCCTCCTCGGTCAGACTGACCCGGCGGGTGGTGCGATTGAGCAGCACGGTTGAGAGCTTCTCCTCCAGCCGCTTGATGCCGCGACTCACCACCGAGTTGTCCATGCCGAGGTTCTCCGCAGCCTGGCGAAAACTGCCCGCCTCCACCACCGCCACAAACAGGGTCAGTTCATCAGAATGGGTCTTCATTGCTGTTATCCGGACAAGAGTAATGGGCCTTTATAGGCGTAGCCGCACTGGCTTGGCAAGCGTACGGTGAGGACAGTTCTTTTTTTTCTACAGAGAAAGAACGTGACCGCGAGCCCACATCATGCTCGCGATTTATCAGTACAATGCAGCCAGAAGAGCACCGTATGGCACCTTTCATTTCACAAGGATCAATACCATGACATTTGAAGAGCGGCTGGCCGCCGCCCATCAGGAGCTGGCGAGCAAAGGGGTATGGCATGCCAACTACAATCCCCCACTGTGCAAGCTGCTGCGCAGATTCAGTTATCCCGTCAAACCGCCTCACTATGAGGGCTGGCTAACCAACGTTCTGGTATTCGGCGTCGGTATTGGTCTTGTCTGGGGCATGGCGATGTGGTTTTTCAGCTGGCAACCCATGGGGATAGATCCGCTATTTGCCCTGCGCCAAACAGCCCTGTTTTCGGGATTATTCGGCCTGTCCATGGCTTCTTTTCTCTGGCTACGGCGCAAGCAGCTTAAACTGACCCCGTGGGAACAACTTGCTGAGCCCACCGATGCTGATGATGAGGGAGAAGAACGGCATGAACGCCCTTGAAAAACTGAACTATGTGAGTGTATGGAGATGGTATTCACCTGACAGACGATCTGGTATGAGTCGGTAGAGCAGATGCCGACAGACCTGGATAGCGATCTGGAGCACTACAACAACCAGCGACCACATCAGGGCAGGATGATGGAGGGACAGACCCCCTACAGCATGTTCAAGAGGGTCTGAAATTGATACCGAAGGAAGTGCGCACTAAAGTAGCGTAAACAAGACACCGGTTTGAGGCCGGTGTCAGGTGATAACTAGATCTGTACATACCCGTCAAATCGCTCATCCGGATACGGATGCATCAGTCGCGGTATCAGGATCCACAATCTCAAGCAAACTCGTAGACTGTACCTCCGTTACTGCAAAATTTGCGACGCAGCTTTGTTTCTATCTTTGCATGTCGGATCGGTACAATTCCAGGAGCGAAATGGAGATACAGTGACTTGATTATTCAGAGCCTGACTTGAATCCAAACTCAACATCAACCCACTGAACCGGTTTACCAGGCGATAGCTACCATCTCTTTTCTCAGTGCCATCATTACGGCTTTTCACCGTTGGTACTTTGACCCATTGTGAATTCAAACAGACATCCGAGGTTTCAGCCCCTTGGCACGGATCCACAACCAACCCGACCTCTGCCCCCCAACTCCTTGAGTCATTGACACCACCCGACTCAGTAATGCCCAAGTATCTTTTTTGCTCCATATGTCCTATCGGATAAGCCACAACATGGTAATAACCATCTTGCCTGTTCACGAGACCCCAAGAGAGGTTCCCTTTACCTTGTTCATGCTTAACAGTCAGGTTGAACTTTTTATCGGCCGTCAATACGTCGCCATCACTATTCTTTAATCGTGTTTTCTCTATGGCAGCTTGACTATCTTTATCAGTATTTTTGAACGTAACATCAATATATTCACCATCATATTGTTGGCAGTCAATATAACAATACGTTCTGGTCGTTTTACCCACAATGAAGTTTGACAATGTTTGTACTTGCGGATCCATCATGAAGCGATACCAGGAGCGCGTCACATAGTTATTTAGCGTTAATAGCTTCGCCCACTTTTGACTTGACAAGCTATCGGTCACATAAAACTCCAGAGGTGCTTTTCCTTCATTTTGTACCCCAGATGAAGGCTCCGGTGTAGCAATATATTTTCTCAAGTAGCTATTCCATGCGACATTGGCCACCCTCAAGGGTGAATTGACCAATTCCCCTTGTTCTGCCAATTCTGATGCAGTACCATTCATCGAATCTGGATCATACTCAGGTGAAAAATATCCATCAGAAGAAACATCTACTGAGACAATGTTACTGGCAGCACCCGCATTACCCAGAGAGTAATCATTAGTCTCAAACTTTTCCCACTTTCCGTTATGGTATTTCCGCCAGCTGTCTGGTGACATCTTGCCTGCTATTGGCGCTCTCATGACATGCTCTTGCATGAACGAGCTAAACCCGGACCAGCCAGAGAGGTTCATTACGCGACTGGTGTAGAATACGTAGAAATAACCTGATGCATAATCGACAAACAGCCGAGGGTCACCACCACCATAATTGTAGGTCTGACCAAGCGCCTCATCTCGAGAGTCTTTCATACCATACTGGGAAGTTTGAATAACATCAGTTACTGCCCAATTCACCCCTTTATCCGTGGACTTAACCAGTTCAATTGCATCGTATCTTGGGGTCAGGCCAAAAATTTCATCATGCAGCAAGCCATACCAATCTCCGCTATCAGGATCAACCCACACATCCATTAATCCACAATAGTTTATATAATCATAACCACTCCCCTGGGGTTGTATACGCTTCATCAATGGCGTATTAGTGCACAATGGGACGGTATTTTGAACTGTTGCCTGGTCATAAATTTTCTTAACTTCGTTGTAATCGTGCAACTTGTCTTTGATGTTATCACTTGCTTCTTGATAGTTCTTTGCACTGAAGAAACGCCAAGCGTGATCAGCATTATTGGGATTATATTTATTATATTGTGACAGGGTGTCATGATAGAAATACTTCCCGGTTTCATCAATGAATGAAAAACCGGGAGAGTCATTAACTAAATGAACCGCTACCGGAGGTGTGTGTGTGTAGCAGTAACGGCGGCATTGGCATACTGAACAGATAAACAACTTAAGCCAATTATCCCCCCAGCAACAAGTTGTGAGCGTATTTTCATCTTAAACTCCATGTCATTAGAAGAAATGATATTGCCCGCCACACGCAGGCAATACCAAAATTAAACTACATGCAGGTAACTCGATTCTTATACTTGTCAAGATTTCCTTTATTGACCTCTGCTGCTTGTACCGCATTCACAGAACGCCATAACAGCGGTTGTTTATCCAGCTTGATAGTATGTTTGACACATTCACATACCAAGCTATTCAAGATAGTAAAGCCAATGACGGAAGAAATTGAGCCGGTTGAAAAATCATGATTGGGCACCGGAATAATTGCATCTCCGGGCACGCCCCCCATATCAAGTACATAATCACAAACATCTTCCAGTCTTTTACCGCTCTGGTGCCTTGATGTAACTGAACGAGTAAATGAAAATGAAGTCAAACCAATTACGGTCAAGCCTCGTTTTTTACCCTCCATGGCAAACTCCACTGGTACCGGATTTCGTCCAGAGGTAGATACCACGATCAATATATCGCCTTGACGCAACTCTTTTTCACCATCAAGCGCGATAGCCGCCAACCCATGTTGCCGTTCAGCAAAAGTACTCATCGGAGCATAGGGAGACAGTGCCAAAACAGGTGGCAAAATAGCATTGACTTGTACCAGGCCTCCGGCACGGAAATACATCTCATGGGCAAACATTTGTGAATGGCCACAACCTGTAACATGGATCATTCCATCATTTATGATTGAATTGGCCATCGCTACAGCACACTGTTCAATTACCTCTTGCTGATCTTTCACCGCATCAATGTGTTGTAGTAAGTCAGTCAAATATTTCTTGTACATATAACCATCTCCAATTACAGGCAACTCACACGGCCTTTCATAGACAAAATATGCTTTTTATTGATCGCATCACCACGATCCAGATTTGAACTAACCCAAACTGGTGGTGTTACCCCTGCCTCAGCCAAATTGCATACCGTCTGTGTCACTAATGCTTGAATAACTGAAAAGCCAATAATGGATGATACCGGGCAACATTTTTCGGATAGTCCATCCAATTCTATTACCGCATCACCATACGGGATGTTGAGATCAATCGTAATATCTGCGATATCACTCAAAAACAAACCGGAAGAGTGCTTTGGTTTTGTCCGCTTGCTGAACTCCATCGATTGCAATGCGATCACCGGAAGCCCACGCTTTTTGGCCGCCAAAGCGATATCTACCGTCGGAATTGTACGCCCTGCAATCGAGGCCAAAATGACACAATCATGCACAGTCACCCGCTGGTCTTCAAAAATGGTCGTCCCAACACCTTCAACTTCATAAATATGATCTGAATAAGCCTGAGTTCGTGGCGCGGTAGAATAAATATGTGGTAACAGCGGGTTAATCGGCACCAAACCACCAGCACGATAAAATGTTTCCATCGCATATATATGGCAGTGACCACCGGAAACATGAATAACACCATCATGCTGAACTGCATTGCTCATCAGTTTCGCAGCATTCTCAATGTTAGTCCCTTCATTCGCCATCAGTTTCTCAATAATGGCTTTACAGTTATCTATATACTTAATCATGTTGTCCTCTCATATATCTATTAAAGTATTCCGACATAATGCAGTAACACTGAACCAACAATCATGCCAAGCATCATTTTTACAGGTGATAGCCCACGCATGATCAGCTTGTAGCACCCAATGACGACAATAAGAGGCAAAATATTCGGCATAATTTTGTCTAAAATCCCATCCTGGATATTCAACACCGAGTCACCGAGATGAATTTCAGCACCAAGCTTGACCCTTACAAATGATGCAGTAAGTGCTCCGACAACTGTCAGGCCAAGAATTGTTGCACCACGACTAAAAGCATCACTTTGCTGCTTCAGAGAGCCAAGCGCACTGAGCCCTAATTTGTAACCATAGTTAAACAATGGGATGTAGATTGAAAATCTAACCAGGTTAAAGAGCAAAAGGAAAATGAGTGGCGCTATATAAACTTTATCCAATGCCAAGGCTGCTGCAATAGAAGCTGTGATTGGCAATATTGTCAGTTGACACATTGCATCGCCAATCCCGCCTAATGGTCCCATCGCCGCCACTTTGAAAGAGCGAATGGTTTCTATTGGTTGCTTGCCCTTTTCCATGGCAAGGATAACCCCTTGCATGAAAGTAACCAGCCAAGGTGCAGTATTAAAAAACTCGTTATGCAGCTTCAATGACAATGAGAGGTCATGCTTATTCTTATGAATTCGCTGCAATGCTGGTAACATCGCATAGAGGAATCCGGATGATTGCATCCTTTGATAGTTAAAAGAAGCTTGGACCCACAGCATCCGCAGCCAGGACTGCCTCATAATCTTCTGGTCCAGAACTGCGTTAGTGTCCTGGTCAAGATACTCTTCATTGTTCATCATTTTTTCAGTGTGCTGTGACATATTAAATGCCCTCATCCATTTGTTCATTGTCAAGCGAAGTTACTTTATTTTTGCTATTCTTGCGCTCGGCATGATTAAAATAATCGATAATTGCGACAGACAAACCAAGAAGCGCAACAGCGATAACGGGCAACTTCAAAAATGTCGCACAGACAAAGCCGATGATGAAAAATGGAGTATATTTTCTCTCTTTCAACATCATCTTCAAAAGCATTGCAAAACCCAACGCAGGCATCATGGCACCAGCAATACTTAACCCTTCGATGATAACCTTCGGCACCTGCTCAACAATTGTTTTTGCAACGACATCACCAAAGTAAGTCGGGATAAAGGCACAGATGAAAAACGTGAAAAAGTAGGCGGCCATACCAAGGTAATTGACTCGTTCAATCCCTTTTATGTCACATTTATCCGCCATTTTATCGACTCTGGCCATCAAGGTAGCAAAAGCTGTAAATTGAATGACGGTCAACTGCTGCATCAATATCGCGAAAGGTATTGCAACACCGACTACAGCACTTGGGGACAATCCAGACTGGATCCCGAAAACAACACCAACTGCAGATCCGATAGTGACATTAGGTGGCTGAGCACCAGCCAATGGCATTAAACCAAGCCAGGCCAGTTCTAACGTTGCACCAATTAACAGGCCTGACTCAATATCCCCCATCAGCAGGCCAACAACCGTCCCGGTGACAATAGGCCGACCAAACATCAACCCTGATCCATAATAATCAAGCCCGGCAAAGCCAACCCACAGGGCGATGGCAAATACAGTTAAAATATCCATATTTTCACCTTACAAATATTGTTCAATATTTATGGGAGTATCTGATGGGTTACGTTGGATGGTGCAAGAAACCCCGAGACAGACCAACTCTCTGAATGTACTTTTATCATTATCATCCAACGACACAGTTGCATGAACCTGCTCTTTACCTTCCTTGTAATGCATATTTCCAACATTTATTTTCTTAATCGGCACACCACCTTTAACAAGGATCAATACATCCTGAGGTGTACGAACAAGGATGAATATTTTTTGATGGTCCGCAGCTTTATGAATGACATCAATCGTTTTCTGCAAACTGAAAAAACGGGTATCAAATTCACCAGCCGACATTTTTGCCAACGCTTGCTGTGCAGGATCTTGCGAAACCGCGTCATTGGCAAAAAGAATCAGGTTACATCCAGAATGAGGGCCATGACCTACAGCGACTTGACCATGTAATCCTCGTTCATCGATACGGGTATAAACAATATTTGGCATAGTGGTAATCCTTTATTTCACGTTACTAATATCGGTTTTTATAATTTGTTATCGCTCATACACATGCGGATTTTCGCTTCGACCACCTCTTCCATGGCAGCCATGGCAGGCACCAGATACTGGCGCGGGTCGCTGGCATCGGGGTGGCTACCAAGGAAGGCTTTCATGGCATCGGCGAAGGCGATCTTCAGTTCGGTCGCTACGTTGACCTTACAGATCCCCAGCTCGGTGCAGCGGCGTACATCGGCTTCCGGCACACCGGAGGCGCCGTGCAGAACCAGCGGAATATCCACCTGCTCACGGATCGCAGCGAGGCGGGCAAAATCGAGGCGGGGCTCTTCCTTATAGAGGCCGTGGGCAGTGCCGATGGCAACAGCCAGCGAGTCGATACCGGTACGGCGGACAAACTCGGCCGCCTTCAGCGGATCGGTAAATTTGGCATTTGCGGCATCAACGATGAGGTCATCTTCCTGGCCGCCCAGCAGGCCCAGTTCGGCTTCGACGCTGGCACCCATGCGGTGGCAGTAGGTGACTACGCTGCGCACCTTTTCGATGTTCTCTTCAAACGGAAAGTGCGAGGCATCGATCATGGCCGAGCGAATACCCGCTTCGACCTTGTTATGGATGTCCTGCTCGTCTTCGTGGTGATCCAGATGCAGCACCAGCGGAATGCGGTACTCATGGGCAGCTGCCTGACAGATGGAGACCAGATACTCGACCCCGGCATGGCGATAGGTACCCGGAGTGCCAGCCAAAATCACCGGTGAACGCATGCGTGCTGCGGTACGAGCGACCACCTGGACGGTTTCCAGGTTGTGGATGTTGAAAGCAGGCACGGCGTAACCGCGGCGCTGGGCATCTTTGAGCATTTCATGGGAAGAGATCAGATACATAGTGACTCCTGAGCGTCCTGATTGACGCGAGATCCTGAGAAAAGGGGGGTGAAGTGGGCGGGCTCAATCTCCCGACCAGCAACCCAGATGTGTTGCTGAGTAAGTTCAGTAGTGAGGGCGAGCAGGTTGGCCTGTTTGCCAACCGCCAGCGAACCGAGACGATCGGCAATGCCGAGCATCTTTGCCGGGGCCAGCGAGGCCATTGCGATGGCTTCATCGAGCGGCACATCCGCCAGCTGCACCATGTTGCGTACGGCGCCAAGCAGGGTGAGGGTGCTGCCCGCCAGACCGCCGGCCTCGGTGCGCACCACCCCCTCTTTCATCTCGACCCGGTAGTTGCCCAGCAGGTAGTGACCATCTGGCATGCCAGCGGCACGCATCGCATCAGTAATAAGGAGCAGGCGCTCACCGGCGCAGCAGTGGCAGAGTTTGAGCACGCTTGGATGGACATGATGACCATCGGCGATCAGCTCCAGCCAGGCATCGGGATGGACCAGGCCCGCCCCCACCATGCCAGGCTCGCGGTGGTGCAGACCCCGCATGCCATTGAAGCAGTGCACCAGCCCGGAAGCGCCCGCCGACAGCGCGGCCATAGTAGTGTCGTGATCCGCCGCCGAGTGTCCCAGCATCACCCGCACGTCGTTGGCGGCGAGATGGCGAATGGCCATGATGGCATTGGGCTTTTCCGGTGCCAGCGCCACCACTTTCAGGGTGCCGCGAGCCAGCTGTTGCAGATGGTTCAGCTCGGCAACCTCCAGATCCCGAAACAGCGCCTGATCGTGGGCACCCTTGTTGGCGGGGGTAAAATAGGGCCCCTCCAGATAGCAACCGAGCAGCTCGGCGCCCGGCATGCCGCTGGCGACGCCATCGGCAATGCGGGCAAGGGCCAGCTCGATCTCGGGGAGCTGAGCGGTAACCGTGGTCGCGAGAAACGCACCGACTCCTTCCGCCGCCTTGGCCATCGACAGGATGCCGAGGGCGTTGCTGTCGTTGTCCATCACATCTACACCGGCGCCGCCGTGGACATGACCATCGATCAGCGCCGGGACCAGCAGATCGACATCCCGCACCGGATCGCCATCTGTGATGGGAGCGATGGCGGTGATGATGCCCTCTTGGTGGGTGAGCTCCTGATGCTCCAGCCAGCCCTGCTCGGTCAGCAGGCGGCGGGCACGGATCCGTGAAGCCATTTAAATGCCCTCCTCGACCAGACTTGCTTCTGCCTGGCGATCTTTTTGCATTTCATCCGCCAGCGACGTGAGGCCCCGGTGACCACAGGCAAGGGCCTGGATACGGAATTCACTGACACTCAGACCATCACGCTCCAGCAGCATCTCCAACAACAGCTGGAGATTGGTTCCGGTGATCACTTCTCGTTTGGGAGCTGCCATTGATAACAAAGAGGCCACCCGGAAAGGTGTTCCCCCTAGCAAGTCAGTGAGAAACACCACACCATCACCCTGCTCTACTGCCGACATGGCTTCTGCAAGTTGATGCTCCAACTTGCTGGTGGTCGATGATTCGGGAAAATCAATTGCCGCCACATATGGCTGTTCACCGAGGATCTGTTCCATTGCCTTTGCCAGCCCACTGGCAAAACCGCCATGCCCCGTGATGATGATGCCCAACATGTGACTCACTCCTTTTTCTAATGATTAACAACAAACAGACCATGAAAAATGGAAACGTTTACAATTTTAAATATGCAATTTATTCATGCAGATACTGATTCATTCATGTATCAATTTCTGCCCATTGATTCGCATTCCTGGCTTTTATATGGATAAATTTTTACCCCTTGTACGACCCGGTTGACTTGCCCGGTCGGACAGGGATTGTCCGGGCTGATGCCGAGGCTCAACGAGGTATGAAAGGCATAGAACTGGGCATAGAGCAGGTAACCGAAGGCCAGCTGGGCATCATCACAGTGCAGGGTGCGGGGCAGATAGATGTGCTCACCCTGTTCGATGTGAGGATCATGCTGGTCAGCAATGGCGACCACCCGGGCTGCCTGTCCATCAGCCCGCAGTTCGCGCAGCAGGTCCAGATCATATTGACGGGTATAGGGGTCGTTGGAGATGAGCTGGACGATCAGGGTCTGTGCATTGACGATGGATTTGGGGCCATGGCGAAAGCCGGTGGGAGAGTCAAACATGGCGACCAGTCGGCCACCGGTCAGTTCCAGCAGCTTGAGGGCTGACTCCTGGGCAACCCCTTGCAGGCTGCCGCTGCCAAGATAGATGACCCGTTGTGGCAATGGCTCATTCCATGCTGGTACCCGCTGAACAACCTGCTCAAGGATCGCTTCACTGACGCCAGCCAGCGGCGCACAAACCTGCTGGTTGAACTGGCTCGGCAGGAAGACGGCAAGACAGCTCAGCATCATGCTGGTGAGGCTGCTGGTCATGGCGAAGCCGCGATCATTGGTTTGGGGCGGCATCAGCAGGGCCAGAGAGCGGGCATCTTGCTGGCAGCGGCGATAGAGCGCCCCTTCACCGTTACAGGTGAGTACCAGATGATGGCAGTTGCCGAGCAGTTGGCTGGCGAGCTCAACGGCGGCCACGCTTTCCGGGCTATTGCCTGAGCGAGCGAACGAGATAAGCAGAGTCGGGCAATCCTCGGCCAGATACTCGGCCGGATCGGTGACGATATCGGTGGAGGCAATCGCCTCGAACCGGGCCTTCAAGTGGCCAGAGAGGTAAGGGGCCAGCGCTCGTCCGGCAAAGGCAGAGGTACCGGCACCGGTCAGGATCACCCGCAAATTGCGATGGGACAAGAGAGGCGCAAGAAAGCGGTCCAGCGCATTGCGGCACTCCTCCACCATCGCAAGGGTCTCTCGCCAGGTGGCCGGTTGTTGCTCTATTTCACGGGCTGTCGCCAGGCCGTTGGCCGTGCGCAACATCTCTTCTGAATAACCAAGGATCATGTCTACAACTCCTTAAACAACAGGGTCAAGCTGGGAAGGACAGGGGCAGACTGTGCCGCAGGCATTGGCATAGCTGCGCAACACTTCCTGCACCTGATCGAGAATGAGCTCATGGGGATTGGCCGCCAACGTGCCCTGACGTACCTTGCGGTACTGCAGGGGCAGGTGCTGGCTGAGCAGTGGCAAGGGGATGGGCTCGGCGGCCAGGTTGGTGAGCAATCTGGCATAGCACTCATCTACGCGCGCATCGGGCCAGTAGTAGCGAATGCGGTCTGAGTAGCTGTAACCGCGCGCGAGTCGGCATTCGTTGGCGTTGCCCTGATAGTGGCTGCGCCAGAAGTCGGGGCGATCCAGCATGGTCTCTTCCATCACCTGGCGCAGGCCCGAGCACGCCTTGGCGACAACCAACTCCTCTTCGATGGCGGCAAGGGAAAACAACGCTTCACGCAGGGCAAAGGTGAGGGCCGGACCGACCTTGAGAATGGCAAAGTGGTCGCGAACCAGCTGACGATAAGCCTCGGGGGTCTGGTAATCGGTGGAGTGAGCCTCAAACACCAGATGGGGGTAGGCTTCGATCATCCGACTCAGTGGTGCCGCTTTCGCTGATTGGTAATCGATAATGTGGGTGTGGTCAAACTCGACCCCGGGCTGGACAACGAGCCCAATGACCCGGGGCCAGATATGGGCCAGACCGACCTGCGCGAAGGCTTGCTGGTGGGCTTCCAGGGTATGACGGGCGGCTTCCGGCGTGGTGACAGTCAGCTCGGCCAGCTCTTCATGGGCACCGCCCGGAACCGGCACCTCGGTACCAATGACATAGACCAGATCGCTCTGGCCAAATTTGGCCAGACAGGTTTGCTCGGCGATCTGCGCCAGACGGGCGGCCCGCTTGGCGACCAGCTCATCGGTCAGCGGCACCGGGTCCCCCTGACAAGACATGCTGCAGTCAAGATGGATCTTTTTGAAACCGGCAGCAACATAGCAGGCGATGAGATCCTCGGCATGGGCCATGGCCTGCTCGGCGGGCTCACCTTGCCAACGGTTTGGACCAAGGTGATCCCCTCCAAGAATCAGTCGGTGCGCTGGAAAGTGGCACTCGGCAGCCAGCTGATAGAGGCGATCGCGAAAATCGGCCGGGGTCATGCCAGTGTAACCACCGAACTGATCCACCTGATTGGAAGTGGCCTCGACCAGCAGCAGTTGATCCCCTTCGGCGGCCAAGCACAAAGCGGCCTCCAGCACCAGCGGGTGAGCGGAGCAGACGGCATAGATCCCGACCGGTTCTCCCTGTTTATGTCTTTCGACCAGTGCCAGCATGGATTTCATTTTGATCTTCCTTCGTTGCTGTAGATGAAAATAGTCTTTCGTTTTCTTTTCTTTACGGTAATCGCAAGAAAAGGAAAGCGAAACAAAAGAGTCATAGGTTCTTGAAGGTGATCACAAAAAGAAAGACATCGAAACTATTCGTGGGGGTGATAAATGCAGATATTACTATGTGAAAGCTTAATGAAGGCTTGATTTGGCTCTGGTACTGCGCGTTAATATGAAACCGTAATAAAGTGAAAGTCGTTTTTCACCACAGCACTCCGGCAGAAGAGACTATGCAAACAACAGAAAAGATCGGACTCGGTACCAGTGAGCGGCGGGAGCGGATCATTCAGCAGCTGCGCAGCAATGGCAGCGTTCAGGTCAATGAATTGGCTACCCATTATCAGGTGTCGACCGTCACCATTCGCAACGATCTGGCTTTCCTCGAAAAACAAGGGGTCGCTGTACGCGCCTATGGGGGCGCCCTGCTGTGTGAACCTAATCAGGCTGTGCCCGAGCGGACCATTGCCGACAAGAGCGTGCTCAATACGCCGGTCAAACAGCGGATCGGTGCACTGGCGGCGACGCTGGTGCAACCAGGGAGTCGCCTCATCCTCGATTCGGGTACAACCACGTTGGAGGTGGCTCGTCATCTGCGCGAGCATCAGGAGATCCTGGTGATGACCAACGGTATGAACGTGGCCAATGCACTGCTGGAGGCGGAGGGGGTCGAGCTGCTGATGACCGGCGGTCACCTGCGCCGCAAGTCACTCTCGTTCTATGGTGCGCAGGCCGAGCAATCCCTGCAAAACTACCATTTTGACCAGCTGTTTCTCGGGGTGGATGGCATCGACCTCGAGCGTGGCGTCAGTACCCATCACGAGGATGAAGCGCGCCTTAACCGCTGCATGTGTCAGGTCGCCGAGCGGATCATCGTGGTCACCGACTCCAGCAAATTTGGCCGACGCAGCTTGCACAAGATTATCGATACCCCGCGTATTCATACCCTGATCACCGATGATGCCCTGCCAGCAGAAGTGCTGACCGGGTTGCGTCATGCCGGGATCGAGGTACTGCTGGTACCAGCGGATCCCCACTGATCGAAGCAGGATTGCGTTAGCCCCCGGACACCAGTGTCACGGTCATACCGATACTCATACGGTCACCTCTTGCGAGTAACCGCAAACCGGGGTGACCGGCCAGGTGGTGGGCATTGGCGGCGTGACTCTGGGGCTCCAGACAGACGAAGCCACTCCCCTCATCGGGCTGGTAGAGCATCAGGAAGGCACTCTCGCTTGAAACCAGCAGCCGCTGCTGGCGGGCAGGATGGTCAATCTCGGCCTGACCGCGCCAGCCGCCGTAACAGTGGTTGAGCCACCCTTGCGGGCGCTGCCACTGACGAAAATCGAGGTGGGGCGCAAGCCTGCTCGACCAGTCGGTCGGCAGATGATCCTCCCCCTCCTGCCAGACACCGCTCGCCAGAAAGCGAATCTTTGTCTGCTCGTCACGCCAGAAGAAGGGGTGAAAACCCGCGCCGTAGAGACAGGGCGTCTCCCCGAGATGGGTCAGGCTGATCCGCGCCACCAGGCTTGCTCCCTGCAGCCGATAGTCGATCTCCGCCAGATAATGAAAAGGGCCATGCTGGCTGGTGAGCTGCAAGGTCACCGAGCTGTCGGTTAACGCCACCCGCTGCCATCGCTGTAGCCAGCCATCCCCATGCAAAAAGAAGTCGGGATCGAGCTCGCTCTCGGGCAACGAACAGTCATCCTCCCACAGCTCGAACCGATTGCCCGCTACCCGATTGGCCAGCGGCACCATGGGAAACAGCGCGCTCTGCCCGGGATGCCATGGCTGCGCCGGGTCCGTGTCTCGCAGCAGCGGGCGCCCTTTATCATCCTCCAGCCCCAGCAGGCAGGCCCCTTGTGCAGAAACCCGCATCCTAAGATGCGGGTTGTTTAATGTGTATACCGTCATGCCGAAGCGCTCGCCTTGGTCGGCGTCAGTTCGACCTTGCCCTGGGCCAGCTGGGCTTCCAGTGCCTCCAGCGTTACCCCCTTGGTCTCGGGCACCTTGCGATAGATAAAGATGAGACCGGCAAAACAGATGAGGCCATAGAGCAGGAAGCTGCCTGCAGCACCCAACCCGGCATTAAGCAGCGGGAAGGTGTAGGTCAGCACGAAACAGGCGATCCAGAGTGCCAGCGTACCGGCCGACATCGCCAGCCCCCGCACCCGGTTGGGGAAGATCTCCGAGAGCAGCACCCAGGTGACCGGCGCCAGGGTCAGGGCATAGATGGCGATGGCCGCCAATACCAGCAGCAACACCGGCAGCCCCAGTACGCCTGTGGCATAGGCCGCAGCCATCATGCCGTAGATGATGGTGAGACCGGCCGAGCCAATCAGCATCAGCTTGCGACGGCCAATCTTGTCCACCATGGGCAGTGCGATCAGGGTAAACAGCAGGTTGATAAGCCCGGTAGCGACGATGGATTTGAGGGTGCTGTTGATATCAAACCCGGCGGAGGCAAAGATCTCCTGCGCATAGTTGAAGATGACGTTGATGCCGCACCACTGCTGGAATACCGCCAGCACAATTCCGATGATGAGGATCGGCCGCACCGAGGGTTTGCCCAGCTCCGCCAGTGACACCTTGTGGGTCTCGCCCACCAGAGTTTGACGAATATCGGCCAGGGTCTGCTTGGCATAGGCATCACCGCCAATCTTGCCGAGCATGCGGGAGGCTTTCTCATACTGACCATCTTTGGCCAACCAGCGCGGCGACTCCGGCACGAAGAACATCAACACCAGAAACGCCAACGCAGGTACCAGTTCGGCACCGAACATCCAGCGCCAGCCGGACTGACCGTTCCAGGTCGCCAGAATATCGGCCTGAGTCGCGTTGCTCGCCACCGGATCGGCGATCATCAGGTTCACCAGCTGGGCCGCCAGCACCCCGATGACTATGGTGAGCTGGTTGATGGCCACAAACTTGCCCCGCTTGTCGGCCGGGCTGATCTCGGCGATGTACATGGGCGAGAGCGCAGAGGCCAGACCGATGCCAATCCCGCCGATGATGCGATAGACCACAAACAGATCGAAGTTGCTGGCTGCAGCCGTGCCCCACGCCGAGATGGTGAAGAGGATGGCGGCCAGGATCAGCGGCTTTTTGCGACCGAAGCGGTCGGAAGACCAGCCGGAGATGGCTGCCCCCAGCACGCAGCCCACCAGCGCCGAGCTCATGGCCCAGCCGGACTGGGCCGGATCCGTAATGGAAAAATAGGCCTCATAGAAGGGCTTGGCCCCGCCAATCACGACCCAGTCATAACCAAACAGCAGGCCACCGCAGGCGGCCACCAAGCAGATCATCCAGATGTAGCTCATATTGAGCTCATTCGTATCCAATTGATTTTTCGTGCGTTCCATGTCTCATCCTTTCTATCTTGTCGATTGTAAGGTGCAGTGGCGCCCCTCACCGTGGCGGGGCGCCGGTTTTTGTTATGAGTGTTATGAGTGTTGTGAGTTGAGTGACAGCTCGCGGCAGATCAGGGCAAAGAGGTGCCCCTTGTCGTGAGCCGGGTTGAGAGTGAGCAGCTCTCGCAAGGTCTGTTCACAACCATCCCGCTGACCCAGCCCCAACAGGCCGAGCGCCCTGACCAGCAGACAGTGCTGGCGATGTTTGTGTTGCGGATCGTCATCCAGCACGATGAGGTCGGGCAGTGAGACGGCGAAGAAATCCGCCTCGACCGACTCGCCCATCGCCTGCTCGGCCCAGCCGACCATCCCCTCGAACAGACGCTGCGCCTCCGCAACCCGGCCAAGACGCGCCAGCGCCATGCCCTGATAGAAGAGGTAATCCACCGGCTGATCGTTGTAGTAGCGGCTGACCCCCAGCGACCCCTGACCGAGACAGGCCTGTTGCAGGCACTGGGCCGCCAGACTCTGGTTGTCACAAGCCAGATGGCAGAGCGCCAACAGGTAGTGGATATCGTTGTCGGTTTGCCCCACCAGACGCCCCTCCCCCAGATTGAGGGGGTAGTG
This sequence comes from Aeromonas sobria, assembly GCF_006243315.1. Classification (GTDB taxonomy): domain Bacteria; phylum Pseudomonadota; class Gammaproteobacteria; order Enterobacterales; family Aeromonadaceae; genus Aeromonas; species Aeromonas sobria_A. Next base: position 84,678 of record NZ_NKWE01000031.1, read on the forward strand.
CAGCGCCTGTTGCAGCAACGGAATAGCCTGCTCATGGCGCCCCTGAGTCATCAACACCAGCGCCCGGCGCTGCTGATTGATGAGGTACTGACCGGTCACCTTGCCCTCGCCTCCCTCCCAGGGGTGGAATTCGCGCAGCCGCAAGATCTCGGCCGCCGCATCCAACTGGCCGGTGATGTGATAGAGGCTGAGCAGTTCGGCGGTCAGATCGTCGCGCTTGAGGACCACCTCACGGTGTGTCTCCAGCAGCGCCAACCGCTCGTTGGGTGCCATGGTGCAGCGCTTGTGCAGCTGATCCAGTTCGAACAAGAGGCGGGCATCATCCGGCTTGAGGGCAAAGGCCCGGCTCAGACACTGCTCGGCCGCCACCGGATCGCCGCTCTTGTTGAAGTGATAGATGCCAAGGTTGCGCCAGGCCGGGGCAAACCCGGGCGCCTGCTCGCACACCTGCTGCCACAGGGCGATGGCTTGCGGGTAGCTGCGCTTGCTGTAGTGGAAGCAGCCCAGCAAGTAGCTGGCAAACCAGCTGTGGGGCAGTTGCGCCAGCATGGCCACCTCGCCAAGGGTATTGGGGAAGCGCACCTTGCGGCCAAAGGCCTGCTCGGCCCGCGCCAGCAGGGCATCCTGCGCCTCACCTTCGGGCAACTGAGCGGCCTGGAACAACAGCGGCAGGGTCTCTTCCACTGGCAGCAGCGAGAGCAGTTGCTGCGCCAACTCGGGGCGACCCAGCGCCAGCAGATTGCTCGCCAGGAAACAGAGGTTCACCCCACGCCCGTTGCACAGGGTGAGCAGCGCCTCGAGATCGGTCGGCTGCTCGCTTGCCAGCCAGCGCAGGAAGGCCAGCTGATAGTGGAGCGGATAACGGACTCGCTGCTCGTCGATATAGACGAGGGCCGCCGCCCGCTGACCAGACTCCAGCAGCGCCAACCCTTTGAGAGCGATGGCGCCATAGTGGGTACCGTTGACCGCGAGGCTCTTCTCGACAAAGGGCAACGCCTGCAGGGGATCACGGCGTACCATGGCGATACGGGCCAGTCCGAGGAAGCCGCTGTCGCGGCAGTTACCGCTCCAGGTCGCCTTGTAAAAGTCATCGAAGGCAGCATCGAACTGACCCAGACGCTCCTCAATGTGGCCGCGCAGCAGACTGGCCTTGCCACACTGGGGGTTCTTGTTGAGGCGATGGGCACGGGTCAGCGCCTGATTGACGTAGGCCAGCGCCGGCTCATAGTTGGCGCGGTTGTACTCCAGCGTCGCCAGCGCCAGGTTGCAGCGGTAGTCGCCACCATCGAGTTCAAGCGCCCGCAGGTAGTAATCAAAAGGCGAGCGGCTGGCGTGCAGATACTGCTCAAGATGCTGACCGATGAAATAGAGCTCATCGATTGAGTCGAGATTGACGGCCGGCTCCGGTGCCGTGGCCGGATCCGGCAGGGCTTCGCCCGCAGGCTGATGTTCGAGATAACTCAGGATCGGCTGGCCCTGCTCATCCAGCAGGCGTACCTGCAAACGTCCCTCGCTGGTGATGGCCTGTGGCTCAAGCCAGGCCTGACCCGGTTGCAGATCCAGCGTCTGGGTGAACAGCACGCCACTCTCGTCACTCACTTCGAAACGGGCCTGGCACAGCGGCGCGATCGCGTAGGCACCGCAGAGCAGACCGTCGTCGCTGCGCTCCAGCTTGATGGCGGCGCGGGTATTGGCATTTTGCAGGGTGCCCAGGGTGTTGTAGGGCAGGAAGTTCTGCACAAACACCTTCTCCTCCCCCGCATCCAGCCAGGTAAAGTCGGGCTGGTTGTCGGTGTAAACCCCGGTCATCAGCTCGATGTAGGGGCCGTTGTGGTCGGTCAGGTTGCGATCCCAGGCCAGACCGAAGTCGCAGTTGCCCCAGCTCCACTGTTTCTTGCCCGGCGAGACGTGGTGATCCGCCACGTGCAACAGGCCGCCCTGCTCGTCATGGCAGTAGGCGCCGACGAAGTCGTAATCGGACTTGTCCGCCATGTAGGAGGTGGGCACCGGAATGTTGCGGTAGCGGGAGATATCAACGCCGGCGGAGTAGTCCACCTTGTAGTAGGTGCCACGGGCGATGGGGAAGGCACTGACGTCGCGCTTGCCGTGGTCATAGACGGCGGTCACATCGGGCGGGAAGACGCTCTGGTGGGCATCGCCCCCTTTCACCGCCGGGTTGGACCACCAGAGGAAGTGGCGCGGCGTGTCGTTGCCATTGAACACCTTGCCGGTGATCTCGATGAGCGCCTTGTCCGGATAGAGGGTAAAGCCCGCCATCACCTGCAGACCGCGCATCGGCTCCACCTCGCCCAGCCAGACGGTCTTGGCACCGCCTTCCCGCTCCGCAATGGTGAAATCCACCGGCATAAAGGTGGTGGGCCTGTGGTGCTGCGGCCAGTTGAACTCGATACCACCGGAGATCCAGGGCCCTACCAGCCCCACCAGCGCCGGCTTTATCACCTCGTTGTAATAGACAAAATCCCGCTGCATCACCTTGTCGTAGGCACGGTGGATGCGGCCACCCAGCTCCGGCAGCAGCATCACCTTGATAAAGTCATTCTCCAGCCAGACCGCCTGATAGGACTTCATCTGCTTCTGACCGGTGAGGGTGTCGATCACGCCGTAGGGATAGACGGCCCCCGAGGAGCCCTGATAGACCCGCTTCTCGAGAAACATGGGGTTGGGATCTTCGGCACCAACCTCGTAGGTCGGCAGTGAGATGGTCTCTACCCAGACTTTTACATCAGCTCTCATTAATCTCGCCTCACTCAACATTTGTTAGTAAAGTTTTCAGTGAGACCAGATTAGAATGGTTAAAGCTGCATTAATTGCCGAAAGATCACGCAATACAGTAAGCGGAGTTTAGTTAAGCGATGAACATAGGGTTGAACAACCAGAAGGTCCGCCACCACAACAAGCAGGTGCTGCTGGCCCTGCTCTATCAGCTCAAGGAGGCGAGCAAGTCCACCCTGGCCCGCCACTGCGAACTCTCCATCCCGGCGGTCAGCAAGATCCTCGACGAACTGGTTGCCGATGGCGCCATCAGCCACAGCGAACAGAACCTCTCCCAGCGCGGCATCAATGGCGGCAGCTACCGCATTGCCAGTGGCCAGGGGGCCATCCTCTGCCTCAATATCAGCCCCACCCGTCTGGAGAGCATACTGGTGGATAACCTGATCACCCCGCTGGGTGAGTTCAGCGACCAAAAGATTGCCCCGCAAACCCCCGATGAGCTGCTGCGCCTGATTGAAGCGCACTACTACCAGCACAAACGCCACCACAAGGGGCTGGCGATCCGGCTGGCCCTGTCGGTACACGGTCAGGTCAACCCGGCGACCGGGGTGTCGCAAACCATGCCGCAAGCCCCATGGCACGCGCCGGTCGAGCTCAAGTATCTGCTGGAGAAGCGCCTCGGCTGCGAGGTGATGGTGGATAACGACTGCATCATGCTGGCGCTGGCCCAGAAGTGGCAGGGCCGGGAAGGAAACGGGGATTTTTGCGTCATCAACGTCGATTACGGCATAGGGTCGGCCTTTATCATCAACGGTCAGATCTACCGGGGTGCCCTGTTTGGCAGCGGCCAGATAGGCCACACCATCATCAATCCGGACGGCAGCGCCTGTGCTTGCGGCCGCTATGGCTGCCTGGAGACGGTCGCCTCGCTGTTTGCCATCAAAAAACGGGCCCGGGTCTTTCTCAAGCAACAAGCCTGCGCCGATAACCCGGCGCAGGCGGGTGTGGAGCTGGATACTGCCCGGCTGCTCGCGCTCTACCATCAGGGGGATGCCATGATCCGCACTCTGGTGGACGAAGGGGCCCGCGCCATTGGCCTGAGCCTCTACAACTTCCTCAATATCCTCAACATCAACCACATCTGGCTCTATGGCCGCAGCTGCGACTTTGGTGAAAGCTGGCTGCAAACCATCGTCAGCCAGACCGGCGCCAATCCGTTCGACTGCAGCGATGCGGTCAATGCGACCCAACTGCGCTTCGGCGAACTGACTCGCCCTCAACAGGTAATGGGCATCGGCTACCTCTATGTGGAGCGGGCCTTGGCAAAAAACAGGTGACAAAGACGCTTCGAGGCGTAAGAGAGCGAGGCTCTATCGATCGCTCGCTCTCCCTGTTTTCTCACTTGCCTCATAAAGGCATCTAGCCCTGTAGATGCCTGACGCAGCTCCCGCGCTTAACGGGCGTTCTGGCAGAGGGCTGAGTCAAACACCTGATTCCAGTCTGATTTCATATCGACCACTACCCAGCCCCGATCTTTGGCCTGCGCCAGTCCGTCGATCAGCTTGCCGCTGGCTGGCGGATGGCTGTCGTAGGCGTATTCACGCTTGGCATCGGTGTGGTGCACCAGCAGACCGAAAGTCTGGTAGTCCGGATTGGTCGAGGTGTACTGCAGCATGGGCACGTCGCCATCGCTGTTGCCAAAGGCGCCGACCGGGCGCTGTCCCATAAAGAGGTGGATGGCGGCCGGTTTAGCCTTGCCGTCATCAAAGAAGGCGCCGTTCATGGTCTTGCGGATCTCGCTGCCCTGCCCGGTCAGGGCAAATTCACCAAGGGTGAAGGAGCCAATCACCTGTTGGGGCGGGATGCCATACATCTGCTCGGACATCACCCGCATAAAGTCGACGCCGCCACCGGAGACAATCCAGGTCTGGAAGCCATTATCCCGCAGATACCCCAGCAGTTGCTTCATCGGCAGATAACCGAGCTGATCATAGTGGCAGCCAAAACGGGGATCCTTGCTGCTGTTGACCCAGCGGCTGACCCGCTCGGCAAACTCGGTGGTGGTCATGCCGCTGTGGGTCAGCCCCACCAGCTTGGCGAGTCCCTTCTCCCCCGATTTGGCCACGGCCTTGAGGTCGTTGCTCAACACTGCCGCGACGATGGGATCGGCCTTCCACTCCGGGTGTTCCGGCGCCAGGCGCTTGATCTCGTCCATCGCAAACTGCAGCTGATAGGTCATGGGCGCTTCCGGCCAGAGGGTGCCGTCATTGTCAAACACCACATGGCGCTTCTCTTGGGGGATAAAGGTGGCCTGCTGCTGATCGGTGGCATTGGTCACCCAGCGGGTGATCGCCTGCTTGGCTGCGGTGTCATTCCAGGCAGATAAGGGATCGCTCTGGCCAGCCTGTACCGTAAAGGCGCCGCACAGCAGCAAAAGAGAGGAGAGTCGGTTTAATTTCATCATGTTACCTGTCAAACAAGAGACGGCCGTGACACGACCGGTACAAGAGGGATCATCAAAGGCAATCCTATGCTGACCATCTTGTACTGGAGCTTAAGCGAGTCCCAAAAGGGTTCACAGCCACTCAACTCCGGGATGGCGATCACGGATTAGCGATCGCACAGAGGATGACGAGCACCCCTGCGGCTCACCGCCATTGATGCTGATTTATCAAAAGTCATTTGCTGTTACCGTCATTTTTGCCAACAAACAGCCCCTGCATACTGGCGCCATTCTCCCATCGGGAGTCCCTATCCAAGGAGTTGTTATGCCACTGGCGTTATTTGCCCTTACCTTAAGTGCCTTTGCGATCGGCACCACCGAATTTGTGATTGTGGGGCTCATCCCCACCATAGCCCAGCAGCTGAATGTGTCGCTCCCCTCGGCGGGGCTGTTGGTCAGCCTCTATGCCCTTGGGGTGGCCATCGGCGCCCCCGTGCTCACGGCGCTCACCGGCAAGGTGCCGCGCAAGTGGCTGCTGGTAGGGCTGATGGCGCTCTTTACCGCAGGTAACCTGCTGGCCTGGCAGGCCCCCGGTTACGAGAGCCTGATCGTGGCCCGCATCCTGACCGGACTGGCGCACGGGGTCTTCTTCTCGGTGGGCAGCACCATAGCCACCGGGCTGGTGGCCAAAGAGAAGGCGGCGAGCGCCATCGCCATCATGTTCAGCGGCCTCACCGTGGCGCTGGTGACCGGCGTACCGCTCGGCACCTGGATTGGTCAGGTCTTTGGCTGGCGCGAGACCTTTCTGGTGGTGAGCCTGCTGGGCCTCGTCGCCATGGTGGGTAGCCTGCTGCTGATCCCAAGCAACCTGCCCAAGGGGGCGGCCTCGACCATCCGCGAGCAACTTGTCGTGCTGACTAACAAGCCGCTGCTGCTGGTCTATGCCAAAACCGCCCTCGGTTACGGCGGTGCCTTCACCGCCTTCACCTTCCTCGCCCCCATCCTGCAGCAGGTGAGCGGCTTTAGCGCCGGTGCGGTGAGCCTGATCCTGCTGGTCTACGGGGTATCGGTCGCCATCGGCAATATCTGGGGTGGCAAGCTGGCCGACCGTCTGGGCCCCCTCCCCGCCCTGAAGCTGCTGTTTGCCGGTCTGGCACTGGTGCTGCTGGCCCTCACCTTCACCGCCCCCTATCCGCTGCTGGCGGTACTGACCGTGCTGGTGTGGGGCGCCTTTGCCTTTGGCAATGTGCCGGGTCTGCAAGTGCTGGTGGTCAAGCAGGCCGAGCTGCACACCCCCAAGGCGGTGGATGTGGCATCGGGCCTCAATATCGCCGCCTTCAACGTCGGTATTGCGCTGGGGTCGATCGTCGGTGGCTTGGTGGTGGAGCACCTTGGCCTGATCCATACCCCCTGGATCGGCGCCCTTATCGTGCTGCTGGCCTATGGGCTGACCCATGTCAGCGAGCGCCGCGAAGCCGTCCGGCTCGCCGCCTGTCAGGCATAAGCTGCGCCAGCAGGCAACTCAGCCTCTCCCGTCATCAAATAAAAACGAGCGGCTCAGGCCGCTCGTCTCTTTTCACGCGCTGTTATTTTTGTTGGTTGTTATGCCGTGCGGGAAACCACTGCCCCCTTGTTCACCGCCCGCGTGAGCCAGTAGTCGAGGCTGACGTAGCGCCCCCCGCCGTAAACCAGCAGCACCAGCAACATCACGAAGTAGGTGGCGGCAAACTCCATCCCGTTGTTGAGCATCACAGGATCCCCGAGCTCGGTGATGTAGTTGTAGCGACCGGGGAAGTTCGTCGCCAGCCACTCGATAAAGCCGTTAAGGCGCAAGGTGGCCTCCATGCTGCCGGTGGCGATGGCATCCCAGCCGTGCTTCCAGTGCACCATGGCGCTCGCCACGCTCATCAGGAAGATGGTGGGAATGGCCATGATGCGGGTAAAGAGGCCAAGGGCGATACAGATACAACCCAGCACTTCGGTGCCCGCCGCCAGAAAGGCGAGCAGGGTCGGGAATGGCAGGTTGAGCCCCCCTTCCGAGATTGGCGCGCCAAACCAGGCGACGGTGCCGGCAAAGCCCACCACCTTGGAGTGGGCCCCCACATAGATGACCGGAATGAGATAGAGGCGAATGGCCAGCAGGGCCAGAAAATCGAGCCGCTTGCACTGGGCCACTGCCCGTTCGTACCACTGGATCAGGGTGTTGTTCATGGGAATTCTCCTTGGTGTTTGCTAAATGAGGGCCTAAGTCAGGACACAGGGGCGCCGGGCTGGCGCTCACCAGCGGGCAGCGTCAGCAGACCCAGCCGGTGAAAATGGCGCGCCCACTCGGTCAGATCAAAATCGCTGCGAACCTGTTGCACCTGTTGCTGGAACGCGGCTCGGGTGATCCCCGGCTGCTGTTGCAGCGATTGGATCAGCGCCACATCCCATTCGCGCAACCGCTGGGTCACCACCTGATGATCCGGGCTGCGAAACAGGCCATAGCAGTGATTGCCCTGCCGGGTCGGCAGCACGCCGCTGCGATGGATGGCAAAGGGGAGTTCAAGTAGTTGCAGGGTGGGATTAAGCACGAGCGGACTTTCCGCCGTCACCTCCTCCCCCGGTAACGCTTGCGGCACCACCCCTTGGTCAATCTCGACACAAAGGCAGGCCCACTCATACTCCAGCAGCGCCAACCGCTGCTTTGGCCAGTTGAGGGTGCCCTCGCCGTGGCGATGCTGCACATAGCGGACAAACTCGGTGGCGATATGGTGAAACTCGGGGGCCTCGGCGCCGTGCGCGATGACAAAGCCCTCCACCAGCTGCCATCTGTCCACCGGCGCCCAGTGGCCGTGGGTAAGCGGAAACGCGCTCTCCAGCACCGACGCCACATTGGCGCGCACGCTGCGGGCATAGTGACTGGCAATGCCATCCTGCGGCAGCCGTACCCGGCTCGCCAGCCAGGCGGTCTGCTGCTGCATCCGCTGCGGGGCTGCTTTGGGCGATGTGATCAGAGATAACCGTCTATCCATAGCGCACCTCCCGCACCTGACTGTCGAGCGCCTCACAACAGGCGCCGTGCACCCGTGCCAGCTCGGCTTCCAGCTCAGGCAACGACGGCAGATGGTGATCCCGCTCCAGCAACAGGGGACGCAGGCCGTGGGTCTGCACCGTATAACGGGCCAGCGCCACCACTTCCTCACACACAGGTTTGCCGTGGGTATCCAGTAAAGTGCCGTCCGCCTCTTCCAGATGACCGGCGATATGGAAGTAGCGGATCGCACAGCCCGGCAACCCGGCGATCATCCGCTTGGGGCAGTAGCCGTGGTTGCGGCTGTTCACAAAAACGTTGTTGATATCGAGCAGCAACTCACAACCGCTGCGCGCCACCAGCTCGGCGAGAAAACCCTCCTCCGGCATCTCGTGGTCATAGCCGTGGTAGTAGGAGATATTTTCCAGCACCAGCGGGCGGGCCAGCGCCTCCTGCACCTGTTCGATCCGCTCTGCCAGATAGGGGATGTTCTCCCACTGGCGCGGCACCGGCAGCAACTCGTAGAGATAACCCTGCTGGTCGCGGGAAAAGCTCAGGTGCTCGCTGTAGATCTCGATGCCGAACTCGTCCAGAAAGGTGCGGATCTGGCCGAGCAAGGTGAGATTGAGGGGCTGACAATCACCGAGGGAGAGGCTGAGCCCGTGGGCCACCAGCGGGTAACGCTCGGCCAGCTGATGCAGCTGCGCCCGCTTGGCGCCGCCGATGGCCATCCAGTTCTCCGGCGCCAGCTCGAGAAAGTCGATGCCGGGGCGGATGGGGCCGGAGCAGAGCGCATCCAGATGCTCTTGGCGCAGCCCGATCCCCCGACTGCGGGAGCTTATTGGCCGCATACCCCCTCCGTCATCTTGCTGCCCTTGTTGGCACTGGATCTGTCGCCATCGATCCCCTGCTCCGCCACACCGCACTTGCCATCGCGAGCGCGCACCAGCCGACCCTGCGGATCGCTCTCTAAAGCCTGCTTTTCAAAGCGCTTCTCGGTGCCGCACTTGCCCGCCGCGCACTTGCCGCCGTGCTGTTCGCTGGGGGCGGCCTTCACCGGCGCATCGCTCGGGGTGGCCGCCAGCGCCAGTCCCGGGGTCAGGGCAATCAGGCTGGTCATGGCGATGGAGAGGGTCAGTTTGCCGGTGGTTTTGTTGCTGCTTGAGTTACTCATGAGCGGACTCCTTGACGGATGAAACGGGGTAGCTGGAGAGATCGCGGGCGGCCACAATCTGGCCGTGGAACTGCTGTTTGACGATGGCCATCGCCTCTTTCTTATGATTGAGGCCGACCCCCATCCAGTGGCTCAGCACCAGCAGCTTGGGGTTCACCTCGGCGGCAATCTTGGCCACCACAGATGGCTTGGCGTGGAGCGAGGCAGAGACAGGATCGGCCGCTTCGTGGATGGCGAGCGGCATCACCAGAATGTCGGCCCCCTTGGCAAACGGCACAAAAGCCGGGTTGCTGCCGTTCTGATCCGCCGAGATGACGATGGTCCCCTCGGCGCTCTCGATGCGATAGGCCAGACAGGGCACGTCACCGTGAGGGATGCCAAGTGCGGTGATGGTCAGCCCATCCTGCTGATAGACGGTGTGGGGCTGCGGGCTCTGGTAGGGCACATCGTGCAAGTTGATGGGGAAGAGGCCATCGGTGCCATCCTTGAAGCCGCTCAGGTAGGCATAAGCGCCCTTCTCCTTGTTGAAGAGGGCATCAAAGTAGCCGCTCATGCTGGGGAAGGCCGAGCCGGCTTGCGGCCCTGCCAGATCCAGCGGATCGCTGCGCTCGAAGAAATACGCTCCCTTGAGCAGGGCGGGCAAATCGGTCACATGGTCGGTGTGAAAGTGGCTGATGCCGATAAAATCGACCTCTTCGAGCTTGGCCCCCGCCTGGCCGAAGCGCAGGTAGACACCGCCACCGGCATCGATCAGGATGCGGGATTTCCCCTTCCACCAGATCACCTCGCTGGAGGAGGCGCGCAGATCGTCGGAGATGGGGCCACCACTGCCGAGCACCTGCAGGGTGAAGGTTTTATCCAGTGGCGTCAGTTGTACCGGTTCGGCACAGGCCGGGGCGACGGTGAGCGCGCAGCCGATGGCCAGCGCCACCGCTTTCAATCTCTGTTTCATCACAATTACCTGTCGGTTGGTTGTCGGTTGAAAGTGTGTCGTTTGTATCGTTTGTGTTGTTTAAAGAGGGGTGAGAGGGGCCGGTGGCGACGAGTGAACGCCAGCCACCGGCCATGGGGAGGGGCGGTGAGCACCCCGCCGTCAGTTGCCGTCCCGTTTGTCTGCCTGCCAGCGCGCTTCCAGCCAGAGCAGGTTGCACAGGCCCAGCAGCAGGGCGAATCCGAGGCCCAAAATCCAGGTGAAGTACCACATAGCGTCCTCCTTATGGTCAGTAGAGTTGATGGCTGTCGCGCTTGATGCGGGCACGGTCAAGCTTGCCGCGCACCACCCGATAGACCCAGCCGGTATAGCCAAGGTTGATGGGCAGCAGCACCAGCACGATGCCGAACATGATGGCCAACGTCTTGTAGCTGGAGGTGCTGTCCCACAGGGTCAGGCTGCTGACCGCATCGAGGGATGAGGGCAGCACGAAGGGGAACAGGGCGATGGCCACCGAGCAGAGCATGGCAGCGCAGGCCAGCCCGCTTGCCAGCAGCGCAAGCCGGCCCCGCTCCAGCCAGGCGGCAATCCCGCTCACCAGCGGCGCCAGCGCCCCGATGATCGGCACCAGCCACAACAGCGGATAATCCAGATAGTTCTGCAGCCAGCCATGACTCTGGGGGATCACCCCTTTCATCAAGGGCGTGATAGCGGCATTGGGGTCAAAGGGCTGCGTGCCCAGACCGCTCAGCTGATAGCCCGGCAGATCCACCAGATGCCAACCCGCCAGCAGGTAACAGAGGGTCACCAGCGGGGCCAGCAGGATGGCCAGCCCTCGTGCGCGCAGCGCCGGGGTGCCCGTCACCTTGACCTGTAAAAAGCTGGCGCCATGGAGCAGCAACAGGCTGATGGCGGTGGCGAGCACCGAGAGCAGCCAGCCCCAGTGGAAATTGAACGCCCCGTAGTGCAACCGCAGCCCCTCGTCGAAACGAAACGGCAGCCCCTCCATCACCAGACCAATAGCGGCGCCGAGGATCAGGGTTGGCACCAAACCACCGGCCACCAATGCCCGATCCCACCAGCGACGCCACAGCGGATCGGCCAGCTTGCTGCGATAGTCAAAGCCGACCGGACGCAGGAAGAGCCCCAGCAACAACACCACCATGGGGATATAAAGCGCCGAGAAGGCGGCGGCATAGACCAGCGGCCAGGCGGCGAACAGGGCACCGGCACCGGCGATCAGCCATACCTGATTGCCCTCCCACACCGGCCCCACGCTGTTGATCACCAGTCGCCGATCTGCGTCGTCTTTCGACACCACCGGCAGCAACATGGCGATGCCAAGATCGAAGCCATCCATCACGATAAAGGCGACCATCATGAAGAGCACCAGCCCCCACCAGATGAGTTTCAGGGTTGCGTAATCCATCAGGCGATCCTCGCAAGTTCGGGTTGTTCACCAGCGTAACGGCCGGTATGGAGAATGGCGGGCCCCTTGCGGATCACATGGCGCAGCAGGAACAGCTCCACCACCAACAACAGGGTGTAGATAGAACAGATGGCGATCAGGCTGAACCAGAGTTGGCCCGGCTGAAGTAACGAGACCGAGGCCGAGACCGGCAGCACGTCGCTGATGGTCCAGGGTTGACGGCCGAGTTCCGCCACCAGCCAGCCCGCTTCGATGGCAATCCAGGGCAGCGGAATACTCCAGAGCAGGGTCTTGAGCAGCCGTGGCGAGTCTTGCAGCCGGTTGCGGCAGAGCTGGACAAAGCTCACCACCATCAGCCCCAGCATGGTGACGCCGAGCCCCACCATCACCCGAAAGCCCCAGAACAGCGGTGCCACTGGCGGGATCGAGTCATCGACCGCCTTGGCAATCTCCGCCTCACCGGCCTTGGCGATATTGCTGGCATAGGGGGTCAACAGCATGCCGTAACCGAGATCCTTGCCGTGCTGCTCGAAGCGGGCGCGGTTGGCCGGGCTGTCATCGCCGTGCCGGATCTGGTCGAGGGCTTCTGCCGCCACCATGCCGCTGCGAATGCGCGCCTCGTTCTGCACCTTGATATCCTTGAGCCCGGTCACCGCTTCGTCGATGGAGCGAGTGGCGATGATCCCCATCAGATACGGGATCTTGATGGCGGCGTGGGTGGTCTCGGCAGTCTGATCCGGGAAGCCGAACAGGGTGAATGAGGCAGGGGCAGGCTCGGTCTCCCACTCCGCCTCAATGGCAGCGAGTTTGACCTTCTGCACCTCACCGGTGCGATAGCCAGACTCATCCCCCAGCACGATGACCGAGAGGATGGCCGCCAGCCCGAAGCCGGAGGCGATGGCGAAGGAGCGCAGGGCAAACTGCACCTCGGTTTTGCGCAGCAGATACCAGCTGCTCACCCCCATCACGAACATGGAAGCGGCGACATAGCCCGCCGCGACGGTGTGAACGAACTTCACCTGCGCCACCGGGTTGAACAGCACTGCGGCGATATCCACCAGCTCCATCCGCTGGGTCAGCAGGTTGAACTCGGCCCCCACTGGGTTTTGCATCCAACCGTTGCCGATCAGGATCCACAGCGCCGAGAGGTTGGAACCGAGCGCCACCAGCATGGTCACCAGCAGATGCTGACCACGGGAGAGCTTGTCCCAGCCGAAGAAGAAGAGACCCACCAGCGTTGATTCAAGGAAGAAGGCCATCAGCCCCTCGATAGCCAGCGGGGTGCCAAAAATGTCACCGACATATTGGGAGTAATAAGCCCAGTTGGTGCCGAACTGAAACTCCATGGTGATCCCCGTGGTGACCCCCATGACGAAGTTGATACCAAACAGCTTGCCCCAGAAGCGGGTGATGTCCTGATAGATCACCTTGCCGGTCATCACATAGGCCGACTCGGCGATCACCAGGATCCAGGACAACCCCAGCGTGAGGGGGACAAACAGGAAGTGGAACAGAGCCGTGGCGCCAAATTGCAGGCGAGACAGGCTGACCACGTCATCCGGATTGATCATGCGTCACTCTCTTTTGTTGTATTTGCTCTACACGTTTCGTGTTTGACAAGTACACCACGGAGCATGACACCTATAACAGATGCAGTTATATTGAATTACACCTATAACAGTTGATCCAGATCATGTCCCTTTACCAGCAGTTGGCCGACCGCCTGCAAAGCCAGATCGACGATGGCATCTGGCAACCGGGGGAGCGCATCCCCTCCATTCGCCAGAGCTGCAAGACCCATGGCCTCAGCCCCATGACGGTGTTGCAGGCCTATCAACTGCTGGAGAGTCAGGGGCGGATCCTCGCCCGCCCCCAGTCCGGCTACTACGTCAAGGCGGCCTCGCCGCAGCTGATGCAGCACACCCCAAGCCAGACCCACTACAGCGGTTCGGTCGATATCAACGATCTGGTGTTCGAGGTGTTGCAAGCGAGCAAGTCGCGGGAGCTGGTGCCCCTTGGCATGTCGGTGGCCGACCCGACCCTGTTCCCCCATCCCCAGCTCGGGCGGGCGCTGGCCAGCTGCATGCGCAAGCTCGATCCCTTCAGCACGGTGGCCGACCTGCCCCCCGGCAACGAGGCGCTGCGCCGCGCCATCGCCCAGCGCTACGCCAACGACGGGGTGGCGGTCAATCCGCAGGAGATCATCATCACCACCGGCGCCATGGAGGCGCTCTCCCTCAGTCTGCAGGTGCTGACCGAGCCCGGTGACTGGGTGGTGGTGGAGTCCCCCACCTTCTATGGCGCCCTGCAGGCCATCGAACGGCTGAAACTCAAGGCGGTGGAGATCCCGGTCATTCCGGGGGTGGGTATCGATCTCGAGATGCTGGCCGACGCCCTCACCCGCATGCCGGTCAAGGCGTGCTGGCTGATGGGCAATGTGCAGCACCCGCTGGGCCACACCATGCCGGATGGCCACAAAGAGCGGCTGATGGCGCTGCTCAACAGCCACGGGGTGCCGCTGGTGGAAGATGACGTCTATGCAGAGGTCTACTTTGGCCGCGAGCGCCCCAAGCCGATCTGGCACTGGGATCAGCGCGGCGACAGCCTGCTCTGCAGCTCATTTTCCAAGTGTCTGGCGCCGGGCTTTCGAGTCGGTTGGGTGGTGGCGGGGCCCCATGCCGAGCGGGTGCAGCGGCTGCAACTGATGTCCACCCTCTCCACCAATGTGCCGAGCCAACTGGCACTGGCCGAGATGCTGCGCCAAGGCGGGGTGGATGCCCACTTTCGCCGCCTGCGCCACACCCTGGCCCAGCGCCAGCAGCAGATGCGGGCTGCCCTGCTGCGGCTGTTGCCGGGCGAGGTGCGGATCTCCTCCCCCGATGGCGGCTACTTCCTCTGGCTAGAGCTGCCTGCCCATTTCGACAGCCGCGCCCTGCACGCCCAGGCCCTTGGCAGCGGTTTTTCAGTGGCCCCCGGCGCGCTCTTTTCCAGTCAGGGGCAACACAACCACTGCCTGCGCCTCAACAGCTCCCATCCCTGGAGCGAACCGCTGGAGCAGGCCTTGCTCAAACTTGCCGAGCTTATCAATCGCCAACTTGCCCAAGGCACTTCATATGACGCAAATACTGCCACTCGTGGAACATGAACCTAAACTCTGCGCTCAATCACATCTTAAATACTCGGCGTAACCAGTCATATTCTCGAGGAGCGATTTTTAATAGCTCGGCAATAGCTGCTTTACGCTTCTCCTCGCTCATGCGCAAAAGCAGAGAACGCAATTCGTACTCGATACTATCTCGATTGGCACCACGGGCTTCCGCCATGAGATACCAATTATGTCCTTCTTCAATATTTCCCAGCTCAATATTGAGAGCACCTAACAGTGTGCATGGTCTGAAATTATTCGGTTGCAATGCATGAGCCTCAGCTCCCATTTTCAGAGCATCTGTACGTTTTCCCAAGTCACGCAACGCCCCGCCATGGGTTGTTCTAATCGCTGACTTGAGCTTCGCATGCTCTTGGTGTTTAGCTGGAATAGCCGAGAGCAATTCAACAGCCGAGGCGGCGGCTGCACATTTTCGAAGATGCGCACTGGCATTGACTGCTTGCCACGGGTCACTGGTTCGCTTGTACTCTGCAATATAAAAATCAGCTTCTATTCGATGGTAAGCATGCCATATTTCATCTGTTTGATAGTCCCTCCCCTCCACTTTTAGCCATATAGAATCAAGTTCAGAAAGTCGTGACTTGGCATCCAGCGTACGCAAAATCTGCATCAGTTGCTTAAAGTGATCTTCTTCCACAAATACATCTACCCCAAACTTCCGGCGAAGATCTTGGTTTTTCCTCCGCGCAATAAATTTTGGGTCGCTCTCACGTTTTATGCGTTCAGCTTTATATTGAGCCTGAAGTGTTTCATACCTCAGGGCTGCTGCTTTCTGCTCTGCTATTTTAATTGCTTCAAGTTCAAGCTGTCGCTTTATAGCCATTGCGATACGCTGCTCTCGCTCTAATAAGGCGCGTCTATAAAACTCCTCTTTGGATAACACCCCTGTAAGAAAACCAAGCAAGGCATTCAGCCCTTTAGACTCAAGGTATTGTTGACTCAAAATGGACAGCGGCAGGCCTTTGCTCACGGATAAAAGCAAGTTGTTAAGCCTGCCTCCACCAGTTGTTGCACTGGTTAAATCATCAACACTGTAATATTTGGCCAGCTCGACTGGGGAAGTTGACATTACGCACGCTCCTTGTGCAAACGTTGATATTGTTCTTTGACATTAACATGATGTGGAGTTCAGTTAATAAACGAGAATCGCATTTCCAACTGCTGCTCCTTGCAAAGATGATGTGACCCTGCGCCATCTTAGAGACTGTGACCCGCAATCAACAGAGGCTCATCCGTATCTTTTTACAACCACCAGAAACAACAACGCCCCTTGCGGGGCGTTATCGGAAATCCATGGCGGTGAGCAATATCAGGCGGGGGCGTTAAGTTGGGCCACCTGCCGCTCGATGCTTCCTTTGAGGTTGTCATCGAGCTTGAGGGCCCGCGCCAGCTCATCGAGATAACCGCGCTCCATAAAGTGATCCACCTCGATGGCGAGCAGGGAGGCGAGATAAACCTCAGTAGCCAGCTCCATATCAGTCACTTCCCGCGCCAGCGCGTGGGGGTCGAGGGGGCGGGCCAGCTCGGCGTCAATCCAGCGGGCGGCATCGCTCTGGCCCTGTTCGGTCAGGTACTGCTGGATCTTTTCGCGCTCGCCAGCGTCGATATGGCCATCGGCCCGGGCCGCCGCCACCATGGCGCGCACCAGCAGAGCGGCACGGGCATCCAGCGCATTGCCTTCCAGCGCGCTGATGGGATGAGTGGGCTGAGCAGGTGCCGACTGCTGGGCCTGCCAATCCTGATAGAGCTTGTAAGCCAGTCCGCCAAGGGCTGCGGCGCCGCCCACAGCAGCTGCCTGACTGCCATATTTGCGCACCTTCTTGTTGCCCAGCAGCAGACCGAGCGCGCCACCGGCCAGCGCCCCCTGCATCTGCCCCTTGCGCTTGTCGCCTCCGTCATTGAGCCAGCCTTTGCCAGCCCCCAGCAACTGTTCCAGCATCTGTTTCATGGCGTCACTCCTGCGGGTAAGAAATCTGAAATCGGGATACGTGAAGCAAGATAGTGACCCCGCCCCCCTGAATCGGGGATGAACCCTTGACCGGGCTGCGCGATGGGGCAAAGCTCAGGGAAACTCTTCAGGCAATAAGGATGTGACTGTGCCCAATCGCGAACTGACCCTGCAATTTCTGGCCGAACCCTCTGACGTCAATTTCGGCGGCAAGGTTCATGGCGGCATGGTAATGAAGTGGATCGATCAGGCGGGCTATGCCTGCGCGGCGGGCTGGTGCGGCGGCTATGCGGTGACCGTCTATGTGGGGGGGATCCGCTTTTTGCGCCCCATCCAGATTGGCCAGCTGGTGGAGGTGCACGCCCAGGTGATCCACACCGGCACCACCAGCATGCATCTGGCGGTGGATGTCTACAGCCGCCACCCCACCGACACCGAGCGCCACAAAACCACCCACTGCATCATCATCTTTGTGGCGATGGATGAGCAGGGCAAACCGACCCCGGTGCCCCAGTGGCAGCCGGTCAGCGAGAGCGATCTGCAGTTGCAGCAGTACGCCAAAAAGCTGATTGCCCTGCGCGAGGAGATCGACAAGGAGATGCGCCAGCACCTCTGACCTTGGTGACTTCCCCCCCGACACAGCGGGGCGCTTTCAGCCAGCGGTGGCGCCCCTGTATAATCCCCCCTTATTGCTGCAACCCGAACCAACCGAGGCCAAACCGAATGTCACTGGAAACTGCCCCGCCCGAGGTAAAACTCGCGGTGGATCTCATCGAACTGCTGGAAACCAACGGGCTTGCCCCCGAACTGGTGCTGGCGGCGCTGGCCATTGTGAAACAGGATTACCAGCGCAAGCTGGCGGAGGGGGCGGATCACTGATCCCCCCGCACTTTGTCGCGTTTCTTGCCGCCTTCTCTTCCGGCCCCAGCCTTTCCTTTCCCGCATCGCCACTCATTGCGGCCCCATCACCTCGTCGCAGAGAGCGATCAGGGCCGAGCTCAAGCGGGTGAGCGGCTCGCCCCCGCTCACTCCGGCATGCAGCGCCAGCTCCACCGGCGCCACCTTGGGCCACTGGCTCAGGGCCTGCTGATCGGCAGGCATCAACCGCTTGGGCAGCAAGCTCACCCCGATCCCTGCGCTCACCGACCCCTGCAAGCTGGCGAGGCTGGCACTGACATAGGCGATGCGCCAACGCCGCCCCAGACCATCGAGCGCCTCGGTCATCTGTCGCCGATAGAGCCCTTCGCTCGGGAACACCACTAGCGGCAGTGGCTCGCGATCCCGAGCGGGCCAGTCGCGGCTATCGACCCACACCAGCGGTTCGCGCCAGTTGGCGATCGGCGAACCCTGCCCACGCGTCTGCTTGACCAGCGCCAGATCCAGCTCCCCCGCCGCGAAACGCTGCCAGATCTCGTGGCTCAGGCCGCTCTGCACCTCCAGCCGCACCTCGGGATAATCGCGGGCAAAGGCGGCCAGCACCGGGGTAATGGCACCCGCGGCGAAATCCTCCGGCACCCCGAGGCTAAGCGCCACGCTCCCCTCGGTCACCTGCTCCTCGGCCTGCGCCAGCAGCGCCAGAATACGGCGGGCCAGCCCCAGCAATTTTTCCCCCTCCGCTGTCGCCACCACCTGACGGCCAGCGCGATCCAGCAGCGGGCAGCCAAGCTGCTGCTCAAGGCGGCGGATCTGCTGGCTGATGGTGGATTGGGTCAGATGGACCCGCTCACCGGCGCGGGTAAAACTGCCGGTATCGATAATGGCGACAAAACTGCGCAGTAACAGGGGATCCAGCATGGGGCGCTCCATTTACAAAACCACTGAATCCCATTATATCATTTAATTTCCAAATGACTTTAGACCCCGTTAGGCTGACGTTTTTGCCTCCTTTGACGGTGTTCTGCCATGTTCAGCCCCGATTATTCCGCGTCCCGAAGGCTCCCTGTTTCTCCCAGAACCGGAAACGACACCCAATGAAGCAACAAAATTCGGATCAACCAGCAGGCCAGACCGCCCTGCTGGTGCTGGTGATCCTGATTGGCCTGAACCTGCGCCCCTTTCTCACCGCCATCGGCCCGCTGGCCCAAGCCATTGACCAGCGTCTGGCGCTGGGGATGGACACCCTCGCCTGGCTCACCCTGCTGCCACTGTGGCTGATCGGTATTGGCGTGCTGCTCACCCCGAGCCTGCGTCGGCGCGCCAGTGCCCGCCAGCTGCTGGGGGCGGCCCTGCTGCTGCTCGGCATTGGCAGCGCCATGCGCTTCGATGCCCAAAGCGGCAGTCTGCTGATCGCCAGCGCGGCGCTATGTGGATTGGGGTCGGCGCTGGTGCAAGGGGTGCTGCCCGCGCTGATCAAGCAGGCCTTCGCCCACAAGGTGCCGCTGGTGATGGGGATCTTCTCCGCCTGCATGATGGGGGGCGGGGCGCTGGGGGCCAGCCTCACCCCACGGCTGGCGGCCAGCCTCGACTGGTCGCGGGCACTGGCGCTCTGGAGCCTGCCGGTGCTGCTGGCCCTCGTCTGGCTGGTGTGGCAGGTGCGGCTGCCACGGGCCGCAGCGGTCGCGATTCCCCACGGCGAGCAGCGGCTGATCACCCTGCCCCGCAGTTGGTTGCTGATCGTCTGCTTTGGCATCATCAACAGCGGCTACGGCATAGTGGTGGCATGGCTGGCCCCCGCCTATATGGCGCAAGGGTGGAGCGCCGCGCAGGCGGGCGAGCTGGTGGCCTGGCTGGCACTGGCGCAGACTGCCAGCGGCCTCAGCCTGCCGCTGCTGGCGGCCCGCAAGATGGACCGACGCCCCTGGATGGCGCTGGCCATCGCCATGCAGTTGGCGGGATTTGGCGGTCTCTGGCTGGCGCCACAGGCGGCCCCCATGTTCTGGTGCATGCTGTGCGGCGCCGGTCTTGGCGGCAGCTTTTCGCTGATCATGGTGATAGCGCTGGATCACCTGCCCGACCCGCGCCGCGCGGGCACCCTGAGCGCCCTGATGCAGGGGTTCGGCTTTATGCTGGCGGCCACCGGCCCCTGGGTGGCGGCGCGGCTTTATCACCATTTCGGCGACTTCGCGGCCGCCTGGCAGTGGCAACTAGGGGGCTTGCTACTGATGAGCCTGCTGGTGCTGCGCCTCGACCCGCGCCACTACCCCCGCGCCATGCGGCTGCCGCCCGCCATCATGTCAATGCCAGCAGCCGCCATGCCAACGACTGCGGCTAAAAAGGCGGCAGCCCAAAGCAACACACCGGCCTGAGGCCGGTGTGTTGGGATAACAGTGTTGGGGATAACCGTGTTGGGAATAACAAGGTGAGGCAGAAGCCGCTCAGGGTTGCAACTCAGCGCCCCTTCTTCTGCCGTCCTGACTGACCGGCGCGCGGCTTACCTGCGGCCGGTTTGCCACCCTTGTTGGGGGCCCCTTTACCTGCAGCCGCTTTGCCAGCGCCGCCTTTATTGGCTGCCCCTTTACCCGCGCCGACCTTGCCTACCGGGCTCTTATTCTCGAAGGCATCCGGGCCCGGCACATTGGGGCGGCCACCGATCTCGTGATCGTCATCGCGGCGCGGCTTCTTGCCGGGCGCCACTTTGCCAGCCGGGGCCTTGGCCACCTTGGGCTTGTCGCCTTTAGCCGGTTTCACCTCGGAGGAGGAGTCCTCAATCAGCTTGAACAGCTCGATCAGCTCGTCATCGGTCAGATCGCGCCACTCACCCACCGGCACCCCCTTGAGGCTGACGTTCATGATGCGAATACGCTCCAGCTTGGTTACCTCAAAGCCGAAGTACTCGCACATGCGGCGGATCTGGCGGTTAAGCCCCTGCACTAACGTGATGCGAAAGACGAACGGCGCCTCTTTCTTCACCTTGCACTTCTTGGTGACGGCACCGAGGATCGGCACCCCGGCCGCCATGCCGCGCACAAACTCGTCGGTCACTGGCTTGTCGACGGTCACCAGATACTCTTTCTCGTGATCGTTGCCCGCCCGCAGGATCTTGTTGACCAGATCACCGTGGTTGGTCAGGAAGATCAGACCCTGCGAATCCTTGTCGAGCCGCCCGATGGGGAAGACGCGAGTGCTGTGGTTGACGAAATCGACGATGTTGTCTTTCTCGCCCGCCTCTGTGGTACTAACGATGCCCACCGGCTTGTTCAGCACGATAAACACCAGACTGTCTGCCTCACGGGCCTCGATCACCTGACCATTGACCTTGACCAGATCGCCAGCCAGCACCTGATCGCCGATCCCGGCCCGCTTGCCGTTGATAAACACCTGACCCTGCTCGATAAAGCGGTCGGCTTCACGGCGCGAGCAGATGCCGCTCTCGCTGATGTACTTGTTCAGACGCATGGATTCATTAGCCAGCATGGGTCACCTGCCACAGGGCCTTGGCCCCATTCTGTTGTCCATTTGCCAGCGTCAGCCACGCTGGGAAGGCTGTCTGCTGGATCAGCCAATTCACTGCATCAAAGTTCTGCATACCATTCCATCTTCAAAAAAGGCCAATGCCAGCCTAACCCGCAAAAAACGCCGCTACAGTAGCATAATTGCCCCCTTTCAGGGGCAGATAGTTACAGGGCCACGGGGATCGGGCAGCCATCCGGTGATCAGCTCAAGTCGACACAAAGCACACGACACGCACACGACACCACCCCGGAGCTGCCAGCCTGACGTTGCTGGCGGGAGCAGACGCCCGGCTCCGGCGCGGCCCATCGCCATCAACTATACATATCATCTTGTTTCCATTAGGCTTTAAGCCGGTTGTCAGCACCTTGAGTGCTGCGCCGAACTCACCCCGCCCAGATGCGGCTCCACCCCTATCGCCAAGGATTGCACCATGCTGGCTCATACTCGCCGCCTCATCCGCCGTGCTCTGCTGACCCTGTTGCTGCTGTTGCTGACCGCATGGGCAGTGATCGCCTACTTCGCCTGGCAGAGCGCGCCGCTGCAGCTGTGGCACACAGTGGTGCCCCCTGAACTCAGCGCCGATGAGCTTGATCAGAGCGACTGGAAAGCCTATCTGGCCCGCGAAGATCAGCTGTTCGAGCTGGTGGCCAGCGAGGTGGTCGCCAAGACGCCGCCAGCACAGCAACTGGCCAGCAATCGCTACTATCAGGACTCCCCCATCAACCCCGCCCGCTTCAAGGAGAACTGGAACCGCTCCTACCTGTTGCGCCCCGAGGGGGAAGTCAAAGGGGTGGCTGTGCTGCTGCACGGCCTGACCGACTCCCCCTATAGCCTGCGCCATCTGGCCAGACGCTATCAGCAGCAGGGCTTTATCGCGCTGGGGCTGCGGCTCCCCGGCCACGGCACCGTGCCCGCAGGGCTGGTGGATATGGACTGGGAGACCTGGCTGGCCACCACCCGACTGGCGGTGCGGGAGGCCAGATTGCTGGCACCCGGCAAGCGGCCGCTGCATCTGGTGGGATTTTCCAACGGCGGCGCGCTGGCGGTGAAATATGCGCTCGATGCGCTGGCCGATCAGAGCGGCACGCTGGCAAAACCGGATCGACTGGTGCTGATCTCCCCGATGATCGGAGTGACCCGCTTTGCCCGCTTCGCCGGGCTCAAAGCCGTGCCCGCCCTGCTACCCGCCTTTGCCAACGCCGCCTGGCTCGACACCATGCCGGAGTTCAACCCGTTCAAGTACAACTCGTTTCCGGTCAACGGCGCACGCCAGTCCTATCGCCTGACCCACGCCATCCAGCAGCAGGTGCGCCAGCTGGCCGCCAGTGGCGAGCTGGCGGCGTTTCCCCCCGCCCTCACCTTCCAGTCAGTGATGGACTACACCGTCAGCACCCGCTCCATCATTGCCGATCTCTACCACTACCTGCCGGCCAACGGCAGCGAACTGGTGCTGTTTGATATCAACCGCAGCACCCTGTTTGGCCCGCTGATGAGCTCGGCCTCCGAGCTGGCGCTGCACCGTTTGCTGCCAAACGCCCCCCAACACTACCGCCTCACTGTGGTGGGCAATGTCGAGCCCGCTTCCCCCGCGACACAGGCCAAGACGCTGGCCACCGTCGACCAGCCTGAGCAAGTCCGCTTGCTGGGTATCGATTATCCCAAGGAGATCTACTCCCTCTCACATGTGGCGCTGCCCTTCCCGATGGACGATCCCCTCTATGGCATGGCGGCGCGCCCGGAGCAGCGGGAGCAATACGGCATCAATCTCGGCGGTCTGGCCCTGCGTGGCGAGCGCGGGGTGCTGATCGTCAACCCCGGCGCCCTCACTCGCACCTCCTCCAACCCCTTCTACCCCTATCTGCAGCAGCGGGTGATGGAGACCCTCACCGCCACCCCAATCGCCCAGCCTGCGGCTTTAAAAACTGCCAACAGCCGTCAAAACGACGAGTCCTATCAGGCAGAGCTGGAGCAGTTTTTACAGGAGAGCGACGAGAGCAGCGCGCCTTTCTAGGACGTTTCTAGAGAATCGGCAAAGAGTCACTGGCGCTGGGTCGATGGCGATACAAGAAAGGGGCCGTCAATTGACGGCCCCTTTCTATTGATGATGGCGATGGGTGATGGCTCAGGGGTATCAGGGATAGATACTGACTTCTATCAGGTTTTGGTCCGGGTCGAGGAAATAGACTGACTCTATCAGTCCGCAGGCGCCGCTTTTGGTCACCGGCCCCTCGACAATCTCCACCCCGTGGCAGGCAAGCTGGGCCATTACCTGCTCCAGCGGCCAGCGGGTGATAAGACAGACATCCCCCGATCCCACCTGCGCCCGATTGCGCGGCTCCTGCCCCAACAGTTGCAGATTGATCTTCTGGTTGCCAAACCCCACCGCCCGGCGCCCAGCACCAAAGGTGATGGCCTCCATATTGAGCACCGAGCTGTAAAACGCCACGGCCCGTTCAATATCGCTGACCGTCAATACCAGATGGTCGATATGGCTGATCATGGTCTCCTCCTGGTGGTGATCTGGCTGATGTGACCGACATATGCCCGCAAGCATCCGACTGTCGTCGCCACGGCGGGCAACCCCATCATACCCGGCAAGGGGAAGCCCATGTGTGCCGTGGCGCGCAAAGCGAGCGCAAATGATCTGGTCAAATAAATTCGCGTTACTGCACCGCTGCGCACGCTTTGTCACGCTGGGCCAGCAGGGCTTCATCGTCACTGTCCATTGCCGCCAGAATCGCCTGATTGCAGGCCCGCTCTGCCAGCTTGGCCGGACTCTGTTTGGCATTCCCAATCTCGGCAATCATCGGCCTGTAGCTGACGGCGGCCGAACAATACATGGCGCGATATTTGGGCAGTTGCCAGCTGCTGTCATCCTGCCGGGTCAAGTCATCACACAGCTTGTGAAACAGGGCGGACGCCTTGACCGTGCATTGGCTAAAACGCCGCACATCCTGCTGGTAGGAACGACAAACGCTCGGCTGCTGGATCTGCCACAGCTGAAAAGAGAACGGGACCGACTCCCCCTCATACTGCACCACCAGCGTCTTGGCCTCGGTGCCATAGATATCCGCAACCTGCTGCTGTACCAGATTGAGATAAGCCGAAAAAAGATAGGAAACCGGATCCATCACCACCTCCCTGTGATTGTCACTGCCGGGCTTGATTACCGAAAACCGGGGCGATTTTCAAACGAGCAACAGGCGACAACAGCTTACTGATTTGGTTGGAAAAAATGATACTCTTCTCGCCACCCTCATGTACAACGTTCAAGGCTAAAGTGCGATGCAACAATGCGGTATTTATGAACAGCTCATTACTCAACTGCTGACATCTCGACTCGACCGCGAGCGCTTTTACGTAGGGGAACGCCAGCTTGAACCTGCCGAAGCGGCAGTTTGGTTATCCAGATTTCTGAGCCGGGTTTTGGAATATGCGGTGGGTTCGGTAACTGGAGAGGATCAGCTGCAACGGCAGATTGAGCTGGCTAACCAGTTATTGCTTTGGCTAAAGGATCGCACCCAAGACCCAGACTTCATTGGCGAGAACCTCATCGATAGTCAGGGAAAAATTCTGACAGCGCTCTACCAGTTGGATAACCCCATCTCCGCCAATTTAAAGCAATATGCCGAGGATATTTTCCCTCTGACCGGTCTAACGCAAAGTGAGCTGTTCTGCGGCAGCAATGCGGGTTTGTCGATGGAGTCGGAGATTAAACGGGAGATATTGTCTGCAGATAGCATCTGCTGGCTGGTCTCATTTATCAAATGGGCAGGTATCCGTATTTTCCGCCATGAGCTGGAGGAGTTCACCCGCAGTGGCCGCCAATTAAAAGTAATTACTACCTCTTATATGGGGGCAACCGACGCCAAGGCAGTTGAATTTTTAGCCAACCTCCCCAATACCGAAGTCAAACTCAGCTATAACACCCAGCGCGAGCGATTGCATGCCAAGAGCTATCTCTTTTGCCGAAATACCGGCTTTCATACCGGCTATATCGGTTCATCCAATCTCTCCCATTCTGCCCTCACCAGTGGCTTGGAGTGGAACCTAAAAATCACCTCGCAAGAGATCCCTCATATTATCGAGAAATCCCTGAGTACCTTTGAAACCTATTGGGAGTCCGATGATTTTGAGCTGTTTGATGGCAAGCTCGAAAGCCGTACAAAATTACAGCATGCGCTGCGAGAGGCACGTGGGGATGGTGACAAAAATAGCCCTGCTTATTTCTTTGATATCACGCCGTTTCCCCATCAACAGGAGATCCTTGAGCAATTGGCGATGGAGCGCGCTTTACACCAGCGCTTTCGTAACTTGGTGGTAGCGGCCACCGGTACGGGCAAAACCCTGATCTCCGCCTTTGATTTCGCGCGTTTTCTGAAAACCAAACCCGATGCCAAGTTTCTGTTTGTCGCCCATAAAGAGGAGATCTTGCGCCAAGCATTGGCCTCATACCGCGGTGTGCTCAAGCAATCTAATTTTGGCGAACTGTTAGTCGGTGGCTCCGTGCCAACCCACTATCGTCAGCTGTTTGCCTCGGTGCAATCCTTGAATAACCAACTGGCTACGTTGCGCCTTAGCCCAGACTATTTCGATTACATCGTTATCGATGAAGTTCACCATATTGCGGCGGCCAGTTATCGTGGTCTGCTCGCCGCCTTTGAACCTCACATTCTGTTGGGATTGACCGCAACGCCAGAGCGCCATGATGGCGGTGATATTCTCGCTGACTTTTGTGGTGTCATTGCAGCAGAGATCCGCTTGCCAGAGGCCATCAATCGTCGCCATCTCTGTCCATTCCAATATTTTGGCATCGATGATGATACTGACTTGCGCCAAGTCGCTTGGAAAAATGGCCGCTATGACATTAGTGAGCTCACCAATATCTACACCCACAATCAGCAGCGGGTACAGAAAATAGTCCAGAGCCTCGATGAGATCGTCACCGATATTACCAAGATCAAGGCGCTGGCATTTTGTGTGAGCCGTGAACATGCCGATTTTATGTGCAAGGCATTTTTACTAAAAGGCATCAAGGCTGACATCCTCACCAGCGATAACCGAGACGAGCGGCATAGTAAACAACAAGATTTGCGTACCGGGGTTATCAATATTCTCTGTGTAGTGGATATCTTCAACGAAGGTGTCGATATCCCAGAAGTCGATACCTTGCTGTTTTTACGACCAACGGAAAGTCTCACCATCTTCTTGCAGCAATTAGGACGGGGCCTACGGCTGGCAAGCGATAAAGAGTGCTGCACCGTGTTGGATTTTGTTGGCAATGCTCATGCGGAGTATGACTTTGCCCAGAAATTCCGGGCACTGGTGGGGAAAACCAATAAGGCGATCAGCCACGAAATCAAACAGGGCTTCCCTCACGCCCCCTTGGGTTGTCGCATCGAGCTCTCAAAACAGACCCAAGAGTTAATTCTGAGCAATATCAAGAAGGCGACCCTCAATACCTCGCGACTGATGGGCCTGATCCGCCGTTTCTCGCAGGATTGCGATTTACCGCTGACGCTGGCGAACTTTTTGAAGTTTTACCCTCACATCAGCCTTGAGGAGATCTACAAGCGCGGTAACTGGAGCGCCTTGGTCAAACAGGCCCGCAACCATACCGTTTCTGAAATGAGCGATGAGAAGCTATCCACCCTCTACACCCGGGCCATCAGAACCCGGCTATTGGGCTGCGATGCGCTCCATTACTTGCACTTCTTACAAACCTTGGTGGCAGACGCCTTTGCCTTAACGGCCGAGCACGATGAACGCATGGCCTTGATGTGCCATTACGACTTCTGGCAACAGAGCGGCCCCAACGCAGGCTTTAGCGCCTTGGCGCACAGCCTGAAACAACTCAATCAACCAGAGTTGAGGGCCGAGCTGGCAGATCTGTTGCCCATGCTGATCAATCGGGTGCAACACGAACAAAGCGCCATGCCAGATCTTCCCGGTAATCCGCTGCAACTGCATGCCCGCTATGCCAGAGAGCAGGTGCTGGTTGGCTTTGGCGCGACCACCTTCGCGCAACAACCAACTGCTCGCGAAGGGGTGTATGTCATCGCAGAGCAAAATATCGAGTTACTGTTCGTGACCCTGAACAAAACGGAGCAGCACTTCTCCCCCACCACCCGTTATCACGACTACGCCATCAACGAGTCACTGTTCCATTGGCAGAGCCAAAACAGTGCTCGCCCCGAGCGGGGTAAGGGTCTGAGTTACATTAACCACAGAGCAGAAGGTAAGCGCTTGTTTTTGTTCGTCCGTGAGCAGAGCAAAGATGAATTTGGCCGCACCCTTGGCTTTGTGAACTTTGGTGAGGTGGAGTACGTATCTCATAGCGGTAGCCAACCGATGAACATTAAATGGCGTCTCACCACTCCGATGCCGCCATTTATGTGGAAAGAGGCCGCCAAACTGGCTGTTGGTTAGTAGGGATCGTCGCCCGGTGGGGATATGATGCAAAACCCACCTGATTCTTGCCCAAAACCCTGGCTAAATTATCCAGTTGCATAATAACCATGCGGCCTTGCGGTTGTTTAACTGGCCCTAACGTCAGATAATACCGGCCGCCTTCAAACCCGGATAACCCGACTTTCAGTGACGGTAATTGATGACTGAGTACCTGCTTTTATTGATCGGCACCGTGCTGGTTAACAACTTCGTGCTGGTGAAATTCCTCGGCCTCTGCCCCTTTATGGGGGTCTCCGGCAAGCTGGAAACCGCCATCGGCATGGGGCTGGCGACCACCTTCGTGATGACCCTCGCCAGTGCCAGCTCCTATCTGGTGGAGCACTATATCCTGCTGCCGCTGGATATCGCCTATCTGCGCACCCTCGCCTTTATTCTGGTGATCGCCGTGGTAGTGCAGTTTACCGAGATGGTGGTGCGCAAGAGCAGCCCGACCCTCTATCGCCTGCTGGGGATCTTCCTGCCGCTGATCACCACCAACTGTGCGGTGCTCGGGGTGGCGCTGCTCAGCATCAATGAGCGACACGACTTTATCCAGAGCGTGATCTACGGCTTTGGCGCCGCCACCGGCTTCTCGCTGGTGCTGATCCTGTTCGCCGCCATGCGCGAGCGTCTGGTCGCCGCCGATGTGCCCGCGCCGTTTCGCGGGGTGTCGATTGCCATGATCACCGCCGGTCTGATGTCGCTGGCCTTTATGGGCTTTACCGGCCTAATCAAGATATAACCATGATCCATATTCTCTTTGCCATTCTGGTGCTCACCCTGCTGGCGCTGGCGTTCGGGATTATCCTGGGCTTTGCCGCCGTCAAGTTTCATGTGGAAGCAGACCCTATCGTCGATCAGCTCGATGCCCTGCTGCCCCAGACCCAGTGTGGCCAGTGCGGTTATCCCGGCTGCAAACCCTACGCCGAGGCGCTCGCCAACGGCGATCAGATCAACAAGTGCGTGCCCGGTGGTGAGGCCACCATGCGCAAAATTGCCGATCTGATGGGGGTCGAGCCCCAGCCGCTGGGGGGCAGTGACGAGGCCGCGGTGCCGGTCAAGAAGGTCGCCTTTATCCACGAAGATCAGTGCATCGGCTGCACCAAGTGCATTCAGGCCTGCCCGGTGGATGCCATCGTCGGCGCCACCAAGGCGATGCATACCGTGATTGCCAACGAGTGCACCGGTTGCGATCTCTGTGTTGATCCCTGCCCGACCGACTGCATCGAGATGATCCCGCTGCCCACCACGGTCGATAACTGGAAGTGGGATCTCAATAACGTGCATGTTCCGGGCAAGATTCCGGTCAAGATAGTGGAATAAACAGCGGAGCAACCATGCATTCCTTACTCGAACGAATCAAAGCCGGCACGCTCTGGGATTTTCACGGCGGCATTCACCCCGCCGACAACAAGCTGCAATCGAGCCAGAGCCCGGTGGTGAACGCCGGTCTGCCGCCGCGCCTCATTATTCCGCTGCGCCAGCACGCTGGCCCCGCCGGCGATCTGCTGGTGCAGGTGGGCGACAAGGTCAAAAAAGGCCAGCCGCTGACCCGTTACGCCAAAGGGCGCACGGTGCCGGTGCATGCCTCTACCTCGGGCACCATCACCGAGATTGGCAACCACACGGTGGCCCACCCCTCCGGGCTCGACGATCTCTGCGTCATCCTCACCCCCGATGGCGAAGATGCCTGGGGCGAGCGCAATGGCAAAGCCGATTACTGGAATCTGGAGCGAGGCGAGCTGCTTGAGCGCATCCAGCAGGCGGGGGTAGCGGGCCTTGGCGGCGCCGTATTCCCGACCCACAGCAAGCTCGACGGCCGCGGTCAGCTCACCGAGATCCTGATCGTCAACGGGCTGGAGTGCGAACCCTATATCTCCACCGATGATCGGCTGATGCAGCAGTACGCTGACGAGATCATGGATGGCATCCGGGTGCTCAAGCACCTGCTCAAACCCAAGCTGACCCTGATCGGGGTTGAAGACAACAAGCCAGAATCGATCGAGCAGCTGACCCGCCACGCCACCGACGAAGATGTGCTGGTCAAGACGGTGCCGACCAAGTACCCCTCCGGCGGTGCCAAGCAGACCATCGAGCTGCTGACCGGTCGTCAGGTGCCCAAGGGCGGCCGCGCGGTCGATATCGGCATCATGGTGCTCAACGTCGCCACCGTGTTTGCCATCAAGCGCGCCATCATTGACGGCGAGCCGCTGATCGAGCGGATCGTCACCCTCACCGGCGACAGCTTCAAAAAGCCCGGCAACGCCTGGGTGCGCCTCGGTACGCCGGTGCGCTGGCTGTTGCAGCGTTTCGAGCTGCAACCGGAAGCGGAGCAGCGGGTGATCATGGGGGGCCCCATGATGGGCTTTACCCTGCCCCACGCCATGGTGCCGGTGGTCAAGGCCACCAACTGCCTGCTGGCGCCGACGCAGGCCGAACTGCCCGCCCCCGGCCCGGAGCAAGCCTGCATCCGTTGCAGCGCCTGCGCCGATGCCTGTCCCGCCACCCTGCTGCCGCAAGAGCTCTACTGGTACAGCCGGGCCAAGGAGTATGACAAGGCCGAGAAGCTCAACCTGATGGACTGCATTGAGTGCGGCGCCTGCGCCTGGGTCTGCCCGAGCGAGATCCCGCTGGTGCAGTACTACAAGATCGCCAAAGACGACATTCGCGAAGCCCGTGCCGAGGCCGAAAAAGCCGAACGCGCCAAACAGCGTTTCGAGGCCAAGCAGGCCCGTTTCGAGCGGGAGAAAGCCGCCCGCGAAGCGCGTCACGCCGAAGCCGCCGCCCAGCGCCGTCAAACCATGACGGCCGCCGGGGGTGAAGATCCGGTGGCTGCTGCGCTGGCTCGCATCAAGGCCAAGCAGGATGCGCCCATCACCGCCATTGCGGCCTCGGCCGAGGGCTTGCCTGACAACAGCGCCGTGATTGCCGCCCGCGAAGCCCGCAAACGGGAAGCGGAAGCGCGCCGCGCCGCCAAACTGGCGGAGAGTGCAAATAGCGAAACTGCCGCCACTGCGCCGCAACCCGCCGAGGCGGTTGACCCCGCCAACGATCCCAAAAAAGCGGCCATCGCCGCCGCACTGGCGCGGGCCAAGGCCAAGAAAGCCGCACAAGCTGGCGATAGCGCCGAGCCTGCTGCTGCCGAAACCCTTGCTGCACCTGCGGTAGATGCTGATCAGCAAAAGGCAGAGGTTGAACCGAAAAAAGCGGCGATTGCCGCCGCCATCGCCCGTGCCAAAGCCAAAAAGGCCGAGGCCAGTGGCGAGCCGGTAAGCGCCGCCAACGGCGCGGTAGCCGACGCAGGCACGCAAGGTGATGCGCCATCTGCTGCCAGCGAAGCAGTTGACCCCAAGAAAGCCGCTATTGCTGCTGCCATCGCCCGGGCCAAGGCCAAAAAGGCCGCCCAGCAGGGTGACAGCGCTGAGGGCGATCTGACTGCAACCGCAGGCACCAGCGAATCCGCTGCAACCCAAAGCACTGCGCCATCTGCGGCCAGCGAAGCGGTCGATCCCAAGAAGGCCGCTATCGCTGCAGCCATCGCCCGTGCCAAAGCAAAGAAACTGGCACAGCAGGGTGAGAGTACCAGTGCTGAGCCGGAGCAAACCGACGCCGCTAGCAGTGAGCAACCACTTGCCGTAGCAGAGGCTCCTGAAGCGAGCGCCCCTGCGGCTGATGCCCCGGTTGATCCGAAAAAAGCGGCCATTGCAGCCGCCGTGGCCCGCGCCAAGGCGAAGAAGCTGGCGGCCGAGGCAGCCGAGACCGCCGCTGAAGATGCCCCGTCAGCCGACCGAACAACCACAAGGTAATCGACAGACTCATGTTCAATATTGCGACTGCGCCGTTTGCCCATAACCGCAAACAGACCCGAACCCTGATGTTGCTGGTGATTCTGGCCTGCGTGCCGGGCTTGCTGGCCCAGACCTGGTTCTTCGGCTGGGGCTCCTTTATCCAGATCCTGCTGGCGCTGGTGACTGCGCTGGCGTGCGAGGCGCTGGTACTCAAGCTCCGTGGCCGCGCCATCAAGCCAGCCCTGATGGATGGCAGTGCGGCGCTCACCGCCGTGCTGATCGGTCTCTCCCTGCCGCCGCTGCTGCCGTGGTGGATGCTGGTGGTGGGCACGGCCTTTGCCATCATCGTCGCCAAGCACCTTTACGGCGGACTGGGCCAGAACCTGTTCAACCCTGCCATGGTCGCCTACGTGCTGCTGCTGGTCTCCTTCCCGGTGCAGATGACCAGCTGGCTGCCGCCAGAGAGCGTGCGGGCCTACAGCCTCGGCTTTGGTGATGCGGCGTCGGCCATCTTCACCGGCTTTAGCCTCGACGGCTACAGCATGGCCCAGCTCAAGCAGGGAGTGGATGGTCTCACCATGGCGACCCCGCTCGATACCCTGAAAACCGGCCTGACCCAGGGGCTCACCACCGGCGAAATCCTGAACGGCCCGCTGTTTGAGGGTTGGGGCGGCATCGGCTGGAGCTGGGTCAACCTCGGCTATCTGCTGGGCGGCCTGTTCCTGCTGCAACAGAAGGTGATCAACTGGCGCATTCCCACCGCGATCCTCGGTGCCCTGCTGGCGGCCTCCACCATCGGCTATCTGGTGAGCCCGGATGCGACCGCCACCCCCATCTTCCATCTCTTTAGCGGCGCCACCATGCTGGGGGCCTTCTTTATCGCCACCGATCCGGTCAGTGCCTGTACCACGCCGCGCGGCCGGCTGGTCTATGGGGTGCTGATCGGGGTGCTGGTCTACATCATTCGCCGCTTTGGCGGCTATCCGGATGCCTTCGCCTTCGCCGTGCTGCTGGCCAACCTTTGCGTTCCGTTTATTGACAGCCTGACTCGCCCGAAGGTATACGGAGCCCGTCGCCAATGACCCAGTCGATAACGCCGAAATGTGTCGAAAGCCGCTGGCCAACCTCTGCGTTGCCCATTTTTATCGACACACTGACTCGCCCGAAGGTATACGGAGCCCGTCGCCAATGATGTTTCTGCCCTCTTTCCCCATCACAGCTGACGGAGCCCGGACATGTTAAAGAGCATGCGCAAGAACGGCCTTATTCTGGCGATGTTCGCGCTGGGCTGTACCGCACTGGTGGTACTGACCAACGAGCTAACCAAGGATAAAATCGCCCACCAGCAACAGCTGGAGAAGCAGCAGACCCTCTCGGTATTGCTGCCGGAGGGGAGCTATGACAACGATCTGGTGGCCAGCTGCAAACAGGTGACCAGCAGGAAATATCTCGGCAGTGATCAGCCGCAGGCCCTCTATACCGCCAGCAAGAATGGCGTGGTGACCGGCTATGCGCTGGAGGCAATCGCGCCGGATGGTTACAGCGGGGCGATCCGCATCGTGGCCGGTTTTGATGCCAAGGGCACCATCACCGCCGTGCGAGTGCTCGCTCACAACGAGACCCCTGGCCTCGGTGACAAGATCGAGCTGAAAAAATCGGACTGGATCAACAGCTTTGCCGGAAAATTCCTGACCCATGACAACGAGCCCCAGTGGGCGGTGAAGAAGGATGGCGGCGAGTACGATGCCTTTACCGGCGCTACCATCACCCCACGGGCCGTGGTCAAGGCGGTGAAAAACCTGCTGCAACTGCAGCAGGAGCAACCCGAACTGCTCAGCAACGCCCCGGCTTGTCCGGCGGCGCACTAACGGAGTCGAGCCGTCATGAACGAGATGGAACAGATTGAAACGGGCGCAGCCCCGATTGCCGAGCTGGAAAGCCGCAAGGGCGAGCTCAAGGAGCTGATGAGTCAGGGGCTGTGGAAGAACAACCCCTCGCTGGTGCAGGTGCTGGGGCTCTGCCCGACCCTCGCTGTCTCCTCCACCTTTACCAATGCGCTGGGGCTCGGCCTTGCCACCATGGCGGTGCTGGTCTGCTCCAACCTCGCCGTCTCGCTGGTGCGCAACTGGGTGCCGAAGGATATTCGCATCCCGGTCTATGTAATGATCATCGCCTCGCTGGTGACCAGCGTGCAGCTGCTGATGAACGCCTACACCTATGGCCTCTATCAGGCGCTCGGCATCTTTATCGCCCTGATCGTCACCAACTGCATCATCATCGGCCGCGCCGAGGCCTATGCCTCCAAGAACCCGCCGCTGCTGGCAGCCCTCGACGGCCTGATGATGGGCCTTGGCTTTACTCTGGTGCTGCTGGTACTGGGCGGCATGCGCGAGATCATCGGCATGGGCACCCTGTTTGATGGCGCCGAGCTGCTGCTGGGCGAGTGGGCCAAGTCCCTGCGCATCGAACTGTTCCACGCCGATGCCAGCCTGCTGCTGGCGATTTTACCGCCGGGCGGCTTTATCGGGCTGGGGCTGCTGATCGCCGCCAAGAACGCCATCAATGACTGGCGGGATCGCAAACAGGCGACCACTCTGGTTCACAGTAATGGGGCCCACTGCAACGTTGCCCCGGCCCGTGTCCGGGCGACCGAGCTATGATCGGACGCAAGGCATGAACAACCAGAAACGCAGAGAAATCCTGGAGCGGCTGCGGGAAAACAATCCCCACCCCACCACAGAACTCAACTTCAACTCGCCGTTCGAGCTGTTGATCGCCGTGCTGCTCTCGGCGCAGGCGACCGATGTCAGCGTCAACAAGGCGACCGACAAACTCTATCCGGTGGCTAATACCCCGCAAGCAATGCTCGATCTCGGGGTGGACGGGCTCAAGAGCTACATCAAGACCATTGGCCTGTTCAACACCAAGGCCGAGAACGCCATCAAGACCTGCGCCATCCTGCTGGAGCGCCACGGCGGCGAGGTGCCGGAGAACCGCGAAGCGCTGGAAGCCCTGCCGGGCGTCGGCCGCAAGACCGCCAACGTGGTGCTCAACACCGCCTTTGGCTGGCCCACCATCGCCGTCGATACCCATATCTTCCGGGTCTCGAACCGCACCGGCTTTGCGGTAGGCAAGAACGTGGATCAGGTGGAGGAGAAACTGCTGAAAGTGGTGCCCGCCGAGTTCAAGCTGGATGTCCACCACTGGCTGATCCTGCACGGGCGTTACACCTGTCTCGCTCGCAAGCCGCGCTGTGGTTCCTGTATCATCGAAGACTTGTGCGAGTACAAAGAGAAGGTCTATCCAGAGAACTGAGTGACCGGGTGCCACCACCGCCATACCTGTCTCGCTCGCAAACATCTGCGGCTGTGGTTCCTGTATCATCGAAGAGTTGTGCGAATACAAAGAGAAGGTCTATCCAGAGAGCTGATAGCCTCGCAACCGAGATTGAAAGCAGTACACATCACCAACCCGGAGAACTGAGCAATGAGAATTCTGCATACCATGCTGCGTGTCGGCGATCTGCAACGCTCCATCGACTTCTACACCCGCGTGCTCGGCATGAAACTGCTGCGCAAGAGCGAGAACAGCGAGTACAAGTACACCCTGGCCTTCGTGGGTTACGGTGACGAGAAAGACGATGCGGTGATCGAGCTGACCTACAACTGGGGGGTGAGCGAGTACGAACTGGGCTCTGCTTACGGCCATATCGCGCTGGAAGCGGACGACATCTATGCCACCTGCGATGCCCTGCGCGCCGCCGGTGCCAAGATCACCCGCGAGCCGGGCCCGGTCAAGGGTGGCACCACCGTCATCGCCTTCGTCGAAGATCCCGACGGTTACAAGATTGAACTGATCGCCAAGAAAGATGCCGGTACTGGCTTGGGTGACAGCGTCTAATCGACCCGACTCCCACTGCCGGATGGCAGGATCAAAAAAGAGCGCCTGTGCGCTTAATGCCAGTCAGTTAAGCATTTTTATGACTAAATATTCGATATGTTGAATATAAAAAGCGGCTCCATGATTAAAGAGTCAATTTGGCTCCAACCCTTGTCCTGACTGGCATGCAATAAAAAGAGGGAGGCATCATGCCTCCCTCACTCTTTAGCCCTTATACCCCGCGGGTTGGGACTCAAATTCTCTTAACTGACTTGCATTACGCCTGTGCGCTCTTTTTTATGCTTGTCTGACTGGGCCGCAAAGCTAGATCTCGCCATTGCGCCCCATGCTGATCACCACTCGCCGGTTCTTGGCGCGCCCCTGCTCGGTTTCGTTGGAGGCGACATGCTGCTTCTCGCCGTGCCCCTCCACCGAGACCTTGCCGGGCTCCAGCCCCAGATCGACAAACACCTTCTTGATGGCATCGGCCCGCTTCTCGGAGAGTTTCTGGTTCGGCCAGCGGCCGCCGTAGCTGTCGCTGTAGGCGTCGATCACCACCACGTCGATGCTCTTGTCCGCCTTGATAAACTCGCTGATCATCGCCAGCCGCCGCTTGGAGGCGATAGAGAGCTGATCGCTGTTCTTGTCGTAGGTGAGCACGCTAAAGGCGATGTCGTTGAAGCTGTAGGGCAAAAGCCCGCTCAGACAGTCGATAAATGCCTGATATTTCACTCGAAAGTTGACTGACGAAAGCGACACCCGCACCGCGCGGTTCTGACGATACCAGTCCCGATACTGGAAGGTGGGCATGCTCCCCCCTTCCAGCTCGTCGAGCATGGTCCAGGCAGTCTGCCCCTCCACCAGCCCATCAAATTGCTGATAGAAGTGAAGCTGGCTCACTTCTCGCCCGGCGATGCCGGGGCGCCAGATCGGTGGCATGATACCAAGGCTCACCGTCTGGGTTTGGGCCTGCGGCCGCTTGCCCTTGAGCTCGAAGTCGAGGTTGATCTTGCGCCCGGCGCGGCTGACAAAGGCCCCTGATCCCCAGTTGGGAATGGGGTGCTCGAGGCGACACTCAATCTGGGTATCAGAGGTCAAACGCCAGACGGATTGATCCAGACCGGCACCGAATTCGGTCACCCCAGCCTGTAACTGCATACTCACGGATATGCTGACCAACCCTAACACCCAAGCGTTCAATTGCCTGCCCTCCACACGATCTCATCAGAGATATCGGCGGCCAGGCCACAAGCTTTAGCAACAAACTGCAAGGGGCTGCCGCCGGTGTGGCAAAGGCTTGCCCCCAGCGGCAACCGACCGCAAGCGACGCTCATTCCCCCTCTTTACCCCGTGCCAACCGGCGGGAAGCTCGCTACAGTAAAGCCAGGGCAACCAGACGCCGCGTATCGGGAATCACGCTCATGCTCCGACCCTTCTCCTCTTTATTGCAGATGTTGTGGCTGATGCTGCTGGCACTAGCCGGCAGCGCCGTCCATGGCGCGACCCAGGATCAGGAGTGGGCGCAAGATCGCGCCAATGCGGTGCTCTCGCTGATGGCCTTCTCTGTGGTGCCCGACATCACTGCCAGCAACCTCGATATCGGTAGCGGCACTGGTCAATCAGCCGCCCTCAACATGACCCAGCTCGGTGGTGGCGCCACCATGAGTGAAGCGGTCCCCATCTATCTGGAAGGGGCGATCGGCTTTAGCCGCTACGATCCCCAGTTCGTAGTGAGCAACGGCACCGAGAGTCGCACCCTTCCGACCAAATGGAACAGCGTGACCGCCTCTGGCGGAGTCGGCTGGGATATCGCCCTCCATGAAGACCAGCGTGGTGGGCACTGGGTGCTGCGCCCCATCGCTAACATCTCTTTGGGCACCATGGCCAGCGATCTGCGGATCGGCAACTGGCTGCTGGATCGCAAGACGGGCTACTCGCTGGACTTTCTCGACGGTGGTCAGCTTAATATGTACGGGCTGGGGGGGGCACTGATGCTCGACTATGAGCTTTTTTCTAACACGCAGGATATCGATGCCGAGCTGCGCTACTCCTACCAGCACCTGCAGAGCTTTGGCAACACCACGGAGAGCGTACGCGGCAGCGCCGAGGCGGAGAACATCGGCCTCTATCTGCGCCGCCGGGCCCCGGTGTTTGACTGGACCCTGCTCGATCGCCCGCTGCGCTATGTGATGGAGGGGGCGCGCACCGAATACCTCGGCCAGCAGCGCGGCCAGCTCGGTTTCAACTCGCTGAACTCCCTGGGGCTGGGGCTGGAGCTCGACAGCAGCAAATACGACATCATCGTCAGCCGCACCCGTCTGGTCGCCCGCTATATGTTCAGCCACAACACCAGCGGTTACTCCATCGGGCTGGCCATGAGCTTCTAAGCCGTTATTTTGTGCCTGCCTATCGATGGCAATCAGGTCATGCCGAGCCACAGCGGCCGCATCCCGTTCGATTGATAACCCCGACACATGTCTTGCCAGACACCAAGCCCCGCCAAGGGGCTTTTTTGCACCTGTAATTTGCCATCAGCCACAGCCCGCCCCGAAAAATCCAGCCTTGTCACAGAGTTAGTGCAATCAGTCACATATTCACGCCGATGGAATGGGTAGAATGGCTCAGTTTGGCCCCCATCATCCACATAGAGCCACGATGTCGATTGCCAGCCACACTGGCTGGGTAATCACGCCGCCCAGAATGGAGATGGCCTGCCGAGCACCAGCCAAGTATTTGCGCCACCAGTTACACCACAGGGATAGAGATTTTTGCCATGGCCAAGTTTTTGAATACCAGCGCAACCAACTATTTTCTTGAAGAACTTATCAAAGATGCCAAAGAGCGCCTGATCCTGATCAGCCCCTTTCTCAAGCTCAACGACAGGATCAAGGAGCTGCTCACCGACAAGAACCGTCTCAAGATCGATGTGCGGATCGTCTATGGCAAAAGCGAGCTGCAACCGGAAGAGATAAGCTGGCTCAAAGAGCTTACCTACATTCGTACCAGCTTTTGCAAAAACCTCCATGCCAAGTGCTATCTCAATGAAGAGCTTTGCATTGTCACCAGCCTCAATCTCTACGAGTTCAGTCAGGTCAATAACAACGAGATGGGAGTATTGATCCAGCGTTCGGAAGATCATGACCTTTACCGTGATGCCTACGATGAGGCCCAACGGATTATCCGGGTCAGTGATGAAGTCCGCATATCCCTTGAACGGGTTGTCAGTGAAGCCGAAACCCAACAGCCTTCTGCCAACGAAAATGAGTCAGCCACTGAAAAACTGACCTCATCCAAACTGGCGCAAAAATGGGGGATCAAAACCAATGAGTTGCTGGAAAAAATGGTGACTCACGGCTTGCTTGAGCTGCGTGACAGCAAGCATTACCTGACCGCCAAAGGAAAAGAGGAAGGAGGGGAATTTAGAATGAGCCCCAAATTTGGCCCTTATTTCCTCTGGCCAGAGACCATGAATCCCCTCTAATCCACTGATTGGATAAATGTGAAATGGACTTCACACCCGTTATTACGGTTCTGCTGGGCCAGCTCTGGTATCTGCTGCCCCTGCTGTTGCTTGCCACCCTGATCAAAACCCCCTGGTTCAAGGGGATGATCGGGGAGGCCTTTATCAATCTCGGTATCCGGCTCTTTCTCGACAAGCGGGAGTACCACCTGATCAAGAATGTGACACTGCCAATCCCGCAGGGCACCACCCAGATCGACCATGTGCTCGTCTCGCGCTTCGGGGTGTTTGTCATTGAGACCAAAAACATCAAGGGGTGGATATTTGGCAATCCTGCCCATAAGAGCTGGACCCAGCAGATCTATCGCCGCAGGCACAGTTTTCAAAACCCGCTGCGCCAGAACTATCTGCATCTGATGACACTCAAATCCCTGCTCGGGCTGGCGGATCAGCAACTCCACTCGGTCATCTACTTTATTGGCGACTGCACCTTTAAAACTCCGATGCCGGAGAACGTGATGAACCGCGGGCTTATTCGCTATATCAAGGGCAACACCATACAGGTGTTGACCCCAGCCGAGGTCACTCGGGTGATCGACACCATCCAGCGGGGACGACTGGCCGCCAATTGGCAGACCCATAAACAGCATGTGGCGCAGCTAAAAGCGCGTCACAGCCAACCTGCCACGCCCTCTTCCCGTAACAACCCAGCAAGCGTGGCAAGAGAGATGATCCCCGAGCCTGCTGAAGCTAGCCACACTCAGCAACACTGCCCGAAATGTGGCAATGCCATGGTGCTACGAACAGCACGCCACGGCAGCAACAAGGGTGAGCAGTTCTGGGGATGCAGCGGTTATCCGACATGTCGGCAGATCATCACGCTACGAGCAGAGGAGAGATAAACCTCCTTGCACCTGTGGAAGCATCAAGGGCGGCCAATTGGCCGCCCTTGTTGTTTTTCTTAGCGAATGGTCGCCATCTGCCGCACGCAGCGTTGCTCCCTGTCATCCACCCGCTTGGCAAACCAGGCGGTGGTGAGATTGCGGGTGATCTTGGGGCTCTTTAGCTGAATGCCGGGCAGGATGGCGCGGGGTTGGCGCTTGCCTGCTTGCTGGTCGGCCAGAGTAAAGACGCGATGGTAGAGGTCCGTCTCGGCAAACTCGGCGGTGTCCCCTTTGCGCAGGCTCTGGTGGATCGCCTGTTTGCTCATATTGACCCGGTTGGCGAGGGTGTAGACGGCTAGCTCGGTGTTGCCCGGCAGATCCGAGTCATAGCGGATCAGATCCCCGTCCAGCGCCAGATTTTTGCCACTCAAACGGCTGACTGCGGCCTGAAAGGCGGCGTTGCGGCTGGCGTACCAGCCGGCGTTGAAGTCGGCAAAGCGGTAGAGAGTATCTGGGTAGTCGGCGGGATAGCCGAAGATGTGCTTGGTGCCAAACCAGATGCCGCCACGGCGGGTAAAGACTTCGTGGCGAATGGAATCCTTGACGGGATAGGGGTAGCCACGGGCGTTGGCCTCGGCAAAGGCGATGCTCACCTGCATCGGGCCACCGGTATGCACCGGGTTGAGGTTGCCAAACAGCGTCTTGCCCATCGGCAGCATGCTGATCATGTCTTCGAAGATCTCGCTCATCTCCCGCTCGGTGCGCAGTTTGTCGATGCGCTCGGCGTAGCTCTTGCCGGTGGGCGAGTTGATGGAGAGCGCAGCCCGCACCATAAATTCGGGGATCAGCAGCTTGGCCGCCCGTGAGTTGATCTCTTTCCAGGCGATCTTGCCAAGGCCCGGCACCACAGGGTCGGCCTGATAGGTGGCCTCCTGCTCCGCCACCGCCAGCACGGAGCAAACGTTGTGATCATTGACCGTCACCCCCTGGGTGGTGAGCGCCGTCACCACATCGCTGGCCCACCCCTGTTTATCGACCACATTGCGGGGCAAAAACGTCACAATGCGGCTCTTCATGTCCGCCGGTTTGCGCGGCTGCATGGCAGGCGGTGTCTTGGGGGCGCTAACGCTCGCCTCTTTGGTCGGGGCGGAGGCGGGATCACTGGCACAACCGGCCAGCAGCAAGGCAACACTGAGGGCAATAAGACGACATGAAGG
Source organism: Aeromonas sobria (assembly GCF_006243315.1). Taxonomy (GTDB): domain Bacteria; phylum Pseudomonadota; class Gammaproteobacteria; order Enterobacterales; family Aeromonadaceae; genus Aeromonas; species Aeromonas sobria_A. The sequence goes on from NZ_NKWE01000031.1 coordinate 125,585, forward strand.
CACTGCGGTCATAAGCATTTCCATTTTGGGTTGACCACTTCAGGCAGCGCCTGTGGCGCTGCACTGACAAGCAAAGTGAGGCCATTGTAGAGGATTGCCTGCGGCAGTTGAAACCCGCTCTCGCCTCTGCGCCCTCCCCTTGCCCACTTTTGCCGCCCCACGCGCCATCCGCTGTCTGCGATGCAGCAGTCATGACCTTCCTCAATGGCTCACTCGTCCCGAACCGAACTGTCAGCGGCGGATAAAAAGAAACCCCCGCCATTGCTGGCGGGGGTTGGTCGTCTGGCAAGTCAGGCTGATGCCCGCTGCAAACTCCTTAGCGGTTTTTCACGCGCTGATGCAGCTCCTGCACCGAGTTGACGTTGGCGGTGGCATCCATGCTGATGGCCATGCAGGTGGCAAACGCCTCATTCATGGTGGTGGTATAAGCCACCTTGTGCTGCAAGGCGGCGCGGCGCAGCTGCTTGGAGTCCTGGATCGCCACCCGCCCTTCGGCGGTGTTAACGATGTAGGTGTACTCGCCATTCTTGATGCGGTCGAGAATGTGCGGGCGACCCTCGTGCACCTTGTTGACCAGGCGCGGGTTGATGCTCGCTTCACCCAGCGCCACTGCGGTGCCGTGAGTGGCATCCAGCTCGTAGCCCAGCTCCAGCAGCTTGGCGGCCAAATCCACCACCAGCGCCTTGTCGCTGTGACGCACCGACAACAGCGCGCGCCCCTCTTTCGGCACCGCATGGCTGGCACCCAGCTGGGCCTTGGCATAGGCCTCGGCAAAGCTGTTGCCCACCCCCATCACTTCACCGGTAGAGCGCATCTCTGGCCCCAGCAGCGGGTCAACCCCAGGGAACTTGGCGAACGGCAGTACCACCTCTTTCACCGAGTAGTAGGGCGGGATGATCTCTTTGGTGAAGCCCTGTTGTTGCAGCGACTGACCAGCCATGACGCGGGCGGCAATCTTGGCCAGCGGAGCACCGGTCGCCTTGGAGACAAACGGCACGGTACGGGCGGCGCGCGGGTTCACTTCGATGAGGTAGATGTCATCGCCCTTGACCGCAAACTGCACGTTCATCAGGCCGACCACACCGAGTTCCAGTGCCAGCTTGCGCACCTGCTCACGGATCTCGTCCTGAATTTTCTTGGACAAGGTATAAGGAGGCAGGGAGCAGCCGGAGTCACCGGAGTGGATACCGGCCTGCTCGATATGCTCCATGATGCCGCCGATGACCACATCGGTGCCGTCGCAGATGGCATCCACGTCCAGCTCGGTAGCATCGTCCAGGAAGCGGTCCAGCAGTACCGGCGATTCGTTGGAGACGCTCACCGCCTCGGCGAAGTAGCGACGCAGGTCGGTCTCGTCATAGACGATCTCCATGGCGCGGCCACCCAATACGTAGGAGGGGCGTACCACCAGCGGGTAAGTGATCCGCTCGGCGGTCAGCACGGCCTGCTCCAACGCGGTGACGGTGCCGTTTTCCGGCTGCTTGAGGCCCAGACGCTCAACCGCAGACTGGAAGCGCTCGCGGTCTTCGGCACGGTCGATGGCATCCGGGCTGGTACCGATGATCGGCACGCCGTTGGCTTCCAATGCCCGCGCAAGCTTCAGCGGGGTCTGGCCACCGTACTGGACGATAACGCCCTTGGGTTTTTCGATGCGCACGATTTCCAGCACATCTTCCAGGGTCACCGGCTCGAAGTAGAGACGGTCGGATGTGTCGTAGTCGGTGGAGACGGTCTCCGGGTTGCAGTTGACCATAATGGTCTCGTAACCGTCTTCGCGCAGGGCCAGCGCGGCGTGGACGCAGCAGTAGTCAAACTCGATACCCTGACCGATACGGTTCGGGCCGCCGCCGATAATCATGATCTTGTCACGGTTGCTCGGGGCCGCTTCGCACTCCTCGTCATAGCTCGAGTACATGTAGGCGGTGTTGGTGGCGAACTCGGCGGCGCAGGTATCGACCCGCTTATAGACCGGGAAGATGTTGTGGCGGGCACGCAGTTTGCGCACTTCACCTTCGGCCACGCCGAGGATCTTGGCCAGACGGGCATCGGCAAAGCCTTTGCGCTTGAGGGCGCGCAGGAAGTCGGCATCGAGACCGGCCATGCCGCGCTCTTTCACCTCTTCTTCCAGCTTCACCAAGTCTTCAATCTGCACCAGGAACCAGGGGTCAATCTTGGTCAGCTTGAAGATGCCATCCATGGAGAGACCGGCGCGGAACGCATCGGCGATGTACCAGATACGGTCGCAGCCAGCGTCCTGCAGCTCGTGGCGGATGCGGGTCAGGGAGTCCGGAGCATTGAGGTCAACCATGGGGTCGAAGCCGGTCTTGCCGGTCTCGAGGCTGCGCAGCGCCTTGTGCAGGGACTCCTGGAAGTTGCGGCCAATGGCCATCACTTCGCCGACGGATTTCATCTGGGTAGTCAGGCGGTCATTGGCACCGGCGAATTTTTCAAAGTTGAAACGCGGCACCTTGGTGACCACGTAGTCGATGGCCGGCTCGAAGGAGGCCGGAGTGCGGCCGCCGGTGATGTCGTTCATCAGCTCGTCGAGGGTGTAACCAATGGCGAGCTTGGCAGCGATCTTGGCGATGGGAAAACCGGTCGCCTTGGAGGCCAGCGCAGAGGAGCGCGACACCCGCGGGTTCATCTCGATGATGACCATGCGGCCATCTTTCGGGTTGATACCGAACTGGACGTTGGAGCCGCCGGTCTCGACGCCGATCTCGCGCAGTATCGCCATGGAGGCGTTGCGCATGATCTGGAACTCCTTGTCGGTCAGCGTCTGGGCTGGCGCGACCGTGATGGAGTCACCGGTGTGGATGCCCATGGGGTCGAAGTTTTCGATGGTGCAGACGATGATGCAGTTGTCGTTGCGATCCCGCACCACTTCCATCTCGTACTCTTTCCAGCCGATCAGCGACTCGTCGATGAGCAGCTCTTTGGTCGGCGACAAATCCAGACCGCGCTCGCAGATCTCGACGAACTCTTCGGTGTTGTAGGCGATGCCGCCGCCCGAGCCGCCCATGGTAAAGGAGGGGCGGATGATGCAGGGGAAGCCGACCATCTGCTGCACGCCCCACGCCTCTTCCATGTTGTGGGCGATACCAGCGCGCGGACACTCCAGACCAATGCTCTTCATGGCGATGTCAAAGCGGCGGCGATCTTCGGCCTTGTCGATGGCGTCGGCGGTAGCGCCGATCATCTCGACCCCGAACTCGGCCAGCACCCCGTGTTTTTCCAGATCCAGCGCGCAGTTGAGCGCAGTCTGGCCGCCCATGGTGGGCAGTACGGCATCCGGGCGCTCTTTCTTGATGATCTCGCGCACCACTTCCCAGGTGATGGGCTCGATGTAGGTGGCGTCTGCCATCTCCGGGTCGGTCATGATGGTGGCCGGGTTGGAGTTCACCAGAATGACGCGGTAGCCCTCCTCGCGCAGGGCTTTGCAGGCCTGGGCGCCGGAGTAGTCAAATTCGCAGGCCTGGCCGATAACAATGGGGCCGGCGCCGAGGATCAGGATGCTCTGTAGGTCGTTACGTTTTGGCATGGCTTCTCTTTTCCTCTTAAGCGCGATACTGCTTGATCAATTCAATAAAGTGGTCGAACAGACCGGCACAGTCGTGCGGGCCCGGGCTCGCTTCGGGGTGACCCTGGAAGCTGAAGGCCGGACGGTCGGTGCGGTGAATGCCTTGTAAGGAGCCGTCGAACAGGGAGACGTGAGTGGCGCGCAGGCAATCCGGCAGGGTCTGCTCGTCCACCGCAAAACCGTGGTTCTGGGCGGTGATCATCACGGTGTTGTCATCGAGGCTCTTGACCGGGTGGTTGGCACCGTGGTGGCCAAACTTCATCTTGACGGTCTTGGCACCGGAGGCCAGACCCAGCAGCTGGTGACCCAGACAGATGCCGAATACCGGCGTGTTGGTATTGAGGAAGGTCTTGATGGCCTCGATGGCGTAATCGCACGGCGCGGGGTCGCCCGGGCCGTTGGAGAGGAAGATGCCATCGGGATTCATCGCCAGCACCTCGGCGGCCGGGGTCTTGGCCGGTACCACGGTCAGGCGGCAGCCACGGTCAACCAGCATCCGCAGGATGTTGCGCTTGACGCCGAAGTCATAGGCCACCACGTGGTATTTGAGCTGGTCAGCATCCGGGGTGATGTGCCCCTTGCCAAGCTGCCAGCTCCCTTCGGTCCAGTTGTACGCCTCACCAACCGTAACCTCTTTGGCGAGATCCATCCCCTTCAAACCGGGGAAGGCGCGGGCCTGTTCGAGGGCATGAGCCTCATCAACCTGTTTACCTGCAAGGATGCAGCCAGCCAGGGCGCCTTTCTCGCGCAGGATGCGGGTCAGTTTGCGGGTGTCGATGTCGGCGATGCCAACGATGTTATGAGACTTGAGGTAATCGGAGAGGGATTGCTGATTGCGGAAATTGGAGGCAAGTATCGGAAGGTCCCGGATGATCAATCCCTGAGCGTGGATTTGACTGGACTCTTCATCTTCGCTGTTGGTGCCGGTGTTGCCTATATGGGGGTAAGTGAGGGTGACTATCTGACGGGAATAAGAGGGATCGGTGAGGATTTCCTGATAGCCCGTCATCGACGTATTGAAAACCACTTCACCAACGGAACATCCCTCGGCGCCTATCGACACGCCTTTGAACACAGTTCCATCTTCCAGCACTAGCAATGCAGTGTGATTCAAGACAACCTCCAGTTATTTAGCTTTAAATTCAGCAACTTACCTGGGTGTTGCGGGCTCAGCCCCTGTCTCAAACAGGGCTCAAAACCGGCAGATTTCTGGCAAATTGGGCGCATTTTACTTAAAAAAAGTGGCAATTCAACGTCTTTTCTCAGATTGAATGCATCTAAATTCAATAAAAAAGCAACTTTACCCATTATCTATGCACTAACCGCCTTTGCAACCCCTATTAGTGAAAGAAAAGAAAAAACCACCATCAAAAGAGGCAATCAAACCTTCAATAACAACAAAATCAGACTTATTTAATATCTAAAACAACAAGTTACAATTTACACAAAAAATATAAAAAGGAGAATAACGCCATTTTAATGGCAATAGATTGCACCGAAAAAATAGAAAACGTTTTTCTTTGTTTGAATTTTTAGTCTTTTCGGTGATCTGTAAAAAAATCGCAGAGAGAGCCAAAATGCCACTCAACTTCGTTACCTGACGATGACATTTTGGGAGGGACGATCTGGCAGAACAAGTAAAATAGCCTCTTTATCATAACTCAGGCAAAATCAGCGCCAAAGCTACCATTTTTACATTAATGCTATTGCTGGACAGTAAAAACCCCGGCAAGCCGGGGTGGTTCACAACAGATGCATCAGGTCGATCACTTCAGATTGAGCACGTCCTGCATGTCATATAGACCGGCTCGCTGCTGGCTAAGCCACTTGCCCGCCCGCACCGCACCATTGGCGAAGGTCAGACGGCTGGAGGCCTTGTGGCTGATCTCCACCCGCTCACCGATATCGGCAAACATCACGGTGTGCTCCCCCACCAGATCGCCAGCGCGGATGGTGGCAAAGCCGATGGTGTTGCGATCCCGCTCGCCGGTGATCCCCTCGCGGCCATAGACGGCGCACTCTTTCAAGTCACGTCCGAGCGTCTTGGCCACCACCTCGCCCATAGAGAGCGCGGTACCGGACGGTGCATCCACCTTGTGCCTGTGGTGACCTTCGATGATCTCGATGTCGGTGTAATCCCCCATCACCTTGGCGGCCTGCTCCAGCAGCTTGAACACCAGATTGACCCCGACCGAATAGTTAGACGCAAACACGATGCCGATCTGCTGGCCCGCCTCTTTGAGCGCCGCCTTGCCTGCCTCGTCAAAGCCGGTGGTGCCGATCACCATCTGCTTGTGGTGGGCCAACGCAAAGGCCAGATTGGCCAGGGTCACCTCGGGGCGGGTGAAGTCGATGATCAGATCAAATGCGTCACGCACCTTGTCGAGGCTGTCGCTGATCGCCACGCCCAGATGGCCCAGCCCGTTGAGCTCACCGGCATCAAGCCCGATCACCACAGAACCGGGGCGCTCCAGCGCCGCACCGACCACCACGCCATCGGTATTGGTGATGGCCTCCAGCAGCACCTTGCCCATACGACCATTACAGCCCATCACGGCCACACGGATCGGATTGTCCATCTCCACCCTCTCATCACTTTTAATTATGGAAAGAGACCGTTTTACCAGCCTGAGCCTGCTTTGAAAAGCCCACAGTGCAGCAGCCAAGCACTCCGACAAATCAACGAAATATTTCATTTAATCCGAACATTTAACGGATTTAATCAAAGTGACAAAATCACCAGACAAAAACACCTATCCGTCTGGACGTCTACCTTGACCGGAAAGGGGTGAGTCACTACTGTGGCCTCCCAATGCGGCAGGATGCCCGCCCTGTTTTCCCCTTTTTATCTTCGATAACGGCATAAAGCAGCGCATGACAGGAGGTCATTGTTCAATTTCAGAGGAACACATGATCCAGATCCAACCCAGTGCCAGGGCCTTGCTGCCACTCCTGGTTTTTCTCGCACTCTTTATCGGTACCGGTACCTGGCTGACCCTGCAAGGGGTCGAATTCGCCTTCTATCAGCTGCCCGCTCCCGTGGCGGCCCTGCCTGCCGTGATGCTCGCCCTGCTGCTTGGCAAGGAGGGCTTCAACAGCAATCTGGAGACCTTCTTCAAGGGGGTCGGCCACAGCAACATCATGGCGATGTGCCTTATCTATCTGCTGGCGGGCGCCTTTGCCAGCGTGGCCAAGGCCACCGGCGGCGTTGATGCCACCGTGGCGCTCGGTCTGTCGCTCATCCCCGGCTGGGCGCTGCTGCCCGGGCTGTTCCTGATCTCTGCCTTTATTGCTACAGCCATGGGTACCTCCATGGGCACCATAGGTGCCGTGGCGCCGGTGGCGCTGGGCGTGGCACAGGCGGCTGGTATTGATCCGGTACTGATGGCGGGTACCATTCTCTCCGGCGCCATGTTTGGCGATAACCTCTCCATCATCTCCGACACCACCATTGCGGCCACCCGCAGTCAGGGCTGCGAGATGAAGGACAAGTTTCGCGAGAACTTCAAGATTGCCGCTCCTGCCGCCATCGCGGTGATCCTGCTCTATCTGACCCTGGGGTCAGTGGGTGAAGCCCCTGCCAACGGCAACGCCATCGAGCTGGTCAAGGTAATGCCCTATCTGCTCATTCTGGGGCTGGCGCTCGCCGGGGTGAATGTGTTCGTGGTACTGGGGATCGGCATTCTGGCCGCAGGTACTGTGGGCATGGTCAACGGCTACGCCATCGGTCAATTCAGCAAGGATATCTATCAGGGCTTTACCGGCATGCAGGAGATCTTCTTGCTCTCCATGCTGATCGGTGGCCTCGGCGCCCTGATGGAGCGTCAGGGTGGGCTGGCCTGGATCAGCGAGCGCATCAGCGCCCTGATTGCCCGTTTCACCCGCGAGCACAACGGTGAACAGAACGAGAAAGCGGCCGAGCTCGGCATCGCCGGGGTGGTGAGCCTCACCAACCTCTGCACCGCCAACAACACTGTGGCCATTATCGTCGCCAGCAAGGTGGCCCGGGATCTGGCCGAGCACCACGGGGTCACCCCGCGCCGCGCCGCTTCCATGCTCGATATCTTCTCCTGCGTGATCCAGGGTCTGATCCCCTGGGGCGCACAGGCGCTGCTGCTGGGCTCCATCTTCGCGATGTCGCCGCTGGCCGTGGTGAGCATGAGTTTCTACCCGATGGCGCTGGCTGTGGCGGCGCTAATTGCCGTGTTCGTGAAGCACCAGATGCGCAGCAAGGCTGACAAGTAACAGGATAACGCCCATGCGCTTCTACACAGGATTAGCACTGGCTGTGGCGGCACTGATTGCCGTGTTCGTGAAGCACCAGATGCGCGGCAAGGCTGACAAGCAATAACATCAGACGCTGGCATGGCGACATGCCAGCAACAGGGGCTGCACCGCAGCCCCTGTCTCCCCCCCCCTTAACGTCCAGAGTGAATGTGCTAAGGTAGAGCGCGTTCAAGCCATCGATGCGCAGCTATACCAGAGGTTCCCCATGCATGAGTCCCAACCCGAACGTCAATCCCTGCGCCAACTGGTTCGTCAACGCCGCAAAAATCTGAGTCCGGCCGAGCAACAAGAGGCAGCCCAACAGCTGCTGGCCCAGTTCAAGCAGCACCCCGAGATCCTCGCCGCCAAACGCATTGCCCTCTATCTGGCCAATGACGGGGAGATCAACCCCCTGCCCACCATCCACTGGCTGTGGGCCCAGCACAAAGAGGTCTACCTGCCGGTGCTCCACCCCTTTACCCCGGGTCACCTGCTCTTTTTGCGCTACACCGCCACCAGCCCCATGGTGCGCAACCGCTACGGCATCGAAGAGCCGGAGCTGGATATCCTGCAGGTGGTGCCCCACAGCACCCTCGACCTGATTTGCACTCCGCTGGTCGCCTTCGACGCTGCAGGCAATCGCCTTGGCATGGGTGGCGGCTACTACGATCGCACCCTCGCCATCTGGCATGAGCACAAGCTGGGCCCCAAGCCGCTGGGCATTGCCCACGACTGCCAGCAGGTGGAGGCGGTACCGCAAGAGGAGTGGGATGTGCCACTGCCCCAGATCATCACCCCGAGCCACTGCTGGCGCTTTGAATAGGCGGTGTTTAGCCGGCTGACCCGGCTTTGTGCGCGCAAACGCAGAATAAACAGGCAAACGATTTACCACGCACTGCTTTTTGCCCCGGAACGTGAGCAACAAGGTCGCGACGGGGTACAGGGTTGGATATAATGCGCCCGCTTTTTTCTTAAGGAACGATCATGACTCAAGATGAAATGAAGAAGGCGGCCGGTTGGGCTGCGCTCAAGTACGTGGTTCCCGGCACCATCGTCGGGGTGGGCACCGGCTCTACCGTCAACCACTTTATCGACGCGCTGGCGACCATGAAGGACGAGATCAAGGGGGCGGTATCCAGCTCCGTGGCCTCCACCGAGCGCCTCAAGGGCTTCGGCATCACAGTGTATGATCTCAACGACATCGACGCGCTCTCCGTCTATGTGGATGGCGCCGACGAGATCAACGGCACCCGCGACATGATCAAGGGCGGTGGCGCAGCCCTGACCCGCGAGAAGATTGTCGCCGCCGTGGCCGACAAGTTCATCTGCATCATCGACAACACCAAAACCGTTGAGGTGATGGGCCAGTTCCCACTGCCGGTAGAAGTGATCCCGATGGCCCGCGAATACGTGGCCCGCGAGATCCGCAAACTGGGCGGCAACCCGGTGTGGCGTGAAGGTGTGGTCACCGACAACGGCAACATCATCCTGGATGTGAAGGATATGGCCATTACCGATGCCAAGGGGCTGGAAGTACAGCTCAATGCCATCGTTGGTGTGGTCACTAACGGCCTGTTCGCCGCACGCGGCGCAGACGTGGTGGTGATCGGCACCCCGGATGGCGTGGTTATCCAGTAATTACCCCCCGGCTGAAACACGGCGCCTGATGGCGCCGTTTTTATTTACCCCTCAACAAGTTGCAAACGAATGTTTACAACAATCGTTGATAACTTCAAAGAATTTGACTTTCGTCACAAATATTCCCTCTCCCGAACGTTTTTGCTACTTTACGGTTTTCTTCGCACACCAAATCTGCACTTACGCTTCACACATAGAGGGATCGTCATGACTGCCACGTTTTCGTTGGACAAGGATAAAATCAAGGTGCTGCTGCTGGAGGGGGTTCATCCCAATACCGTAGAGACCCTCCGCGGCGCAGGTTACACCAGTGTGGAGTATCTCAAGACCTCACTCTCCGAAGAGGAGCTGATCGAGCAGGTTCGCGACGTTCATTTCATCGGGCTGCGCTCCCGCACCCAGATCACCGAGAAGGTGCTGGATGCCGCCAACAAGCTGGTCGCCATCGGCTGCTTCTGTATCGGCACCAATCAGGTTGAGCTGGAAGCGGCCCAGATCCGCGGTATTCCGGTGTTTAATGCCCCCTTCTCCAACACCCGCTCGGTGGCCGAGCTGGTACTGGGTGAGATCCTGCTGCTGCTGCGCGGCATCCCCGAGAAGAACGCCAAGTGCCATCGCGGCGTGTGGGAAAAACTGGCCAATCGTTCGGTGGAAGCCCGTGGCAAGAAGCTCGGCATCATCGGCTACGGCCACATCGGTACCCAGCTTGGCATCATCGCCGAGAGCATCGGCATGAAGGTTTATTACTACGACATCGAGAACAAGCTCTCGCTGGGTAACGCCATTCAGGTGCCGAGTATGGTCGAGCTGCTCAATATGTCCGACGTCATCAGCCTGCACGTACCGGAGACCGCCTCCACCAAAGATATGATCGGCGCCGAGCAATTGCGGATGATGAAACCGGGCGCCATCTTGATCAACGCCGCCCGCGGTACTGTGGTGGATATCGATGCCCTGGCTGACATGATCAAGAGTGGTCATATTTCCGGTGCCGCCATCGACGTCTTCCCCATTGAGCCCAAGTCCAACGACGAGGAGTTCCAAAGCCCGCTCCGTGGGCTGGAGAACGTCATCCTGACGCCACACATTGGTGGCACCACCCATGAAGCGCAGGAGAACATCGGGCTGGAAGTGGCAAACAAACTGATCAAATACTCCGACAACGGCTCCACCCTCTCCGCCGTCAACTTCCCGGAAGTGTCGCTGCCGGGCCACAAGGGCTCCAGCCGCCTGCTGCACATTCACCGCAACCAGCCGGGGGTGATGAACCAGATCAACCAGATCTTCGCCGAAGAGGGGATCAACATCGCCGGTCAATACCTGCAGACCAGCAGCCATATCGGTTATGTGGTGATCGACGTGGAGACCGAGCACAGCGAGAAGGCGCTGGCCAAGCTCAAAGAGATCAACGGCACCATCCGCGCCCGCATCCTCCACTGATAAACCCGTTTATCGGCCCAGCAAAAAGCCCGTCATGATGACGGGCTTTTTTATGATGCGATGCTCAACGCACCTCCGCGTCTTTGCTCTTTTGCCCCCTTCTCCCCTTGCGGGAGAAGGGCTGGGGATGAGGGGGGGGGAAGATATCTCCCTCACCCTGCCCTCTCCCAAAGGGAGAGGGCAAATACGCGATAGAAAACCAGATCTGAATTACCACCAGCCCAGCAGATTTCGGCCTGCCAGCGCGCCCCATACCAGCCCATTGAGGGCCAGCGCGATAAACACCGCAGCAGAGCCGAGATCCTTGGCGCGGCCGGAGAGCTCGTGATGCTCGGCGCCGATGCGGTCGACCACCGCCTCGATGGCAGAGTTGAGGATCTCGGCGATCACCACCAACCAGCTGATCACAACCAGCAGCAGGATCTGGTTGAGGGTGTCGCCAACCCAGAAGGCCAGCGGCATCAGCAACAGGATCAACATCAGCTCCTGCCGAAACGCCGCCTCGTTAATCCAGGCTGACTTGAGCCCCTTCATGCTGTAACCGGTTGCGTTGATGATGCGGGTGACCCCGGTTGCCCCTGGCTTTGCCACGCTATCTACCTCATTTGGAATCAATTTTGGCCTCACATCCTATCAGAGCCCCCCAAGGTTTCAATCAGGCGACTTTTGCTTTATTTTATCTCTTTGCTTTTTCGCCCCTTGCGGCTGACACCACCCACTCGAGACTTGAGTTGTATGTCCATTCACACAGATGAATTGCGCACCCGTCGCCTGGAGTCACTGATCACTCCGAGCGAGCTCGCACATGCGTTTCCAATCACCGATGCCATTGCCCAGAATCTGCTGGATGCCCGTCGCGAAGTGGAAGCCATTCTGGCCGGAGAGGATCAGCGCCTGCTGGTCATCGTCGGCCCCTGCTCCATCCATGATCCCGTCGCCGCCCACGAATATGCCCGTCGCCTCAATGCCCTGCGCGAGCAGTATAAAGAGAGCCTCTGCATCGTGATGCGCACCTACTTCGAGAAGCCGCGCACCATCGTCGGCTGGAAAGGGCTGATCAACGATCCGCGCCTCGATGGCAGCTTCGACGTCAACGAAGGGCTGAAACTGGCGCGCAAGCTGCTGGTCGACATCAACGAGATCGGCATGCCCACCGCCACCGAGTTCCTCGATATGGTGACCGGCCAGTACATTAGCGATCTCATCACCTGGGGCGCCATCGGCGCACGCACCACCGAATCCCAGGTACACCGCGAGATGGCTTCGGCCCTCTCCTGCCCGGTCGGCTTCAAGAACGGCACCGACGGCAATACCCGCATCGCCATCGATGCGGTGCGCGCCGCCCGTCACAGCCACATCTTCTATTCACCGGACAAGGACGGCAAAATGACCATCTACCGCACCGCCGGTAACCCCTTTGGTCATGTGATCTTGCGTGGCGGCCACCGCCCCAACTACGACACCGCCAGTGTCGATGAAGCGTGCGAAGCGCTGGCCGATGTGGGGCTGCCGGAGCGTCTGGTGGTCGATTTCAGCCACGGCAACAGCATGAAGGATCACCGTCGTCAGCTGCTGGTGGCGCAAGATATCTGCGATCAGCTGCGCCGCGGCCGCACCGGCATCGCCGGTATCATGGCCGAGAGCTTCCTGGTGGAAGGGCGTCAGGATGTGGAGAACGGCTGCGCGGCCACCTTTGGCCAGAGCATCACTGATGCCTGCCTGTCGTGGAGCGACACCGAAACCCTGCTGGCCATGCTGGCCGAGGCCGCGCAGGTGCGCCTGAGCAAACAGGCTCGCTAACCCCGCGTTACCCAAGATGCAAAAAGGGCCGGATATCCGTGATATCCGGCCCTTTTCTTTAGGCTATGTCCCAATTACGTG
>NZ_NKWE01000032.1:0-42184 GCF_006243315.1 Aeromonas sobria
CGGCCCGGTTCCCCGGGTTCGCCCTTTACCACCGCGATGCCGTGCCGGACGCGGCAGTCCCCGTTGCCCCTTGAACGACTCGAGGAAGAAGGTCTCATCGACCTCAACGATGCCCTCTTCCCGTGTGGCTTGATGGGCGGCCATGGCACGCAAGAAGCGGTGGCGCCAGAGGAAGGCAGTGTTCTTGCTGACCCCGCAACGCAGAGCTGCCCGGCGGACAGTCAGTCCTTCAATGAGGGCTTGCGCGTAGTCTTCCCAGCACTGAGCTTTACGTAATCTGGCCAAGGGGGTCCTGGTCAGCACGGTGCTGGTGCGCAGACACCGTTTGCAACGGTAGCGGCGTAGTCCCCGACTCCATCCCCAGGGAGCCAACTGATTGGCATCGGCCTGACAATGTGGGCAACCACTGCATGCAGGTAGCTGGGTATTGAGTGAGGTAATGGTGTGGGGAGCAGAGATCTCCTGCTGAGCAACACGGCGTTGGCGCAGGGTAAGCTGTGGAAAGAGAGACAACAGGTGTTGAAAGGCTGGGGTATCCATGATGGTAGACCTCAAGGTGATGGCCTACTTCAAGCTTAGCCTTTCAACACATAATTGGGACAGAGCCTTTTTTATGGTCGATTGGGCCCAATGATGCGTTAAACGACGATTTGCCTTTGCACCTGCCTGGGGGATGGTCCATCATCAACCTTTTGCCAAAGGGGGCGCGCCATGTTTGTATTCGACGTAACAGGAGTGGCGGGAGGACGAGCCGAGATCCGGCTGCAGGCGCTTGACTGGGCGCAAGCTGGGCCTGTGACCTTCCAGTGTGACGACGATGAATTGGCGGTGACACTCTTGAGCGGCTGCCGTTGCGATGCGGTGGGATTTTTCAGTCTGCTGGCGGGCTGCAAGCCGGTGTATCTTGAGCAGTGGCTGAGCTATTTGCAGGAGAGCGGTCGTATCGGCAAGTGGAGCCACCAGACCGAGAGCCCGGCCGATAGCCAATATCTGGCCCGAGCAGGTCTGGCGCATGATGAGCTCAATACCCTGTTGGGGCAGGTCTATCAGGTGGCGGGGTTCAACCGGTTGCAGATCAACCGTTACCTCAAAAATCGCCATAACCCCACCACGCTGGCGACCCGCTACGATCAGAAGGAGCTGGAACGTTACCGCCAGCTCAACGACATCATTCTGACCCTGTTGAAGTTGAAACATCCTCAGTAAACAGTCCGATCTGGCTGATATCCGGTCGCAACGGTTGCGGCCGGGCGATCAGATAGCCTTGCAAGCCATCCACATACATCCCCTGCAGCAGCTGTTTCTGGCCAAGCTGCTCTACTCCTTCTGCAATCACCTGGCATCCCATCCGGTGTGACACATCAACGATCATCCGCACGAACTGCTGATTGGTCTGATCCTGCTCCAGCCCGGTGATCAGGGCCGGATCCAGCTTGATATAGTCAGGTTTGAGTTCGCGAAACAGGGTGAAGGAGCCGATCCCCTTGCCGAAGTTGGCGATGGCCGAGCGACTGCCGTTGCGGCGCAGTAGCTCAAACACCCGCTTGGCGCCGGTCAGGTTGCGCTCAAGGTTTTCTTCATCCAGTTCGAATACCAGATTGGCACTGGTGTTGGGATCCTTGATCAACTGGCGGTCGAGCCAGATCAAAAAGGCACTGTTTTGCAGCAGGTTAGGGGAGAGGTTGATCCCCCAGCGGCTCTGATTCGCACCAAAAGCCCGGTATTGACGCATGATATGGGTAATGACCAGTTGTTCCAGTCGCATCACCAGATCGAGTCGCTGAGCCATGGCAAACAGGGTGTCAGTGGGCAGGGCAGTACCATCGTTGCCGCTGAAGCGGGTGTATATCTCGTTGTAGGCCAGCATGCTGCGATGCAGTGGCTGGATCGGCTGATAGGTAAAGCTGAGGCGCTCCTGTGCCAGCACCTCGGTCAGCACTTCGCGCCAGTGATGCTGTCCCTGCAGGTCAGAGACGTTGTCATCTTGTTGAATAGCCCAACCATTGATGGTTTCGGTCTGGGCGCGGGCCAGCGCCAAGTCTGCTCTGGCCAGTACCGCTTCGATTTTCTGGCCGCTGTTGAGTTTGGTCAGCCCCGAGTAGGCAGTGCTCTCCAGTTCATGTTGATCCTGATAGTGATCGAAGGCCATCTTCAAATCCTGCCCCAGCAAGTGGGGCGGGATATTGGCCACCGGTTGCACCAGTACTGCGAAATCGGCTCCCGAGATGCGATAGACCTGATTGCCCGGGAAGCGGCTCACGACTCGTTTGATCAGGGTTGCCATGTCCTTGATATAGGCATCACCGGACTGGAAGCCGCGCTGGGCATTGATCTTGCCAAGCTCGGTAGCACGGATCAGCACCAGGGTGGCGGTCTGGGTATCCTGATCCCGCTGCAGCAGCTCGGTCATGTCACGGCGAAACGCGTGACGGTTGAGTAGCTGGGTGAGTTCGTCGGTGGTAGCCAGATTGTTCAGTTCGGTCAGTTGGCGATGGGCACTCTGTTCGGCACTGTCAAACTGCTCCAGCAGCTGTTGCAGCACCTCTTGCGAGGAGGGTTCACCGAGCTGTGACGGGTCCCGTGCTCTGATCGCTTTGACCCAGCTCAGCTCCTGATGTTGGGTCAAGACGTGTAGGGTGCGGATGGCCATAACCAGCAACAGGATCATGCCGATCAGGGTGGTGCTCACAATGATGGCAAGGGTCAATGGGGTACTTTGAATAGCCAACCAGGCTGCTTGCAGTAGCAGCAGGGATATGCTCACTATGATAGCGATCAGAAAGAGGGGGCGTCCGAGCTTGTGAACCATCTTATCATCCTTGAAGTGGCTGCTTTATGGGGGAATTTTAACCAAGCTTGCAGATCAAATCATGCTATTCCTCGCAACTTGGCGAAAAGGGCCAATTGAGATCGGTTAAATGTGAGTGAAACCACTTTCAGCGTCCTCTAAACCAGCGAAGATAGGTTGAAAATAGATCAAACAGGGCAGAGGTAAATCATGTTGCTAGAGCCAGAAAATAGTGCCAAAGCACGACAATTGTTAAATCAGAGTATGGCACTGGTGCTGGCGGGGGGACGTGGCAGTCGCTTGCAACAGTTGACCGCTAACCGAGCCAAGCCTGCCGTCCATTTCGGTGGCCAATTCCGGATCATTGATTTTGTGCTCTCCAACTGCATCAACTCGGGGATCCGCCGGGTGGGTGTAGTGACACAATACAAATCTCACAGCCTGCTGCGTCACCTGCAATCGGGCTGGTCCTTCCTGCGTTACCAGATGAACGAATTCATCGACCTGCTCCCTGCCCAGCAACGGGTGGACGAGGTGCACTGGTATCGCGGCACCGCCGATGCCATCTATCAGAACGTCGATATCATTCGTGACTACGGTCCCAAATACATAGTGGTGCTGGCGGGGGATCACATCTACAAGATGGACTACGCCGCCATGCTGCTCGACCATGTGCGCCTTGGCGCCAAAGTGACGGTGGCCTGTATCGAGGTGCCACGGGCCGAGGCGTCTGCCTTCGGGGTCATGGACATTGACGAGCAGCGCAAGATCCGCGCTTTTGTCGAGAAACCGGCCAATCCGCCCGCCATGCCGGGTCGGGATGATCGCTCCCTCGCCTCCATGGGGATCTATATCTTCGAGGCGGAGTACCTCTATCAACTGCTGGAGGAAGACATTCTCAATCAGGACTCCAAACATGATTTCGGGATGGACTTGATCCCCCGTATCGTTGAGGAAGGCAAGGCCTATGCCCATCCCTTCAATATGTCTTGTGTCGGCGCCCGTGAGGGGCAAGCGCCTTACTGGCGTGATGTAGGGACCCTGGACTCATTCTGGGAGGCGAACATGGATCTCGCCTCTGTGGTGCCCGAACTCGATATCTATGATGAAAACTGGCCGATCTGGACCAGCCAGACCCTGACGCCACCGGCCAAGTTTGTGCAGGACCGCAACGGTCAGCACGGCATGACCATCAACTCGATGTTTGCTGGCGGCGCCATCGTCAGTGGCTCCTTCGTGCTCAATTCGGTGATCTTTACCAATGTCCGGGTTCACTCTTTTTGTACCCTGGATCAGGCGATCATTTTCCCGGGGGTTGAAGTGGGGGCAGGTTGCCGTCTGCGCCGGGTGGTGGTGGATAAAGGATGTGTGCTGCCCGATGGGCTGGTGGTGGGCGAGAATGCCGATGAGGATATTCGTCGTTTCTACCGCTCCGAGCAGGGGATCGTGCTGGTGACCAAGGAGATGCTGGACAAGCTGGTTTGAGGAAAGACCTTGAAACTGTGTCAGACGCTGTAATGCAAAGGGAGCCATTTTGGCTCCCTTTTTCATCCGGGTGAATGGCGATGATTACTCGCTGACCACCGCTTTGGCGGCCATCACCATGGCGGTACCGTGCTTGCCGCCGGCGGCGGTTACTTGCGGTACCCCATCTTCATCGGTGTCGCTGCCGGCACCTTCGATGATGTTCTCACCAGAGTCACCGATCCACTCGGCCATCTGCATGCCGCCGTTGACGGTGCCACGGAACCAGCTGACGTACTGACCGGTCAGCTTGGCCAGCTCCAGCTCGGGCGCCTGCTCTGCCCCTTCGTTGCGCAGGTTCAGCATGGCAGAGCGCAGGGCGCCGGAGATGGCAGCCTGGGTCCAGGGGGTGTATTCACCCTGTTTGCCAGCCAACCAGGTGCCCGCCTTGGCATTGAAGTAGGCCTTGTCAGCCGCGATGAACAGCTCGCGGGCGGCAGTGCGGTACTTGGCATCAGAGGTGGCGAAGAACGCAGCGGTCAGGCCACGGATGGCCGCGAACTGCGCATCGATGGAGTGGCCTGCATCGAGCTTGCCACCCAGGGTGACGCCGTCATGCACCAGACCATTCTTGCCCTTGAGGTTGGCAAGGATGAAATCGGCCTGTTTGCGGATAAGCTCAAGCGCCTGCTGCCCCTGCTTGGTCTTGAGGTTCAGCTCGCCATTGTCACCGGCGGCGTAACCGACCGGCAGCGCATCCTGAGCGCGCTGGAAGATCTGCAGGGCGACCAGAGCGTACGCGGCGTCAAAGGTGGTGACGTGCTTGCCCTGTTTGCCTGCCTGCCAGCTGTCGACCAGGGTGCCAGCCTTGGCATCAAAGTGCAGGGCCGCCAGGTTCTTGAAAGTGAGGTTGGAGAGATTGATCGCCAGCGAGAAGGCATCGCTGCCCGCGACGGCCTTGGCCAAGTCATTGGCCTGGTTGGCAGCCGGTGCGGCGGCAAACGGCGCGCCGTCAAACACGGCGTGGAAGGCCGGGTTCTGGTTGGTATTGGCGCTGCGCTGATCGCTGAAGGCATAGAACTCGGAGAGTGGCCACAGCATCATCCAGGCATCGCGCAGTTGGGCGGAGCCATCCACCACCTCCAGCTTGCCGATGGCTCCGGCATCGTTATTGCTGGTTTCGGTCACTTTCACCTGATGGGGGAAGTAGATCACACCCTTGGCCGGATCGTACTGCGGAGTGATCTTGGCACCCAGTTGCTTGCCATCGAAGCCGAGCTGGTTTTGCATGATGGCCAGCTTGTCGATGGATTGCTCGGTCAGCATCATGCCGTTGAAGCCGTCGGCGGCAGAGACGCCCAGCTTGTGCTTGCCATCCTGATCCATGGTGGCGGAGGCGGCTTCTACCTCTTCATCGGTCTCGGCCACGTGCATGCCGCCGAGGAAGTCCTGCGACCACATCACCTCTTTGAGCAGGATGCCGCCCACGGCTGCGGGCACCAGCAGGTTGTCACTGCCGCTCCAGCGCAGGGTGCTGTAGTCGCGGAAGTAAGCCGGCACCTGGGTCTTGACGGTTTTCTCGGTGCCTTTGGCGGTCTTGATGGTGATCTGGTCGCCATTGACCGGGGTGGCGTTGACGGCCTGGGCAAACTCCGGATTGGCGGAGGCGTAGGGCAGGGAGAGGGGATACATGCCTTGGGGCACTTCATCAGCCGGGAAGCCAACGGCGTCAGCCATGGCCATCACCCGTTTGCCGAGATCGGCCATGGTGCCACCACGGGCCAGGTTTTGCGGCCCGTTCACCAGATGAGGGCCCATGCCGGATTGGTAGTTGAGGGCGTACATCGCCTCTTCGGAGTATTCGTAGGATTCGATGCCAGCGGCGAAGTCGAACGGGGTCGGCTCATCGGCACGGTTGGCATCCAGCACATCCAGATCCAGCCCCAGCGCTTCGGCCAGCGGCTCACCGGAGAGCTCGAATTCGGTATAGGCCAGCATGTTGGCGGCGGTATTGAATGTCTTGTCTTCGACCTTGACGGCTGCGTGTGCGGCGCCGCTGATCAATGCGCAGGCAATCGCCTGAACCAGTACGGTTTTTCTCATGTCCCTTCTCACCATTGGTTTTATTATTGACGCTTCTCATGACGAATCTAAATGAGA
Source organism: Aeromonas sobria (assembly GCF_006243315.1). Classification (GTDB taxonomy): domain Bacteria; phylum Pseudomonadota; class Gammaproteobacteria; order Enterobacterales; family Aeromonadaceae; genus Aeromonas; species Aeromonas sobria_A. The sequence continues at coordinate 6,413 of NZ_NKWE01000032.1, forward strand.
ATGGTCTGCATTATGCTGTGTCGGAGGGGACTTGAGAAGTAAAAAACCGCCCCGATCGATAGCACGTTAAAGCGGATGTGCGTTGTCGAAGAGGACGGTTATCTGTTTATTGCGATGAAACTGCCAGTGCGGCGGGGATCAGAGCACCTTGAACGGGATCACCAGACGGCCCGGCTCTACCTTGAGGGCTTCGACCTTGTCTTTGATCCTAGCTTCGTTCTTGCGGCTGCTGTCGAGGCGATAGACCGGCGTCTGCGACAGGAACAGGGAGAGCGATTGATTGAAGGTGGGCAGCAGCGGGGTGAGGGCGGCCCCGATATCGGCTGGCTCGGTCTTGACCGAGAGCAGCTCAAGGTCGCGCAGATAGATGGCGCCCTGGTCGGCCACATAGTCCGGGCGGGCACTCAGGATAAAGCGGATCTTCATCTGCTGGCTGCCGAGCGGGCTGCTCACCTGCAGGTCGCCAGCGGCGTCCAGCTCGATGCGATCCGGTTGCTTGCGGCCGATACGGCTCTGCATCTCGTCCAGGCGGATCTTGCTCGACATGATGCCGGGGATCCCCAGCTGTTTTTCAAAAGAGACCTGATCTTTGAGGTACTGGTTGATTTCGGCCTCGCTGACGTTGTACTGGGTCAAGGAGCAGGCCCCCAGCAGCATGGCGAGGGGGAGTAACAACAGCTGTTTCAACATGATGGATTCCGCGTGGGCAAATATGAGGGCGCTATCTTACGCGATAATGGGCGTGGAATGAGAGCCTCATACCGTGGCAAATCACGAGGTTGCTGCATTCCCGGTTGTTTTTTGGCAACCGCCGGGTTCATCATCAACGGGTGAACCGAGTAGGGCAGAACAGTTGGCTGCGGGCGTGGGTCTACGCCTGAGCAGAGAGAAAACAGAGAGCGAGGAGAACACAATGGATCGGATGGGCAAGGTTGGCCGCAGGGTGCTGCTGTGGCTTGGCTGCATGATGGGGCTCTGGAGCCCGTCGCTGTGGGCCGAGGTGAAAGTGATCCCGGTCTTCGAGGCGCAGGCGGCGGTGCAGACCCTCAAGGAGATCTACCCCCAGCTTGGGGTGAGCGCCATGGGTAACCAGCTGGTGCTGAGTGGAACACCAGCCCAGCTGCAAGAGGCCGAAGCCACGTTGGCCCAGATCAACCAGCCGCCGCAAAGCCTGCTTATCGAGTGGCGGGTGGATGGTGCCGCCAGTGGTCAGCAACTGGGGGGTTCAATCAGTCGTGACGAGGCCAAACGGCAGTGGCTGCTCGATGGCAACGCCCAGCAGTACCAACGCAGCCAGAACGACAGCTGGCAGGTGCGTGGGCTTTCAGGCCGTCCCGTGCTGCTGCAGATGGGCTCCTATCAGCCGGTCACCTTCTACCAGTGGAACGGGGGGGGCGTGGTGGGGATGATGCCGCTTGTCAACGGCCTTTATGCCACGGCCACCTTGATTGGCGATGGGGTGCAGATTGCGCTGAGCAGTGAACAGGCGAGGCTGGATCAGGGCACCATCAATCGTGGGCAGAGTGCCACTGAGGTCAGCGGGGCTCCTGGCCAGTGGCTGACGGTGGGGGAGCTCTCGACCAGTTCTGCGGATCAGGGGAGCAGCCTTGGCACCCGGCTACAGGGAGGGCGAGGCAGCCAGAACGAGCGCCAGACTCTGCAGATCCGGGTCACTCGCCAATAGGATGTCAGCCCCGTTAGTGGGGCTGGTCGGCGGCATATTCCCGCAACTGGCGGCTGCGCAGCAGATACCAGAGGGACCAGAGGCTGGCGACCAGCACCAGCGCGGTGGGCCAGCTGAACGACCACTTCTGCAGATTGAGGCTGTGCAGCTGCATCAGCAGGCCGCTCACGGCAGAGCAGAGCAACAGGGTCGGGCTGTGGCGCCTGAGTCTGGCGCGGATGCTTTGGGTCTGTTGATAGGTGCCCCCGCAGGCGAGCAGCGCCAGCATGGCGGGTACGTCGGTCAACAAACTGATGTAGAGGGTGATCTTGTCCGGATAGAAGAGGGTCAGGATCTCGCTGCCGCTCTCGCGGGTGACGCCCGCCATCAGAAACAGCCAGACCGAGCGGGTCAGCAGCAGGGCGATAGGCCAGAACCAGAGCGGCGGGCGCAACTGGCCGTGATCGTCATATCGGTGTTCGGGGTAGAGGGTCATGGTTGCCCGTTATCCACGTGAATGGAGTGATTGAGAGGATATGGGGCGATGGAGAGCCCTTTGCAAGGCGTTGGAAGCTGCGCGAATTAATCGGGGGGCCATGCCCCCCAATTCGTTTCTGCAGATATCGCAGCGCGCGTCAGCGGCGTTACAGCCAGCCTTTGCGCTTGAAGAAGAGGCCGGTGCCGAGCGATGACATCACCATCAGCACCAGCGACATGGGATAACCATACTCCCAGGCGAGCTCCGGCATGCGGCCGAAGTTCATGCCGTAGATACTGGCGATCAGGGTCGGCGGCAGGAAGATCACGGCTGCTACCGAGAAGATCTTGATCACCTTGTTCTGCTCCAGATTGGTGACCCCCATGGAGGCCTCCAGCTGGAAGTTGATCTTGTCGAACAGGAACTGGGTGTGGGGCAACAGCGATTCCACGTCGTGCAGCATCTCGTCGATCCACTTGTTCTGCTCCAGGCTCATGCGCTGGCGCAGGCTGCGCTTGAGGAAGCGCAGGGCGCGGCGGGTATCGTGCAGGGAGAGACGGATCTGGCCGTTGGCCTCTTCCTGTGCCATCAACTCCTTGAGCATTGAATTGATTTGGTCAGGCTCGAAGATTTGATCGGCGGTATTTTCCAGAGTCTTGTAACCATCTTCGATCAGGTCAGAGAGGTACTCCACCTTGAGATTTTGCACCTCGAGCAACACATCGAGGGCATCTTCCACCTCCAGCCGATCCTGGCGCATATAGTGGCGCAGCAGGCGCACCAGCCCGATATCATCTTCACGAATGCTGATCAGCAGGTTATTGCGCAGGGTAAAGGAGACGTGGACACCTTTGGTGTCACGGCCGATCCGCTGGGGAAACAGAGAGTGAATGTGCAGACCATCGGTATCCCAGTAAAAACGGGCAGATGCTTCGATGTCGTCGAGCTCTTCCTTGTCGGGAACCTCTTCCAGAAACAGGCCCGTCAACCATTCTCGCTCTGCCGTGTCTGGTTTGTAGGCATCCAGCCAGATCGTGTTGTCAGGCACTATGTCGTCAGGCCCGAGCGTGACTATGTCCAGCACCTTGTTATTGAGAATGTAGGCGGTGATCATCTGTCCCCCCTTAAAAAGTCATGGGTCATCAGGGATGGTTGCACAGGTCATGCGGCCTAGATCGCACAGAAAGCGATCCCGTGGATAAGCAAAACGGGCCGATGGAAAACCTGAATGCGGCGAACTATACAGGGGCGGGCCGCGCTTGTCAGGGCCAATTCATAGGGGGTCTGGCGTGTTTGTTTAAAAAAGCAGCGAGGTCGGATCAGCTGAGCGGCCGTGTGGGGTCGAACCTGTGCCTGACAGGGGGGAAGGATGGCTGGGGCAATCTTTTGCTATCGCCCCGCTGCATCACATATTGGGATAGTTGGGCCCGGATCCCCCCTGTGGCGGCGTCCATGTGATGTTTTGGGGCTGAGTATCCTTGATGTCACCGCATCTTGGTATCGCTGTACGTCATCACATATTGGGATAATTGGGGCCGGATCCCCCCTGTGGCGGTGTCCATGTGATGTTTTGGGGCTGAGTATCTTTGATGTCACCGCATATTGGTATCGCTGGACTTCATCACATATTGGGATAGTTAGGGCCGGATCCCCCCTGTGGCGGTGTCCAGACGATGTTTTGACTGGGATCCTTGATGTCGCAGGTTTTGCAGTGAATGCAGTTGGCGGCGTTGATCTGCAGTGTTGCCGCGCCTTCCGTTTCCAGCACTTCAAATACCCCGGCCGGGCAGTAGCGCTGGGCGGGTTCAGCCCAGGTGGGCAGATTGACCTCTACCGGAATGCGTTCGTCCTGCAGTTTGAGGTGGCAGGGCTGATCCTCGTCGTGACTGGTGTTGGCGAGATACACAGACGAGAGCTTGTCAAAGCTCAGCTTGCCATCAGGTTTGGGGTAATGGATGGGTTCGCAGCGGCTGGCCATGCGCAGCTGGCGATAATCAGGCTCCCTATCTAATAAGGTAAAAGAGCCGGGCAGTTTGAAGGGCAAGTTCGCGCCAAACAGCTGCTGCTCCAGCCAGTTGAAGGCGCCGCCCAACCAGGGACCATAGCGATGGAGGGCCGCGCCAAAGTTGCGCGCCGCCTTGAGCTCGCGGGCCAGCCAGCTCAGCTGCAGCTCGTCGCCATACTGGGCCAGATCCCGTCCCCCCTCATCGCCCCCCCGCAGTGCCATCGCGACGGTTTTTGCCGCCAGCATCCCCGATTTCATGGCGGTGTGGATCCCCTTGATACGGGAGAAGTCGAGGGTGCCCGCATCACAACCGATCAGCAGGCCGCCCGGGAAGTGCATGCGGGGCAGGGCGTGCCAGCCCCCTTTGGTGATGGCGCGGGCGCCGTAGCTGATGCGCTCCCCCCCTTGCAGCAGGTCGGCGATAAGCGGGTGATGTTTGAGGCGCTGGAATTCGTCGAACGGGCTGAGCCAGGGATTCTGGTAGTTGAGATCGACAATCAGCCCGACCGCCACCTGATCCCCCTCCATTTGATAGAGATAGAAACCACCGTGACTATCGCCGCCGCCCTGCTTGCCGAGGGGCCAGCCACTACCGTGCAGCACCTGTCCCGCCTTGCCTTGACCTGCCGGCAGCTGCCACAGCTCTTTGAAGCCGATGGCATAGTGTTGGGGCTGGGCAGGGCTTGCCAGATTGAAGTCGGCGATCAGCTGCTTGCCAAGATGGCCGCGTGCCCCTTCGGCAAAGAGGGTGTAGCGGCCGAGCAGCGCCATGCCGGGCACATGATCAGCTTTCGGGTTGCCCGCGCGATCCAGTCCCAGATCGCCGGTGATAACCCCCTTGACCCGGCCCGCTTCCATGATAAGTTCGCTGGCGGTAAACCCCGGGTATATTTCGACTCCCAGTTTTTCCGCCTGCTGGCCGAGCCAGCGGCAGAGATTGCCGAGGCTGACGATGTGACAGCCGTCATTGTGCATCCGTGGCGGCACCGCCCAGGCGGGCAGTTGCAGGGATCGGAGCTCGCTTTGCAGCAGATGTACCTGATCGTCGCTGACCGGTACGCCGAGCGGCGCTTGCTGCCAGCAATCCGGCAGCAGCTCTTGCAAGGCGACGGGATCAAACAGGGCGCCGGAGAGCAGGTGGGCGCCAATTTCGGCCCCCTTCTCCAGCAGACAGACCGAAAGAGTGGCATCCTGCTGCTTCAGGGCTATGGCTGCAGTGAGCCCCGCCGGACCGCCGCCGACGATGACGACATCAAATTCCATTGCTTCCCGTTCCATCTTGCCTCTGCGCTCTGGTTGGCCTAGGGTAATGCTGGTAGTTTACGTAAACGTAAAGCAGTTGTAAGCAAAACTGAGCAACAAAAAGCAAAAAATCAGGCAAAGGCGTACTGCAACAAGCGCAGAGGCAATCTAATGAATTCAATCCAAACAGACGAGGCATGACCCCATGAAGCTGCTGGTCGCGATCAAACGGGTAGTCGACTACAACGTCAAGATCCGGGTGAAGGGAGACGGCTCCGACGTGGAGCTCGCCAATGTGAAGATGGGGATCAACCCCTTTTGTGAAATTGCGGTGGAGGAGGGGGTCAGGCTGCGGGAAGCCGGGGTCGCCAGCGAGCTGGTGGTGGTGACCTTTGGCCCGGACGCTGCCGCCGAGCAGCTGCGCCATGCGCTGGCGCTGGGGGCGGATCGGGCGCGCCACTATGTGACTGACGAGACGCTCGCCCCGCTGACCGTCGCCCGCGCCTTGCACAAGGTGTGTGAGCAGGAGCAACCGGATCTGGTGCTGCTCGGCAAGCAGTCCATCGATTCGGACAACAATCAGGTGGCCCAGATGCTGGCAGCCCTCAATGAGTGGCCGCTGGCGACCTGCGCGTCCGTCCTCAAGGTGGAAGCGGGGGAGCTGCTGGTGACCCGCGAAATCGACGGCGGACTGGAGACCCTGGGAATGCCGCTGCCTGCGGTGGTGAGCGCCGATCTGCGTTTGAATGAACCGCGTTTTGCCTCGTTGCCCAACATCATGAAGGCCAAGCGCAAGCCGCTTGATAGCGCCCCGTTCTCGACACTCGCCGTTGAGGTGGCCAACCAGACCCGTTTGCTCGGAGTGATGGCGCCGCCAACCCGCAGCGCCGGGATCAAGGTGGGCTCGGTGGACGAGCTGGTGGACAAACTCAAACACGAAGCGAAGGTGCTGCCATGAATGCCCTGGTGATAGCTGAACATCGTCAGGTGCGACTCGTCGTCGAGCTTGGGTCTAGTGCGCTGATGCAGGGGATGGAACGATTGACTAATGACGCTAAGGAGCTGCCATGAGCGTGCTGATCATTGCCGAACATCATCAGGGCCATCTGGCCGACAACGTGGCACAACTGGTCACCGCCGCCGCATCCATCGGCGGTCAGATCGATCTGCTGTTGCTGGGTCAGGGGCTGACCGAGGCGGGTGAAGAGGCGGCAGGTATCGGCGGTGTCGACAAGGTGCTGCTTGCCGAACATCCCCGGCTGGCTGACAGGCTGCTTGATGGGGTCGACAAGCTGTTGGCCAGCTGGTGTCAGGGGTACAGCCACTGCCTGATGGCGGCGAGTGCCATGGGCAAGGCGCTGCTGCCACAGGTGGCGGCCCGGCTCGGGGTGGAGATGCTCTCCGAGGTGATCGGCATCGAGAGCAGCGACACCTTCCTGCGCCCCATCTATGCGGGTAATGCCATCGCCAGAGTGGCAAGCTCTGCATCGGTCAAGGTGATGACGGTGCGGGCCACCGCTTTTGCCAAGGCGGCGACGGGCGGGCAGGCTCTCATCGAACGCTTGGTCGTGCCCGAATTCGCTGGTCGTACCCGGTTGGTCGAGCGTCGTGCGGTGCGCTCCAGCAGACCAGATTTGACCGCCGCCCGGGTGGTGGTCTCAGGTGGGCGAGCCCTTGGCTCCAAGGCGCAGTTTGCTTTGATAGAAGCGCTGGCCGACAAGCTGGGGGGGGCGGTGGGTGCGTCGCGGGCCGCCGTTGATGCGGGGTATGTCGCCAACGATCTGCAAGTGGGGCAGACCGGTAAGGTGGTGGCGCCTGAGCTCTATATCGCGGTCGGTATCTCGGGGGCCATCCAGCATCTGGCGGGGATGAAGGAGTCGAAGGTGATCGTGGCCATCAACAAGGACAGCGAGGCGCCCATTTTTCAGGTGGCGGACTACGGGCTGGTGGGGGATCTCTTCACCCTGCTGCCGGAGCTCACCGCCAAACTGTAAATTTGTCAGAAACGGCGCAGCTGTGGTCGTTTATGCGCTCTGCCCGCCATTTCTGTGCATGTTCCCTGCAAGCCCTGACCCGTTCAGGGCTTTTTCTGCTGCATGGGGGATGCAGCGTGACGGTAAAAGGTTGAGCCAGCTCCCAAAAAGCCTTTGATCCGGTGGCGGCTCTTGTGTAAAACCTGACAAGTCATCGATTCCTCTCATCCACTCACGGAAAGCGTCATGAGCAAACAGATTTACAACTTCTGCGCCGGCCCCGCCATGCTGCCGGTTGAAGTCATGGAGCGCGCCCAGCGCGAATTTTGTAATTTTCAGGGGCTGGGAGCCTCGGTCATGGAGCTTTCCCATCGCGGCAAGCCCTACATGGCGGTCGCCGAGAAGGCCGAAGCAGATCTGCGATCCCTGCTGGCGGTGCCGGACAACTACAAGGTGCTGTTCATGCACGGCGGTGGTCGCGGCCAGTTCTCTGCCGTGCCCATGAACCTGCTGGGCGGCGCCAACAAGAAAGCTGACTTCCTGCTGACCGGTGTCTGGTCCCAGAGTGCGGTGGATGAAGCCAAAAAGTATGGCGATATCCAGACCTTCCAAGGTGTTGCCAAGAACGGGCAGGGGGTTTCCCACCTGCTGCCGACCCCGGCGTTTCGCGCCGATGCGGCCTATGTTCACTACTGCCCGAACGAAACCATCGACGGCATCGAGATGTTTGACATCCCGGCTACCGGCGAGGTGCCGCTGGTGGCGGATCTCTCCTCCACCATTCTCTCCCGTCCCATGGATGTGAGCCGCTTTGGCATCATCTATGCCGGTGCCCAGAAAAATATCGGGCCGTCCGGGCTGGCTATTGCCATTGTGCGCGATGACCTGCTGGATCAGGCGAGAGCCGATGTGCCCTCGATTTTCGACTACAAGCTCACCGCCAAGAACGACTCCATGTTCAACACGCCGCCCACCTACGCTTGGTATCTGGCCGGTCTGGTGTTCGAGTGGCTCAAGGAACAGGGTGGCCTCGAGGCGATGGAAGCGCGCAACAAGGAGAAGGCGGACTTCCTGTACGACTATCTCGATCAGTCGAGCTTCTACGGCAATCAGGTGGATGTCAGCTGCCGTTCGCGGATGAACATCCCGTTCCAGCTGAAAAATGCCGAGCTGGACAAGCAGTTCCTGACTGAATCGGAAGCCGCAGGCCTGCTGGCCCTCAAAGGGCACCGCATCGTCGGTGGCATGCGTGCCAGCCTCTATAACGCCATGCCGCTGGATGGGGTAAAAGCGCTGGTGAGCTTTATGGATGGCTTTGCCAAGCGCCACGGCTGAGAAGAAACCACTCACCTGCTTGCAGGCGGCCTCTCGTGATAGCCCATGAGCCGCTTCCAGCTTTTTGCAGTGATTCAAGACGCAGGGGAGACTCCGGCGTCTTTTTTTCAACAGAACCAGCGCGCTGGCGTTCGCCGTGGGATTTCCCCTGAAAGTGCCCTTGCCGAGCGGGACGCAGGCTGTTAACGTCCGGACAGGCGTTTATTTTGAGATAGCACAGGAAGTCTATGAATTCGTTGCGTTTGGAACCCATTTCTCGTGTGGCCGGTGAGGTCAATCTGCCCGGCTCCAAAAGTGTCTCTAACCGTGCGCTGCTGCTGGCGGCGCTGGCCCGTGGCACCACCCGTCTGACCAACCTGCTCGACAGCGATGACATTCGTCATATGCTGGCTGCGCTGACCCAGCTCGGGGTCAAGTACAAGCTCTCCGCCGACAAGACCGAGTGCACCGTGCACGGTCTGGGCCGCAGCTTTGCGGTGAAAGAGCCGGTTAATCTGTTCCTCGGCAACGCCGGTACCGCCATGCGTCCGCTCTGCGCCGCGCTGTGCCTCGGCTCCGGTGAATATACCCTGGGCGGTGAGCCGCGCATGGAAGAGCGCCCCATTGGCCATCTGGTGGATGCCCTGCGTGAAGCGGGTGCCCATATCCAGTACCTGAAAAAAGATGGCTATCCGCCGCTGGTGGTGGACGCCAAGGGGCTGTGGGGCGGCGATGTCCATGTCGATGGCTCAGTCTCTAGCCAGTTCCTGACCGCGTTTTTGATGGCGGCGCCGATGGCGGCCGGTGATACCCGGATCCACATCAAGGGGGAGCTGGTCTCCAAGCCCTACATCGACATCACCCTGCACATCATGAAGCAGTTCGGGGTGGTCATCGAACATGACAACTACAAGCTGTTCTACATCAAGGGCAACCAGACCTACATCAGCCCGGGTGACTTTCTGGTGGAAGGGGATGCCTCCAGCGCCTCCTACTTCCTCGCGGCGGGCGCCATCAAGGGTAAGGTGCGGGTAACCGGCATCGGCAAGCACAGCATTCAGGGCGATATCCACTTCGCCGACGTGCTGGAGAAGATGGGTGCACGCATCACCTGGGGCGATGACTTCATCGAGGCTGAGCAGGCGCCGCTGCACGGGGTGGATATGGACATGAACCATATTCCCGATGCGGCCATGACCATCGCCGTTGCCGCGCTGTTTGCCGAGGGGCCGACCTCCATTCGCAATATCTACAACTGGCGGGTGAAGGAGACCGATCGTCTGCACGCCATGGCGACCGAACTGCGCAAGCTGGGTGTCGAGGTCGATGAGGGGCGGGACTTCATCACCGTGACCCCGCCGACCCAGCTCAAGCACGCCGAGATCGATACCTACAACGATCACCGTATCGCCATGTGCTTCTCGCTGGTTGCGCTGTCGGATACCCCGGTCACCATCAATGATCCCAAGTGCACCTCGAAGACCTTCCCGGATTACTTCGACAAGCTGGCCAGTATCAGCCAGCGTGGCTGATCACTGACAAACCCGTCATCATCGACGCTTCGGGCCCGCGCTGAGCGGGCCTTTTTGCCTTTCTTATCCGCCTCGCCAGTTCGCATATCATCATTTCAATAACTTGCAAGATTGACCCATAAAATAGTTTTGCGATTGCTGTAATTTCCTATTTACACATGCGCTGTCGCGGGCTATGTTGAGATTTCTTAATCGCAGTCATCTAGCAGGAAGCCTTGTCATGCAGCATCAAACCGACGACGTTCGTATCAGTGAAATCAAAGAGTTATTACCCCCGGTTGCGGTGCTTGAGAAGTTTCCGGCTACCGAGACCGCATCAAATACGGTCTTCGAATCCCGTCAGGCCATTCATCGGATCCTGACCGGTGAAGATGAGCGTCTGCTGGTGGTGATTGGCCCTTGCTCCATCCACGATCCGGTGGCCGCGCTGGAATATGGCAAGCGCCTCAAGGCGTTGCGCGATGAGCTGAAAGGTCAGCTGGAGATCGTGATGCGGGTCTATTTCGAAAAACCGCGTACCACAGTGGGTTGGAAGGGGCTGATCAACGACCCGTACCTCGACAACAGCTGCAAGATCAACGACGGTCTGCGCATTGGTCGCAAGCTGCTGCTGGATCTCAACGACATGGGGCTGCCGACCGCCTCCGAATTCCTCGACATGATCACTCCGCAATATGTGGCGGATCTGATGAGCTGGGGCGCGATCGGTGCCCGAACCACTGAATCCCAGGTGCACCGCGAGCTGGCCTCCGGTCTCTCCTGCCCGGTGGGCTTCAAGAATGGCACTGACGGCACCATCAAGGTCGCCATCGATGCGATCGGGGCTGCCAGTGCGCCGCACCACTTCCTCTCGGTTACCAAATATGGCCACTCCGCCATCGTGGCGACTCGCGGCAACCCGGATTGTCACATCATCCTGCGCGGTGGCCGTGAACCGAACTACAGCGCGGCCCATGTCAGCGAGGTGGTGAAGGGGCTGGAGAAGGCCGGTCTGCCGCAAAAGGTGATGATCGACTTTAGCCACGCCAACAGCAGCAAGCAGTTCAAGAACCAGATGGTGGTGGCCGAGGATGTGGCTGGCCAGCTGCGTGCCGGTAGCAAGGCGGTGTTTGGGGTGATGGTGGAGAGCCATCTGGTGGAAGGTCGTCAGGATCTGGTGGAAGGGTGTGAACTCACCGTCGGCCAGAGCATCACCGATGCCTGCATCGGCTGGGCCGACACCGAAGTGCTGCTGCGCAATCTGGCGGATGGTGTTGCCACCCGCAATGCCGTTTAACTGAGTTACAGGCTTCCTGCGTCATCGGAAGCCTTGTAGAACAGCTGCCATGCTGGCAACATGCTGTTTACACAAACTCATCGGATCAGTTCGCATATGGATTTGCAACGCTTCAAAGCCAATCTGGCGCTTCGGCTGTTTGCCTGGCGCTACATTCCCGTCATCGGATTTTGCGCCCCTGTTATCGAACAGATGAACGCCAGGGCGCTGCGTATTCGCATTCCCCTTGGCTGGCGTACCCGCAACCATCTGGGCAGCATGTACTTTGGTGCACTGGCGACCGGCGCCGATCTGGTGGGCGGTCTGCTGGTGATGGAGAAGGGGCGGCAGCGGCGCAAGAAGGTGCACTTCGCCTTCAAGGATGTGCAGGGGGAATTTCTGAAACGCCCGGAAGGGGATGTGCAGTTTGACTGCGCAGCGGGGGAGGAGATCGATGCCATGATCGACGAGTCGCTGGCGACCGGTCAGCGCATCAACCGCCCCATCCAGGTGGTGGCCACCTGTCCGTCATTGAACGGGGATGAGGCGATGGCGCGCTTTGTACTGACCTTGTCGATCAAGGCCAGCTAGCGGGTTGTCAGAGGCAGCCCCCTGACTCGGGGCGTTAGCCAATCTCCGGGCTGATGCCCTCTTTGACCACCACTTTCATGCCGTTGAAGTTGACGACTTGATCCGCCACGATTTTGCAGCGTTTGCGGGTTTCGATCTGGCCGTCTACTTCTACCAGACCTTCGGCGATCAGCGCCTTGGATGAGCCACCACAGTCGGCCCAACCCTGATGTTTGATAAGGTCACACAAGGCAACGAAGGGGTGGCCTTCGAGCAAAAACGTCTCCATGGAAAATCCTCTAGATGGATGAATGCCGATTACAGCAGGGCGGCTATTTTAGGCAGTTAAGTGAGGCAATGAAAGGAAAGGCCGGTATGTCAGGCGAAAAAGTGCCAGATAGTGCTGATCCGTGTGCCAATCCGCCAAAAATCGCGGGATACCGCCGCTGGCGGCCGTGACGTATCGTGACGCAGCCCGTCCCCGCTGGTGTGCCCACACTCTCCCCTGACTGTTAGGATCGGGTCACTCTCAATGGCCCAAGGAAATCCCCATGACACTTTCACGATTGCAACTGGCCCGCCTGCTAGTGGCGTGCAGCGCCCTTACCCTGTGCGGTGTCGCGCAGGCCAGTACTCCGGTGCAGATTTCGCTGCCCGGGGTCAATTTGCCCGCCTCCCATCAGGTAGAGGGGGCCCGCGCCTCGCTGCTCTATGGGCGCACCGGTCAGGTGAAGGGCATTGATTTGCCGATCTTCGCGCTGTCTGATGTGGATCAGTTCAGCGGTCTGCAACTCGGGATCTTCCTCGGCGCAGGGCGGGTGCGCCACCAGTTTAACGGGGTCGCCATCAACGCCATCAACTGGCACGAAGGGCAGGATACTGGCGTCAATCTGGGGCTGGTCAACCTGGCCAACAATGTGCAGGGGCTCAACTGGGGGGCGGTCAACATCGCCAAGGGCAACGCGCTGGCCAACGTCGGTCTGGTCAACTATGCCGAGCGCACCACCTTCCAGATTGGTTTTATCAATGCCACCCAGCATCTCGATGGCTTGCAGATCGGGTTGGCCAACTACGCCGCCAACGGCGTTTTCCCCATTTTGCCGCTGGTGAACTTCCAGAAATCGTTCTGACCAGGCGGTTCGCTTTGCGTTAAGGGCATCTGCTGATTACCCTGTGCCCCTTGCAACGTGTGACAGGTAAAAAGAGGTAATTGATGACGGCAGGGCAGATGAGTGCAATCGGGATCGGCTGGGATGTGCGTGGCTGGCAGGGCAGCGCCCAGGCGGTGGCCGTGGTGGGCTGGCAGGCTGATGCAAACAGCCTGCACTGGCTCGGGGTGTCGCCGCTGTTTCGCCTGAGCTCGCGGGTGGCACCGGATCTGGCCGCTCTGCTGCGTCCGGCCCTGCAAAATGAGACCGCGTTGGTGCAGGTCGAGGCCTGCCCGCAACTGGCGCTCGGTATCGATGCGCCGCTCGCCTTTCCCCGCGCTTTGCGGGGTCTGCTCAACGGCCAGCCACACAGCTGCGCCGCCCCCGAGCGGGAGATAGACAACCCCTACGCCTATCGCGACTGCGAGCGCTGGCTGTATCAGCAGTACGGCAAGAAGCCCCTCTCGGCCACCTTCGACCGGCTCGGCAACAACGCTACCCTGGCGCTCTCCATGCTGCCCAATCTTGCGGATCTGCAACTGGTGCCCAAGGTGCAGGCCAGCCGCGCCGTGCTGGAGGTCTATCCGGCACTGGCCAAAGTCGGCGGCAAGGCATCTCCGGCACGGCCCGAGCTGGCTTCGCTGCTGCCTGATGATGTGGTACCGGATACGGATCGCTACGATGCGGCGCTCTGCGCCCTGATGGCGTTGCAATATGCCGCTGGTGGCAAAGTGGCTGCGCTGCCCGCACTGGTGCAACCGCCAAGTGACATGCCTCGTGATGAGGGTTGGGTCTATCACTTTGCTCGCTAGTGTGGTGTTGAGCGCAATGGATATGACGGACGTGGGGCGGCGCATAATGGCGCCGCTCACTGTTCCGAATTTGGCTAAATGGTGCAAAAAACCTGTCTTTAGTCAGGAAATTGCCTGTTCATCCCGCACCAAGGTGGCGCATCGTTATCTTCATCCGATATATTGCCCACCTTGCTGATCCTTTGCTGTGGTATTCCAGATGAAATCCGTTCTCTCTATTCAGTCCCACGTGGTCTTTGGCTGTGCCGGTAACAGCGCGGCCGTCTTCCCCATGCGCCGCCTTGGTATGGATGTATGGCCCATCAACACGGTGCAGTTTTCCAACCATACCCAATATGCCCAGGGGTGGCAGGGGATGGCGATGCCAGCTGGCCATATCAGCGCACTGGTTGAGGGATTGGGTAATATCGAGGTGCTCGGTGGCTGTGACGCCGTGCTGAGCGGCTATCTCGGCTCCGCCGAGCAGGGAGACGAGATCCTGACTGTGGTCAAGGCCGTCAAGGCGGCCAACCCCGCTGCCATCTATTTCTGTGACCCCGTGATGGGCCATCCGGAGAAGGGGTGTATCGTCGCCCCCGGCGTCACCCGTTTTCTGACCGAGCAGGCGCTGCCGGTTGCCGACATGATGGCCCCCAACCTGCTGGAGCTGGAGACCCTCTGCGATACCCTGCTCGCGGATCTGGACCAGACCCGCGCCGCCGCCCATCAGCTGCTGGCCCGTGGCGTCAAGCTGGTGTTGGTCAAGCATCTCGGTCGTGCGGCGCAGGACTCCAGCCGCTTCGAGATGCTGCTGGCAACCCCGCAAGGGGATTACCTGATTGCCCGTCCGCTCTACGACTTTGCCCGCCAGCCGGTGGGTGTTGGCGATCTCATCAGCGCCCTGATGCTGGCCAACCTGCTGGCAGGTCACGATGCGGTCAGTGCGTTCGAGCGCACCAATGCCTCGGTGGATGCGGTGCTGCAAGAGACCTGGCGCCAGCAGGCGTACGAGCTGCAACTGATCGCCGCGCAAGATGCCTTTGCCCTGCCAGAGGTTGAAGTGCGAGCGGTGAAACTGCCCTGAGTCAACGCGGACTTTCGTCTATCCCGACAAGGGATGGGCTGCAGATTAAAAAGGCTTGCCAATGGGCAAGCCTTTTTGCTGTTTGCCGCGTTGATTGCGGCAAATCAATCAGGCGCGGGGATGGCGGAGGCGATAACGCTCTGCCATGGCATTGGCCGCTACCATGGCAGCGTAGACATCCTGTTCACTCACGGTCATCGGCATGTTGCCCATGGTATCGAGGGGATCGCAAGCCAGCTGCGCCACCTTGCGCCACTCGCTTTCATGGAAGTGGGTGAGCCCAAGCTCTTGCAGCGTCATCGGCAGGCCAGCACAGTCGATGATACGAAACACCTCATCAAGTTCATGTTGTGGGGCGCGTTCAAGCACGAGCTGGGTCAGCAGGCCAAAGACCACCTTCTCGCCATGCTGGGCACGATGGAGATCCGCGATCAGTGATATGCCATTGTTGACAGCATGAGCGGCGGCCAGCCCACCGGCTTCCGCGCCGACCCCGCTGAGGTAGATGGTGGCCTCGATGACCTGCTCCAGCGCCGGAGTCGATACATGGTGGCGTATCGCATCCATGGCCAGCTCGATGTTTTCCCCCAACAGCTCGTAACAGAGCTTTGCAAGGCCAAGCCCGGTACGTGAAGGACGCTTGCCGACCAGATTGAGCCCGTCCGCCCGATAGCAGGCGCGTGCCTCGAAATAGGTGGCCAGGGCATCGCCGACGCCCGCAGAAAAGAAGCGGGGCGGGGCGGCGGCAATGATGGCCGTGTCAGCCAGCACCACGTCCGGATTTTGCGGCAGGAACAGATAGCGCTCAAATTCTCCCGCCTGGTTGTAGATCACTGCCAATGCCGTACAGGGGGCATCCGTGGAGGCGATCGTCGGGAACAGCACAACCGGACGGCGCAGATAGAAGGCTACGGCCTTGGCGACATCCAGCGTCTTGCCACCGCCGATCCCGACAATCACGTTCGCGCCATATTGCTCTGCAAGGTGGGTCAGGCGGTGGATCTCCTGTTCGGTGCATTCGTAGCGAAACTTGTCGACTACTCCCCTGAGGCCTGCCTGCAGGATCCCCGCCAGGGCCTCTTCCCGCACCCGCTCAAGAATGAACTCATCGCTGATGAGCAGCGCATTGTCACCAAAATCTTTAACGTGTTCATGGAGTTGCGGGAGAAGGTGTTGACCGATGATGAACTTTTTGGGGGAGGTAACTGTACGGGGCAAAGTGGGCATCCATTATTCCTCAAGGCAGTGAACAACATAGATTTGATTATCAAATGGGTCTCTCACGATACGCCTGATGAGTCAATAGATGAAGAAGAAAAGGGGGGTGTTTTAATCATTAATTAATCTTTCTATTTGTTTGGTTGTATTTTGGGGCGAGCGATTGGCGGTTTTGAGGCATACAGGAGCAATGGCTGTATCGTGGCAATCTGTCGCAAGCCATATCGCTGCAACAAACAGTAGTGTTGCAAACAGTTGGGCCGTTTAGTGCGGCCCTACTGTTTTTGGATAAGGGATAAGGGATAAGGGGTAGAGGATGGTCAGAGCGGTTTGTAGAAGATGACTGTTGCCGCGAGTTCGCCATCGGCGCCGAGCGCAAAGCCCGGGATCTGGCCCGCTTCCTGATAGCCGAGCTGGCGATATAGGTGGGAAGCCACGTCACCGGCACGGGTATCCAGCACCAGCAAGGAGCGGCCAGCCTCACGGGCGCCTTGCTCCATCGCCAGCATCAGCGCACGGCCAACGCCTTGACCTCTCGCTGCTTGCAGCACCATCAGTTTTTCCACTTCACCCCGGTGGTGGCCGTTGGCCTTGCCGCAGAGCGCGATCTGAACGGCCCCCACGATCTGTTGCTGCTCAAGGGCAAGCCACAGCTTTCGGCGGCCTGCCGCCAGATCCGACTCCACCCCTTGCCAGTAGCTGACACCTTCTTCCATGGACAGCGGGGGTAAAAAACCGACCGAGGCGCCGCTATCGACACAATCTTGCAGTAGGGCGATGAGCGCGCTTTGGTTGGTCGCTGTGCGATTAACTTCCAGAATTTCCATCTGACATCCTTGTCGTTATGTTTCGGACGGGCCGCAAACGTGTGGGGAACCGTCGTTTGCTTAATGGGGCTCTGCTTGTGCTGCCAGTCAGTGGTTGGCGTGAGAGCGATGTATCAACGGATCAGCCCCTGCTCAACCAGCCAGGTAAACAGCAGGCGGGAGACGGGGGAGAGTTCATCGAGATGAGTGCTGTCGAGCCAGCGCAGCTCGGCAATTTCGGCCGAAGCGAGCGGGGTGCCGCTGGCTTCGCCGGTGTAGCAGCGCAGTCGCACCTCGACCCCAGCCGGTTTGCCATCGGCTTGGGCGCTGAACTCGCAGGCAAAGCGCAGGGTGTCGGGTTGCAGGGTGACAGCCAGCTCCTCTTCAATCTCGCGGATAAGTGCTGCCTCATCGCTTTCGCCCGGTTCCCGCTTGCCGCCCGGGATGTAGTAAATGGCCTTGCCGTGGGAGCGGGCGCAGAGCAGCTGCTGATCCTTGAAGGTGAGCCAGGCCAGTTTGTCGATCATCCGTTTTCTCTCCGATGGGGTTGCCGTGATGGGCCGGGGCGCAGTCAAGCGCGCCGCTGTTTTGCATGCTGGCAGCCTAACAAATATAAAGTTGAGTCCCAAGGGGAAAGAGGGGAGAGGCCGGAAACGCACTGTTTCCAGCACGGTGACTGCGTTGATGAAATGGTGCGCAAGTGCAGGCTCGCCGCTGCTAAAAAAGCGGGTTGGCGCACACCAGCACGGGCCCGGACTGGGCGAACGCAGGGGCCTTGTGGTTTAATCTTGCCACTTTAGCGGTAGTGGGCGATGGGCCTGCTACCTGACGTGGGCAAGATGCAGGTGAGCAAGATGCAGATAGCAGCAGAGAGCAAGTTTATCGGACTCGGGGTAGCGGGCAATTTCGCCGGTCATCTGGAGCAAGCAGGCGAAGCGTCAGACTTCGTAGCGGTGGTGGTGCGTGATACCACGGCGCCCAAGGCGCTGTTCCCCTTCTTCGTGCCGGGTCACCCGGGCCAGCTTGGGGTGTTCCCCTTAAGCGACAAGGCGGTGTTCCTGCCGGAGGCGGCGGTCAGCGGTGACGAGAAGGTGCAGATCGAGCCGGAAGTGGCCCTCTGGTGCGAGCTGGAGTATGCCGACAAGCAGGTGGTGGCGATCCATCCCCGCGCCTTTGGTGCCTACAACGACTGCTCCATCCGCCGTCCCAACGCCAAGAAGATCAGCGAGAAGAAGAACTGGGGCGAAGAGAGCAAGGGGCTGGCGGCCAAGCTGCTGCCACTTTCCAGTTTTGCCGCCGGTTGCGAACTCGATGACTATCGCATCGCCTGCTATCTGGAGCGGGACGGTGAGCTGCACACTTACGGGGTAGACAGCGCCGCCATCGATTACAGCTACTTCCACGGTCAGCTGCTCGACTGGGCCATCGACAAGTTCAACCATCAGCAGGACCAGGGCCCGGCAGAGCACATTCAGGGGCTGCTGGCGCAGGCGGGACACCCTCCCCACGCCCTGATCAGCATCGGTGCCACCCGCTATACCCCGTTTGGCGAGACCCACTTCCTCAAACCGGGCGATACCGCCTGCGTGGTGGTGTATCCGGGCAGCCGTTATAGCGAAGCGGATATCCGCGAGGCGATCCGCACCCGCAGCTTTGGCGCCGATGTGTCGGTATTGCTGCAGGCGGTGCAGGCGCGCTAATCAACCACAGTCTGCCCTGCACCAGCAGGGCAGACTGCTCAGGTTTGTTGCTGGAGGCTTGTTTGAATGGATGGTCAAATAGAGCGCTCGACTTACTTTATCCAGTGGCTTGCCTTAGAATTCCCCATTTTTCAGGGGCGCTGGCCGTTCATGCTTGAGCTCAAAACGATAGCCTTGTTTCTGGTTACGGCTTTTTTCGAGATCCTTGGTTGTTATTTGCCATATCTCTGGCTGACCCAAGGTCGCAGCATCTGGTTACTGCTACCCGCAGCATTGAGTCTCATGCTGTTTGCCTGGTTGTTGTCGTTGCATCCGACCGCGGCTGGACGCGTCTATGCGGCCTATGGTGGTGTGTACATCTTCGTGGCTATTTGCTGGCTCTGGCTAGTGGATGGTATTCGGCCCAGTATGTGGGATCTTGTCGGCTCTTTCGTTGCCTTAATAGGGATGGCTATCATCATGTTCGCCCCTCGTCATGGATAAGATGATGGGGAAAACGCTGAGGGCTAGCCTCGCTCTCAACAGAGAAATCATCATGCAGATTGGATACGCGAACGCGGAAGATCATCACCCCCTTATCGAGCTGTGGGAGGCCTCGGTGCGGGCCACCCACCACTTCCTGCCAGAGGCCGAGATCCTGGCCCTCAAACCCCTTATTCTCGAACACTACTTCGATGCGGTGGCACTGCACTGTGCCCGCACAGAAGAGGGGAACATTGCGGGCTTTAGCGGATTGCACGAGGGCAAGCTGGAGATGCTGTTTGTGGCCCCCGAGGCGCGCGGCGGTGGTGTGGGTCGTCTGCTGGTGGAACATGCCATCGGTCAGGGTGGTGTGACGCAGGTTGACGTCAACGAGCAGAACGAACAGGCGGTGGGCTTCTATCTGAAGATGGGGTTCACCGTGACGGGCCGCTCAGCGCTGGATGGTCAGGGCAAGCCCTATCCGCTGCTGCATATGGCGCTGGCGATGCGCTAGTCGCTCCTGATGAGGAGTGGTACCCATAAACGAACGGGGGATGGCGTGTGCCATCCCCCGTTTTTTGATCCCGCCTGTTACTTGCTGGCGACTTTGCTCACCACCTTGATCAGCTGATAGCGCAGAGAGGACGCATCGGCCGGTACATCGGTGAGCTGCTCCTTGCTGACGCTGAGCTGGTACTGGTAGCCCGGCTCGAACTGGAAGCCCTCGATCTGCTGATAGAAGAAGGTCCAGGGTTGCTGTTCGTCACTGCGCACTTGCATGCATTGCATCGGGCCAACCCCGACGCAATCGACCAGCTGGCTGTTGATATAGAGGGTCTCCCCCTGTGATGGGGCGGGTGCGCTCTGGCAGGCGGTCAGCAGCAGGGCGGCGCTGATAAACAGTGGTTTCATGATGGGCTCCTTCAAAGGGAAAGGGGGGCATTAGAGCGGCAAACAAAAAGGCGGTCAATGACCGCCTTTGTAACAAATTATGTTGATTCAGCCTGTTAGCGCTGCTCGAGCGGAACGAATTCCCGCTGTGGCTGGCCGATATAGAGCTGACGGGGACGACCGATCTTCTGGTCAGGATCCGAGTGCATTTCGTTCCAGTGGGCAATCCAGCCAATGGTCCGAGAGATGGCGAAGATCACGGTGAACATGCTCATCGGGATCCCGATCGCCTTCATGATGATGCCGGAGTAGAAGTCCACGTTGGGGTAGAGCTTCTTCTCGACGAAGTAGGGGTCGGAGAGCGCAATGCGCTCCAGCTCCATGGCGACATCCAGCAGCGGATCTTTGATCTGCAATTCGGTCAGCACTTCGTGACAGGTTTGACGCATCACCTGGGCACGAGGGTCGTGGTTCTTGTAGACCCGGTGGCCGAAGCCCATCAGACGGAACGGATCGTTCTTGTCTTTGGCTTTGGCGATGAACTCGGGAATGCGATCCACCGAGCCGATCTCTTCCAGCATGCGCAGGCAGGCTTCGTTGGCACCGCCGTGAGCCGGGCCCCACAGGGAGGCGATCCCCGCAGCGATACAGGCGAACGGGTTGGCACCGGAGGAGCCAGCCAGACGGACGGTAGAGGTGGAGGCATTCTGCTCGTGATCAGCATGGAGGGTAAAAATACGATCCATGGCCCGTTCGACGGTGGGGTTGACCTTGTACTCTTCGGTCGGCACGCCAAACATCATGTGCAGGAAGTTGCCCGCATAGGAGAGGGCGTTACGGGGCTGCATAAACGGCTGACCGATGGAGTATTTGTAACACATGGCGGCCAGGGTCGGCATCTTGGAGAGCAGACGGAAGGCGCAGATCTCGCGGTGCTGCTCGTTGTTGATATCGAGGGCATCGTGGTAGAAGGCGGAGAGGGCGCTGACTACACCACACATGATGGCCATGGGGTGGGAGTCACGACGAAAGCCGCGGAAGAAGAAGGCGATCTGCTCGTGCACCATGGTGTGACGGGTCACCAGTCGGTGGAACTCGGCATATTGTGCCTTGGTCGGTGCTTCTCCGTAGAGCAGGATGTAGCAGACTTCGAGGTAGCTCGATTGCATCGCCAGTTGGGCGATGGGGAAACCACGGTGCAGCAAGACACCCTGATCGCCGTCGATGTAGGTAATAGCGGATTTGCAAGAACCGGTGGCCATAAAACCGGGGTCGAAGGTGAAATACCCTTGGGCGCCCAATTTTCTGACATCGATGACATCCGGTCCGATCGTACCAGAGAGAATAGGCAGTTCGACCGGATCTTTTCCGGGTAGGTGTAGGGTGGCTATTTTATCAGCCATAGCACGTCTCCTTTGCTCTTTATAATTTGGTTCCAGTCCTACTCTATTACGACTTTCATGACGCTGGCAAAGGTTGTTACCCATACCGAGGCGGCTGGAGCGCCTTATTTGAAACAGAGTTCCTTATCAATGTCAATTTTGCTGGGACCCCATTAACGACATTAATTAAATGTTAAATTAAATATGCGATCCAGTTTGCGGTTTTGTGTTTTCTTTGTAGCTGTTTGATTGTCTTCGGTTAAAGCCGCCGATATACTGCGCCACGTGGGTCATGGCTGTGGGCGTTTGAAACGCGTTGGCAAAGCCTGATGTGAAACCGAAAACTGGATTTTTGGCTTTTTCAGCGTGTTTTGGTAACAAATAACCAACAATCACCATCCCGTGCCCTCAAGTGTGAGTTAAAACAATAACTAACGTGCTCAATGGAGCTGAGTGGGCAAGCGTGAAAAACAAACAGAGACCGGTCAACCTCGACCTACAGACGATCAGCTTTCCTGTCACTGCCATTGCATCCATCTTGCACCGTGTTTCAGGGGTTATCACCTTTGTGGCACTGGGCATCTTGCTGTGGATGCTTGGTACTTCACTCGCCTCTCCCGAAGGGTTTGCCACCGTAGTTGCCATCATGGACAACTTCCTGGTCAAACTCGTGCTGTGGGGGATCCTGACTGCGCTGGCATACCACATTGTGGGCGGCTTGCGTCATCTGGTCATGGATATGGGCTATTGGGAAGAGCTGGAATCCGGTAATCAGAGTGCCCGTGTGGCCTTTGTGATCACCGCGATCCTGGCGGTACTGGCGGGAGTGCTTGTATGGTAACCAATTCTGCAACCTTCGGGCGCAGCGGCGTTCATGATTACATCCTGATCCGCGCCACCGCCCTCATCATGACCTGTTACGTGCTCTATCTGGTGGGCTTTGTCGCGTTTAACGACATTACCTACGAGGTGTGGGCAGGCTTTTTCGCCAAAACATTCACCAAAGTATTCACCCTGTTGACCCTGCTCTGCGTACTGATCCACGCCTGGATTGGTCTGTGGCAGGTGCTGACTGACTATATCAAGCCGGTAGGGCTGCGCGGGGCGCTGCAATTTGCTCTGGTCGTGGTGCTGTTTGTCTATCTGATGACGGGTTTCGTCGTGCTGTGGGGTGTGTAAGGTGACTATTCCAACTCGTGAATTTGATGCTGTGGTGATTGGTGCCGGTGGTGCCGGTATGCGCGCCGCGCTCTCGATTGCCCAGTCTGGCAAGAGCTGCGCTCTGTTATCCAAGGTCTTTCCGACCCGTTCTCACACGGTTTCCGCTCAGGGCGGGATCACGGTTGCGCTGGGCAATGCCCACGACGACAACTGGCAGTGGCACATGTATGACACGGTAAAAGGTTCCGATTACATCGGTGATCAGGAAGCCATCGAGTACATGTGCAAGACGGGCCCCGAGGCCATCTACGAGCTGGAGAACATGGGCCTGCCCTTCTCCCGCTTTGAAAACGGTTCTGTCTACCAGCGTCCGTTTGGTGGTCAGTCCAAGAATTTTGGTGGCGAGCAGGCTGCTCGCACCGCGGCGGCCGCTGACCGTACCGGTCACGCCCTGCTGCACACCCTTTATCAGCAGAACGTCAAGAGCAAGACCACTGTCTTCTCCGAGTGGTATGCGCTGGATCTGGTGAAAAACCAGGACGGTCACATCGTTGGCTGTACCGCCATCGATATGGAGAGCGGCGAAGTGGTCTACTTCAAGGCCAAGGCCACCGTGCTGGCCACCGGCGGCGCCGGTCGTATCTACCAGTCCACCACCAATGCCCACATCAACACTGGCGACGGTGTCGGCATGGCGCTGCGCGCCGGGGTCGGGGTGCAGGACATGGAGTTCTGGCAGTTCCACCCGACCGGCATCGCTGGGGCCGGGGTGCTGGTGACCGAAGGGTGCCGTGGTGAAGGCGGTTATCTGCTGAACAAAGATGGCGAGCGCTTCATGGAGCGTTACGCCCCCAATGCCAAGGACTTGGCTGGCCGCGACGTGGTGGCCCGCTCCATCATGATCGAGATCCGCGAAGGCCGTGGTTGCGACGGCCCCTGGGGCCCGCACATCAAGCTCAAGCTGGATCACCTCGGCAAAGAGGTGTTGGAATCCCGTCTGCCGGGTATCTGCGAGCTGTCGCGCACCTTCGCCCACGTGGATCCGGTCAAAGAGCCTATTCCGATCATCCCGACCTGCCACTACATGATGGGCGGCGTGCCGACCAACGTGAATGGCCAGTGTCTGGCGCAAGACAAAGATGGCAATGACGTGCCGGTAGTCGGCCTGTTTGCAGTGGGCGAGATTGCCTGCGTTTCTGTGCACGGTGCCAACCGTCTGGGGGGCAACTCCTTGCTGGATCTGGTGGTGTTCGGTCGTGCCGCTGGCATGTATCTGGTCAACACCCTGGGCGAGATGGAGCATGGCCGCGAAGCGTCAGAGTCTGATATCGACGCCGCCATGGCCCGCTTCAACCGCTGGGAAAATTGCCGTGACGGGGAAGACCCGGTGCAGATCCGCAAAGATTTGCAGACCTGCATGCAGAATAACTTCTCGGTGTTCCGTGAAGGTGATGCCATGGCAGAAGGGCTGGCCGAGCTGAAACTCATTCGCGAGCGCCTCAAGCGTGCCCGGCTGGATGACACCTCCAAGGAGTTCAACACCCAGCGCATCGAGTGCCTGGAGCTGGACAACCTGATGGAGACGGCGTTTGCCACCGCGGTGGCGGCCAACTTCCGTACCGAGAGTCGCGGTGCTCATAGCCGCTTTGACTTCCCGGATCGGGACGACGAGAGCTGGTTGTGCCACAGCCTCTATCATCCGGACTCCGAGTCCATGACCCGTCGCGCGGTCAACATGTCTCCGAAAACCCGTGAAGCGTTCCCACCCAAGGTGCGGACTTACTGATTACGGAGACAAGCACAATGAAGGTCACATTCTCGGTATGTCGCGACATCTGCCGGTCTGTGAACAGAGGGGAGGAACACCCCTCCCTCTTATCCAACGTGCGGTATTACTGATTGCGGAGCCAAGCCCTATGAACGTCACATTCTCTGTCTACAGATACAATCCGGATGTTGATAACGTCCCCCATATGAAGGAATATCGTCTTGATATTCCTGAAGGTTCCGACATGATGGTGCTCGATGCACTGATCCAGTTGAAAGAGCTGGATCCCACCCTTTCCTTCCGCCGCTCTTGCCGCGAAGGGGTCTGTGGATCTGACGGTCTCAACATGAATGGCAAGAACGGTCTTGCCTGTATCACCCCGCTCTCTGATCTGCTGAAGAAGGGCAATAACGTGGTACTGCGTCCCTTGCCCGGGCTGCCGGTGATCCGTGATCTGGTGATCGACATGACCCAGTTCTACACCCAGTGGGAGAAGGTCAAACCCTTCCTCATCAACGATGACAAGTTGCCGCCGGTGCGTGAGCACCTGCAATCCCCCGAAGAGCGCGCCAAGCTTGACGGCCTGTACGAGTGCATTCTCTGTGCCTGCTGCTCCACTTCGTGCCCCTCCTTCTGGTGGAACCCCGACAAGTTCATCGGTCCGGCCGGGTTGCTCGCAGCCTACCGCTGGCTGGCAGACAGCCGCGACACCGCGACCACCGAACGATTGGGTAATCTGGACGACGCCTTTAGCGTGTTCCGCTGCCACGGCATCATGAACTGCGTGAACGTCTGTCCGAAAGGCTTGAACCCGACCAAGGCGATTGGCCAGATCAAGTCGATGTTGCTCAATCGGGCCGTTTAGTTTTTGGGCTAGCCCAACGTCTGGAGAGCCATCCCACCCGTGGCAGGATGGCTTTTTGAACCCTACAAGCTGCGCAGCAGTAACAAGATGTACAAGGGATAGAAATGCATAACGGCGTGATGAAGGCCTGGTTGGAGTCATCTCACCTGGCTGGTGCGAATGCTAGCTATATCGAGGATCTTTACGAATCCTTTCTGGAAAATCCTGACTCCGTGTCCGACGAGTGGCGCAGCCTGTTTAGCGAGCTGCCCCAGGTCAATGGCCACGTGGTTGAACAACCTCACTCCCAGGTCCGCGATTATTTCCGTCGTCTGGCCAAGGATCCTTCCCGTTACAGCGCCCCTGTTACCGATCCCCAAGTGGATGCCAAGCAGGTACGGGTGCTGCAGCTGATCAATGCCTTCCGTTTTCGTGGTCACCAGAATGCCAATCTGGACCCGCTGGGCCTGTGGCAGCGTGAAACCGTTGCCGAGCTGGACCCCGCATTCCACAACCTGCAGGGCGCAGACATGCAGGCCACCTTCAATGTGGGCTCCTACGCCATCGGTCGCGAGACCATGGTACTCGGTGATCTCTACGCCTCCCTGAAAAAGACCTACTGCAGTAGCATAGGTGCCGATTATATGCACCTCACCTCCACCGAGGAGAAGCGCTGGCTGCAGGACAAGCTCGAATCCATTGAAGGGAAGGGGAGCTACACCCTCGAAGAGAAGACCCGCTTCCTCGAGAGCCTGACCGCCGCCGAAGGGTTGGAGAAATATCTGGGCGCCAAGTTCCCGGGGGCCAAGCGCTTCTCGCTGGAAGGGGGCGATGCCATGATCCCCATGCTCAAGGAGCTGATCCGTCGCGCCGGTGAGCAGGGCTGCAAAGAGGCCGTCATCGGCATGGCCCACCGCGGCCGCCTCAACGTGCTGATCAACGTGCTCGGCAAACGCGCACAAGATCTGTTCGATGAGTTCGCTGGCAAGCATGGGGAATCCTGGGGTACCGGTGACGTGAAGTACCACATGGGCTTCTCCTCTGACTTCGCGACCCCGGGTGGCAACGTGCATCTGGCGCTGGCGTTCAACCCGTCCCACCTCGAGATCGTCAACCCTGTGGTCATCGGTTCGGTGCGTGCGCGGATGGATCGCCATGGCGACAAGGATGGCTCCAGCGTGCTGCCCATCACTATTCACGGTGACTCAGCCATGTCCGGTCAGGGCGTGGTGGCCGAAACCTTCAACATGTCCCAGACCCGTGCTTATGGCGTGGGCGGGACGGTGCGGATCGTCATCAACAACCAGGTCGGTTTCACCACCTCTTACCATCGTGATCTGCGCTCCACCGAATATTGCACCGACATCGCCAAGGCGGTGCAGGCGCCAGTCTTGCACGTCAACGGCGATGATCCGGAAGCCGTGGTGCTGGTGACCCAGATTGCACTGGATTACCGCAACACCTTCAAGCGCGACGTGGTGATCGAGCTGGTCTGCTACCGTCGTCACGGCCACAACGAAGCGGACGAGCCGAGCGCGACCCAGCCATTGATGTACCAGCAGATCAAACAGCACCCGACCCCGCGCAAGATCTACGCCGATCAGCTGGTGGCCGAGGGCGCGGTCAGTCAGGAGCTGGCCACCACCCTGGTCAACGACTATCGCGATACCCTGGATCGCGGTGAGCGGGTGAGCAAAGAGTGGCGGCCGATGGAGTTGCACTCCGTCGACTGGACCCCCTATCTGGGTCACGACTGGGCGATGCACTATGACAGCACCTTGCCGCTGGATTACCTCAAATCCCTCGGCGATCGGGTGAGCCAGTATCCGGCGACCCATGTGCTGCAGCGTCAGGTTGAAAAAATTTACGAAGACCGTCGTCTGATGGCGGCGGGCGAGAAGCTGCTGGATTGGGGCTTTGCCGAGACTCTGGCTTACGCCACCCTGGTGGACAAGGGATCCCGCATCCGTTTCACCGGTGAGGACTCCGGCCGTGGCACCTTCTTCCACCGCCACGCCGTGATCCACAATCAGACCGATGCCAGCACCTACACCCCGCTGTGCAACCTGCACGACGAGCAGGGGCCGTTCGAGATTTACGACTCGGTGCTGACCGAGAACGCGGTACTGGCCTTTGAATATGGCTACGCCAGCGCCGAGCCGGCTGGCCTCACCATCTGGGAAGCCCAGTTCGGTGACTTCGCCAACTGTGCCCAGGTGGTGGTGGATCAGTTCCTCTCCTCCGGTGAGCAGAAGTGGGGCCGGATGTGTGGCTTGACCATGCTGCTGCCGCACGGTTACGAGGGGCAGGGCCCGGAGCACTCCTCCGCCCGTCTCGAGCGTTTCTTGCAGATGTGTGCCCAGCACAACATGCAGGTGTGCGTGCCCTCTACCCCGGCGCAGGTATTCCACATGCTGCGTCGTCAGGTAGTGCGCCCGATGCGCCGTCCGCTGATCGTGATGACGCCCAAATCCCTGCTGCGTCATCCGCTGGCGGTGAGCAAGCTCGAAGAGCTGGCGGAAGGCACCTTCCAGAATGCCATCGGCGAGATCGACGCGCTGGATCCGCAAGCGGTCAAGCGGGTGGTGTTCTGCTCCGGCAAGGTCTACTACGACCTGCTCGATGCCCGTCGCAAGGCCGAGCAGCAGGATGTGGCACTGGTGCGAATTGAGCAGCTCTACCCCTTCCCGGAAGAGGAAGTGCGCGCCATTTTGGCCCACTACAGCCATGTCACCGATTTTGTCTGGTGTCAGGAAGAGCCACAGAACCAGGGCGCCTGGTACTGCACCCGCCACCACTACGATGGGGTGCTGCCGGTCGGTGCCACCCTGCGTTATGCCGGTCGCCCCGCGTCAGCCTCGCCGGCCGTTGGTTATATGTCTGTCCACACCAAGCAGCAAAAAGCCTTGGTGGAAGATGCCCTTACCCTGTAAAGCCTCTGGCATAGAAGTAAAAGGAACTGATTAGATGACTATCGAGATCAAGGTACCGGACCTGCCGGAATCAGTGGCCGATGCCACTATCGCCACCTGGCACAAGAAGCCCGGTGATCTGGTCGCCCGTGACGAAGTGCTGGTCGACATCGAAACTGACAAGGTGGTGCTGGAAGTGCCGGCACCGCAAGCCGGTGTGCTGGGGGAGATCCTGCAAGGGGAAGGGGCGACCGTGTTGTCCCGTCAGCTGATTGCCATCCTCACCGCCGCCCCGGTGGCGGGTGAAGAGACCAAAGCGAAACCGGCTGAAGCGGTGGCCGATGACGGCGCCGATGGCTTGAGCCCCTCGGTGCGCCGCCTGATTGGCGAGCATGACATCGATGTGAGCAAGGTAACCGGCACCGGCAAGGGCGGTCGCATCAGCAAGGAAGATGTGGAAGCCTACATCAAGGCGAAGAGCCAGCCTGCTGCTGCCGCACCGGTCACCGCCGCGGCGCCTGCTGCCAAAGTGGCGCCGCTCAGCGGTCGCAGCGACAAGCGGGTGCCGATGACCCGTCTGCGCAAGCGCATTGCCGAGCGTCTGCTGGAAGCGAAAAACACCACCGCCATGCTGACCACCTTCAACGAGGTCAACATGAAGCCGATCATGGATCTGCGCAAGCAGTACGGCGAGATCTTCGAGAAGAAGCACGGCATCAAGCTCGGCTTCATGTCCTTCTACGTGAAAGCGGTGGTCGAATCCCTCAAGCGCTATCCGGAGGTGAATGCCGCACTGGATGGCGATGAAGTGGTTTACCACAACTACTTCGACGTCAGCATCGCCGTCTCCACCCCGCGTGGGCTGGTGACCCCGGTGCTGCGTGACTGCGACAACATGAGCCTGTCGGACATCGAGAAGGCCATCAAGGATCTGGCGGGCAAGGGCCGTGACGGCAAGCTGACCGTGGATGAACTGACTGGCGGCAACTTCACCATCACCAACGGTGGCGTGTTTGGCTCCCTGATGTCCACCCCGATCATCAACCCGCCCCAGAGCGCCATTCTGGGGATGCACAAGATCCAGGATCGCCCGATGGCGGTCAACGGCAAGGTCGAGATCCTGCCGATGATGTACCTGGCGCTCTCCTACGATCACCGTCTCATCGACGGACGCGAATCGGTCGGCTTCCTGGTCTCCGTCAAGGAGCTGCTGGAAGATCCAACCCGTCTGTTGCTGGACGTCTGAGTACTGTAATACCCGAGCGAACGAAAGATAACGAGGGGCCGCCCAGGCCCCCATTCATAGGGGATTGAGAAACACCAACCCCGGACGGAAATACCTACAACACGGATAGAGCATCTATGAATCTGCATGAATATCAGGCAAAAAAGCTGTTTGCCGAGTATGGCCTGCCGGTCTCCGAAGGTTATGCCTGTGCTACCCCACAAGAAGCGGCCGAAGCGGCTGACAAGATTGGCGGCAATATCTGGGTCGTCAAATGCCAGGTGCACGCCGGTGGTCGCGGTAAAGCGGGCGGCGTGAAAGTGGCCAAGAGCAAGGATGAGATCCGTGCCTTCGCCCAGAACTGGCTTGGCAAAAATCTGGTGACCTACCAGACAGATGCGGGCGGCCAGCCGGTCACCAAGATCCTGGTTGAATCTTGCACCGACATCGCCAAAGAGCTCTACCTGGGTGCCGTGGTTGACCGTGGCTCACGCCGCGTGGTCTTCATGGCCTCTACCGAAGGTGGCGTGGATATCGAGAAGATTGCCCACGAAACCCCCCATTTGATCCACAAGGCGGCCATCGATCCGCTGGTGGGTCCGCAGGCCTATCAGGCCCGCGAACTGGCCTTCAAGCTGGGTCTGGTCGGCGATCAGATCAAGCAGTTCACCAAGATCTTCTTAGGCTTGGGCCAGATGTTCCTGGATTGCGATTTCGCGCTGCTGGAAATCAACCCGCTGGTGATCACCAAGCAGGGCAACCTGCATTGCCTCGATGGCAAGATCAACATCGACGCCAACGCCCTCTATCGTCAGCCCAAGCTGCGTGAGATGCACGACCCGTCACAGGATGACCCCCGCGAAGCGCACGCCGCCCAGTGGGAGCTCAACTATGTGGCCCTCGATGGCAACATCGGCTGCATGGTCAACGGCGCCGGTCTGGCCATGGGCACCATGGACATCGTCAACCTGCACGGCGGCAAGCCCGCCAACTTCCTTGACGTCGGCGGTGGCGCCACCAAGGAGCGGGTGACCGAAGCGTTCAAGATCATCCTCTCCGACAGCAACGTCAAAGCGGTGCTGGTCAATATCTTCGGCGGCATCGTGCGCTGCGACATGATTGCAGAAGGCATCATAGGTGCGGTCAAGGAAGTGGGGGTCAAGGTGCCCGTGGTTGTGCGTCTGGAAGGCAACAATGCCGAGCTGGGTGGTATCAAGCTGGCCGAAAGCGGCCTCAACATCATTGCGGCCAAGAGTCTGACCGATGCCGCGCAGCAAGTCGTCAAAGCAGCGGAGGCCAACTGATGAGCGTACTGATTAACAAGGAAACCCGAGTCATCTGCCAGGGCTTTACCGGCGGTCAGGGTACTTTCCACTCCGAGCAGGCGCTCTCTTACGGCACCCAGCTGGTCGGCGGCGTATCGCCAGGCAAGGGTGGCACCACCCATCTGGGCCTGCCGGTGTTCAATACCGTCCGTGACGCAGTCGAAGCGACCGGCGCCACTGCCTCCGTCATCTATGTTCCGGCTCCGTTCTGCAAGGACGCGATCCTGGAAGCGATCGACGCGGGTATCAAGCTCATCGTCACCATCACCGAAGGTATCCCGACGCTGGATATGCTGGATGTGAAAGTGAAGCTGCAAGAGACCGGCGTGCGGATGATCGGCCCCAACTGCCCGGGCGTGATCACCCCGGGTGAGTGCAAGATCGGCATCATGCCGGGCCACATTCACAAGCCGGGCAAGGTGGGCATCGTCTCCCGCTCCGGCACCCTGACCTACGAAGCGGTCAAGCAGACCACTGACGAGGGCTTTGGCCAGTCCACCTGTGTCGGTATCGGTGGCGACCCCATCCCGGGCTCCAACTTTATCGACATTCTGGAGATGTTCCAGAACGACCCGCAGACCGAAGCGATCGTGATGATCGGCGAGATCGGCGGCAACGCCGAGGAAGACGCGGCCGCCTATATCAAGGCCCACGTCACCAAGCCGGTGGTCTCCTATATCGCCGGTGTTACTGCACCTCCCGGCAAGCGGATGGGCCACGCTGGCGCCATTATCTCCGGTGGCAAGGGTACCGCCGCCGACAAGTTTGCTGCGCTGGAAGATGCCGGTGTGAAAACCGTCCGCTCTCTGGCCGATATCGGCAAGGCTCTGCGCGAAGTGACCGGCTGGTAATTCTATTTAGCCCGTTATCTCTAATAAAATGCCGCCCGATGGGCGGCATTTTTATACAGAATATTGGGTTTAGGCTGGTGTCGTTTGTTTTAATTTGTTTATGCTCTTCGCTCTCTTTTTATCTCTAACCCACATGACCGAACCATTTGTTTTTTTCATTTCAAAAAGGTCTATAGATTGAAATAGATCACTGAGTTTCCTAAATCCATAATTTCGTTGGTCAAATGATGCATGGTTAGATATGTGGTTTCCAATTTCACCAAGCGTAGCCCAGCCATCGTCTTCTTCAACCGCCTCTATTGCTTGTCGGAGCAGATTGATGAGCTTCGTGTCACCTTTTATATTCTTACTTTGCTTTTGAATTGGTTGTTCCAAAACTGGTTCTGCATCCAGATACAAAAATCGAGAGCAACTATTAACAAATGGTAATGGTGCTTTCCGCTCTCCAAATCCAATAACGAACTTGCCATCAGCAAGCGTTCTGGTAACTAAAGGTGTGAAATCACAATCCGATGACACAAGGCATATTACATCAATGTCTTTTGTGTATAAGACGTCCATTACATCAATGACTAATGCCATGTCTGTGGCATTCTTACCTTTTGTTAGATCGAATTGTTGCACGGGTTGTATAGCATAATCGTGTAGTACATCTTCCCAAGGTTTCAGGTTTGGATTTTTCCAGTTGCCATATGCTTTTCGAATGTTAACAACACCGTATCGAGCTAATTCTGATAAAACGATATCTATCTTACCTGCAGGCGCGTTATCTGCATCAATAAAAACTGCGATTTTTTCTTTATCTTTCACTAAAGCCTCCGTGCCATTTAATTACTTCATTAACAGTGATTCCATTACATAGTTAAGTCGTAGGTTCGAATAGCGATGCGTATTCTGACGAACGAGTTTTTAGTTTGCCATAGATGTTAGCCGCAATCTGTGATGGCTGGTCAATTGTATTGTTTGGTCTCATTAAAAGAGCGAAATCAACAGAAATCTGGTACACCACTGCAGACAAGAAATGGTTGGAGTCAGTGTTGGATATTTTGGCATGATTTGTGGTCAGGTTATTAAGTGTCCTAAAAGGTGGCTGTCCCACATTCCCTTTCCCTATGACGGCGCCATTCTGGTGACCAGCTGCGCCAGCTTCGAGATGGGGCAAAAGTGCGTCAGCGCAGGGGGGATATCTTGCTCGCCATCTCTGTCGTCACTGAACTGGCGGTCCAGCGGGCCGAGCGGGCCGAGCAGACCGGGCTGATTCTGGTGGGCTTTTGTCGTCCCGGGCGGGCCGAGATCAACAGTGGCTGCAAGCGCATTTTGTTTAAGTGACTGCAAGGCCACGACCACGGGCCTACTCCACGGGCAGAGAGGGCAGGCAAAAATGAGATAAAGAAAAAGGGCGGGGAGTGTGACTCCCCGCCCTTGTTGTTTCGGCCTCTGGCTGGCGGATTAACGGGCCAGCAGGATACGCAGCATGCGGCGCAGCGGCTCGGCGGCGCCCCACAGCAGCTGGTCACCCACGGTAAAGGCGGCCAGATACTCAGGGCCCATATTGAGTTTGCGCAGACGACCGACCGGAATGCTGAGGGTGCCGGTGACGGCCGCCGGAGTCAGCTCGCGGGCGGTGATGTCGCGATCGTTGGGGATCACTTTCACCCAGTCGTTGTGAGCAGCCAGCAGGGCTTCGATCTCGGCCAGCGGCACATCCTTTTTCAGCTTGATGGTGAACGCCTGGCTGTGGCAGCGCAGGGCGCCGATCCGCACACAGAGACCATCCACCGGAATAACGGCGTTTTCGATACCGAGGATCTTGTTGGTCTCGGCCTGACCCTTCCACTCTTCACGGCTTTGGCCGTTGTCGAGTTTGGTGTCGATCCAGGGGATGAGGCCACCGGCCAGCGGCACGCCGAAGTTGTCCACCGGCAGGGTGCCGGAGCGGGTTTTTTCGGTGATCTTGCGCTCGATGTCGAGGATGGCGGAGGCAGGGTCGGCCAGCTCGACCGCCACTTCGTCACGCAGCATACCCATCTGGGTGACCAGCTCGCGCATATGGCGGGCACCGCCACCGGAGGCCGCCTGATAGGTGGCCACGCTGATCCACTCCACCAGATCGGCCTTGAACAGGCCACCGAGGGCCAGCAGCATCAGGCTGACGGTGCAGTTGCCGCCAACGAAGGTCTTGATGCCATCGTTCAGGGCATGCTCAATCACGTCGCCGTTGACCGGATCCAGAATGATGACGGCGTCTTTCTCCATTCTCAGGGAGGAGGCGGCGTCAATCCAGTAACCCTGCCAGCCAGCGGCTTTCAGACGTGGATAGACATCCTTGGTGTAGTCGCCGCCTTGGGCGGTGATGATGATATCCTGCTTGGCCAGCGCCTCGATATCGAAGGCGTCTTGCAGAGTACCGGCATCGACGCCGAAGTTGGGAGCGGCCTCACCGGCCTGGGAGGTGGTGAAGAATGTGGGTTGAATATGGGCGAAATCCTGCTCTTCCTGCATCCGGCTCATCAGAACCGATCCCACCATGCCACGCCAACCGACCAAACCTACTTTTTTCATATTGTCCTACCCTGGATTGCTGCTAAAGAAACTCGCGGTGACACCCGTAACCCCTTGTCTGGCGACGCCTGTTTACAAGCGGTTTACAGGCCATTTAAAAAATATGCGCTGCGAAAAATGCGTCTGTCCACATTACGGATTGTGGCGGCTTGCGCAAGTCGAATTGCGCAATATTCTGTGCCGTTTGCTGCATTAACCGGCAGCCACAACTCCGCTGCGTCAGGTGGGCAGGGAGAAGGTCAACATCAGACGAAAAGGCCACCGTTTATGGCGGTGGCCTGTCAATAAAGCGGGTGGCGTCACTCGTCTCGTGCTTAACCGAGGGGCGCAGTTGGCAAGTGCAATAGCCCGACAGCGTGGCGCTTAGCCGTAACGGGCCAGGGTGAGCCCCTCGTCGCTGATGGCGGGATCGCTGCCGCTGATCAGATCGCACAACAGCTGACCCGAACCGGCCGCCATGGTCCAGCCCAATGTGCCGTGGCCGGTATTGAGCCAGAGGCCGGGAATGGGGCTCGGCCCCACCAGCGGGGTGCCATCCGGCGTCATGGGGCGCAGGCCGGTCCAGAACTCGGCCTTGCTGATATCGCCCCCTTCGGGGAAGAGATCGGCGACCACCATCGCCAGGGTGTCGTGGCGTCTCGGGTTGAGGGCGAGGTTGTAGCCCGACAGCTCCGCCATGCCGCCGACCCGGATCCGCTCGTCAAAACGGGTGATGGCCACCTTGTAGGTCTCGTCGAGCACAGTGCTGCGCGGCGCCGCGTCTGCGTTGATCATCGGCAGGGTGAGGGAGTAGCCTTTGACCGGATAGACCGGCAGCTCCAGCCCCAGTGGGCGCAGCAGCGGGCGCAGAAAACCGGTGGCATAGCTGCCGAGCGCACAGACGATGGCATCGGCGCGATAGCGCTGCTCGCCCGCCCGCACCGCCACGGCGCGGCCCCGGGCTTGCTCTATCTCGTCGATGTCGCAGTTGAAGACGAACTTGACCCCGAGCTTCTCGGCTTCAACGGCAAGGGCCTTGGTGAAGCGGAAGCAGTCGCCGGTCTCATCGCCGGGCAGGCGCAGGCCGCCGACGATTTTGCCGCGCACTCGTGCCAGCGCAGGCTCTGCCGCTTCGCAGCCGCTGGCATCCAGCGACTGGTAGGGGACGCCGTATTCCTCCAGCACCTCGATATCGCGCTGGCTGGCATCGAGCTGGGATTGGCTTCTAAACAGCTGCAGAGTGCCGAGCTGGCGCCCTTCGTAATCGATGCTCAGCTCGTCGCGCAGCACCTTCATGCAGTCGCGGCTGTATTCGGCGAGGCGCACCATGCGGCCCTTATTGGTGGCATAGGCGGTCGGGGTGCAGTTGGCGAGCATTCTGAGCATCCAGCGCAGCTGGAAGGGGTCGGCGGTGGGGCGTACCGTGAAGGGGGCATGCTTTTGCAGCATCCACTTGGCGGCCTTGAGGGGGATGCCGGGGGCGGCCCAGGGGGCCGCATAGCCGGGGGATATCTGCCCGGCGTTGGCGTGGCTGGTTTCAAGGGCAACGCCCCCCTGCCGCTCCAGCAGGGTGACTTGATGCCCCGCCTTGGCCAGATACCAGGCACTGGTTACTCCGATCACGCCGCCAC
>NZ_NKWE01000033.1:0-25321 GCF_006243315.1 Aeromonas sobria
ACACATAATTGGGACAGAGCCCGAAAAAAGCCCCTTGTGCAACACAAGGGGCTTTTTACTGGCTATCAGTTAGCGCGGGTCAGCGTCGCTGCCAGGTCTCGAAGCTGTAGGGGTGCGGGTTCTTCTCATCGGCCGGGTGGCTCTCACTGTCGATGCGCTGCCACTGACCATCGTCAAAGGCGGGGAAGCGGGTATCCCCCTCTACCGCCAGATCGATGCGGGTCAGGTAGAGGCAATCGGCGCTCGGCAACAGCTCGGCATAGAGATGACCGCCGCCAATCACCATCAACTCCGCCACCGCGCTGCTCGCCAGCAGGGCCAACGCCGCCTCGACGGAGCCCACCACTTCGATGCCCTCGGCCTGATAGCCGAGGTTGCGGCTGATCACCAGATTGCGCCGTCCTGGCAGCGGTCGACCAATGGATTCGAAGGTCTTGCGCCCCATCAATACCGGTTTGCCGAGGGTCACCCGTTTGAAGTGGGCAAGATCCGCAGGCAGATGCCAGGGCATCTGGTTGTCCTTGCCGATCACCCGGTCGTGGGCCATGGCGGCAATCATGGAGATCTTCATTGGGGCTCTCACCGTCTGTCAAATTATGGGGCGGTTACGGTACACGACCAGAGAGGGGATCGCCAAACCGAAACTAAGGGCACCGACGATAAAGAGCGCCTTGAGGCCGTTCTCCACCGCGCTCTGCATCAGCTCCATGGTCACCCCGGAGATATTGAGTTCCACCACCGCAATCATGGTCTTGAAGGCATAGCTGCCGGGGATCATCGGTATGATCGAAGCCACACTGAACACCGGACGCGGTGCCAACAGACGTTGGGACCAGTAGACGCAGACAAAACCGACCGTGGTCGCCGCCGCCAGGGTGGCCCACTCGATAGGCATGCCGTAGTGGATCAGCAGGGTGCGCAGGCTGTGGGCCAGCGCACCGCCCATGGCGCAATATTTCAGCATCCGTGGCGGCACGTTGAACAACATGGCAAAGCCCACCGCGGGGATCGATGACCAGAACGCATCCTTGGCCAATAACCAGAGCAAGTCCATCATACCTTCCACCCCCAAATCCCGGTCAGCGACATGGCGAGAATAATGCCGATCGCAGCACTGATGGTCAGCAGGGTCGCGGTGCCCCAGCGGGCCAGCCCCATGTTGAAGTAGCCCTTCACCATGTCGGAGACGGCATTGATCAGCGGAAAGCCAGGCACCAGCAGCAAGACACTCGCCGCCATGGCAAGATAAGGCTGCGCCCCCCAGCCAAAGAAGGTAGCGCTGGAGGAGAGCAGGGTGGCGATAAAGCCGGTCACGGCAAAGTTGATAAGCGGGCTGTGGTGATGACGAGCGATCAACTGGCGCACCCGCATCGCCACGGCAGACGAAAAGCAGGTCACCAGGAAGATGGGCCAATCGCCACCAAACAACAGGCTGAATGCGCCGCAAGAGAGCCCCACCATGGGTACCACCAACCAGGGGTGATAGTGGAATGGGACTATGGCTTCGAGCCGCTGGCGCACTTCACGGGCACCGATCAGCTCTTTCTCCGCCATGATGCAGATGCGCTGAATTTCACACACCACCTGCATGTTGATGCCGTGCTCGCGCACCCGCCGGGTGGTGGTGACGCACCCGCCCTGATAGAGGCTGGTGAGCACGATGGCACTGGAAGAGATGGCCATTTCGACACTCTCCAGCCCCAACGCCATGCCAAGGCGCACCGTGGTCTGCTCGATGATCCGGCTCTCCGCCCCGAACTGGGCCAACATCTGACCCACCTTGACGATAATGCGGGTGATCTCTGTCTGTTGCTCCCGCGACAACACCCGTCTTGGTGTGATACTTCTCATAATCCCTTCGAGTCGTAGCAATAAAAGTGTCGGCCATATTAGCCTAACTTTTGTTGTTATTCATCCATCCCTATCACGACCTGGTCTACCAGTTATTACAAGAAGGAAAAAAGAGGCCACATTACAAATAAATTACCACTAACATTAAAAACCATAACAATCGGCATATCATGAATAGCTGTTTATATTGGTTTCCTCATATTCAGTGAAAATATCAAAAAGAAGCGTTTGGGTAGATTATTTACCACATTGATAGTCAGCCAGACAGATTATTTTACCACTGCTATCGCTTTCAGCTGGTAACTCCTCCTGCTCACTGAACTGGAGCATTTCGCTACGCATCACATAAAAGGATTCCCGCATCATGTTGGCGATCCGGATACAACTATCGAGATTGTTTTTCGCCAACCGACGCTGGCCATCAATCTTGAATTGCAAGCCACGCAGACGGCGCTGCTGATCAGGACTTGCCCGGGTCATCAACTGATCTATCTGCTGCTCCAGAATCGCATCCAATCGGGCAGGCTCAGTTGTAGCCAGCTCTTTCAAGGTATCAAAATCAGGCAACTCCATACGCCCTCCTCGGCAATCTTTGCTGGCTTCTCATATCGGTGCCATATCGGTGACATAGCGCTCCAGCTATATAACAGTGTATATACGACCAACATAAAAAGGGTTCAATCAACAGGTTCCGGGGTGAACAGGAGAGAGTGCTTATCAAATTTAATTGCGTTTAGGAACAAGCAATTATTTTAAGTTTGAGCGTTCCAAAACACTTATACGCTTTTGGCTGTAATTTTATGTTTTTTACTTCAAATAAAAGCCAGTGTGACTTTACTTCGCTTCATTCGACACTTTATTCCCCCCGTTCCACTCAGCCTCATTTCCTGATTATTTAACATATCTCACTGATTATGTTATTTTAATTTCCACTTTATCGTTCATCCAAGAGCAGACCATGAGCAAGGCAAAAATCGGAATCGTCACCGTCAGTGATCGCGCCAGCGCGGGCATCTATGAAGATCTCTCTGGCAAGGCCATCATCGACACCCTGAACGCCTACCTGACCTCAGAGTGGGAACCCGTCTATCAGGTGATCCCGGATGAGCAAGATCAAATTGAAGCGACCCTGATCCGGCTGGCGGATGAAGAGCAGTGCTGCCTGATCGTCACCACCGGCGGCACCGGCCCGGCCAAGCGGGATGTCACGCCGGAAGCGACCGAGGCAGTGTGTGATCGCATGATGCCGGGCTTTGGCGAGCTGATGCGGGCCGAATCCCTCAAGTTTGTGCCGACCGCCATTTTGTCGCGCCAGACCGCCGGACTGCGCGATGACACCCTGATCGTCAATCTGCCGGGCAAACCCAAATCGATCCGCGAATGTCTGGATGCCGTCTTCCCCGCGATCCCCTACTGCATCGATTTGATGGAGGGGCCTTACCTCGAGTGCGATGAAACCGTCATCAAGCCATTTCGACCGAAAAAATAGCTGACCCGGCCATAAAGTAATGGCGAGCCACGGCTCGCCATTACTAAAAAATCGTAGCCCGATTATTTACGGCCAAATACTTTGACGCCCGCCTTGCTCCCCTCTGCATTACCGTACACTTCAAGCCGTTTTACACAGACTCTCGAGCCGAGGGATTTCCATTCGGTCTCTTTATCAGCGCGCATATTGCGATCAAATTTGATGGTCTTGGTGCGATTACTACCATATGTCACCACGATCCGATCCAGCGTCAAATCGCGCTCCGCCTTCACCTTGATATATTTGGTCTGACGACAAGCAACCATGGGAATATTGGCACCATGATCACCGATCCCCAGCAAAATAGTGCGACCAAGGGTGAACTGGTCATCACTGGCATGGCAGGCCGAAGCCACCACCAGCAACAGAGTACCAAATAGAACGCGACTGGAACTCGCGATACGCCAGATTGAGTTCAGGGACATAACACCTCCAATAAAAACGGAGCGTTATGATACAGGTCAAACCATAACGGAAGCTGTATTCATGCCGTGAATGGCGAGCAAAAGGAACTCTTTGCGCACATCAGAGACATCCAGCCTGCGGCGGCCAGTCACTCCTGAAAACGACAGGGCCACCCGCAGGTAGCCTTGATAATCAAAGATGGTAATCAGCGACTTGGCATCGCTATCTGGCTGGGTGGGCACAGCAATGAAAAAGGCCAGACATCTGTCCGGCCTCTTATCTACTGCTCAATCATGACTTGGCGGGCTGTCGCTCACCGGTCACGGTCGGGTTTTTCGGATCCATGCTCCATTCGTACCAGCCGCCGTCATAGACGCTGATCCGTTTCCAGTCCATCAGCCAGGCGTAGAAGAAGGCCTCGGAGGCGCGCCAGCCAGTACCACAGTAGAAGGCGGCTTGCTGGGTAGGTTCGATGTTCCACTGGTCCCACATGGTGAGGATCTCGCGGGCCGGTTTCATGGTGCCATCCGGGTTATGGAAGTCGCTCATGCTGTTGGCATCCACCCCGCCGTGACCCCACTTGGCCCCCGGGATATCGCCCTTCGGCTTGATGTAGCTGTAACCGGAGGTGTTGCCGACAAACTCGTCCCAGGTACGCACGCTGACCAGCGCGCTATCCGGCTGCTTGAGCAACTCTTTAGCCTGACTTAGCGTGGTGTAGTATTCGGGATGGGCGGGAATGGCCACGCCAAACTCCTTCACCGGCTCATACTTGTTGGGCAGACCGGTTTCGGTGCGCAGGTGCTGCACGAACCAGGCATCCAGCCCCCCATCCAGCAGGCGCACATCTTCCACCCCGGCATACATCATCAGGTGAGCGGCACGGGCCGCCGCCATGGTATTGCGACCATAGAGGATGACGGTGGTGTCGTGACGGATGCCATTTTCCAGCAGCAACTTTTTGAATGCCTCGTCAGAGACCTTGTTCCACAGCGGCTCCTCTTCGAGGCTGTTGGTATCGATATAACCTGCCCCCGGGATGTGGCTGATAAGGTAGGCCTTGGGTGAACCCCAATCCACTTCAAACAGCTTCCAGTCGCCCTTGGGCGCCGCTACGACCGGCTTGCCCTCTTGCAGGTCCGCCAGCCAGCGCGGATAGACCAGCTGTTGCCAGCGAGCCAGAGACTCCCGTGGCATAGTTTTCCAGCCCTGCAGCTCAAACAGTTGCTTCACGCCTTGCTTGCGCAGCAGACGTGCGACTTCGGCGACTTCCCGCGGCGCACCGTAGATCGCAACCGGACGATCGGCCTTCAGCCCCTTGCTCTCAAGCGCTGCTGGCCACTCTTCATCGCTGTATTTCCAATCGGCAGAAAGACTCTCGGCGCCAGTAACGTGGCCCCCCTGCTTCTCTCCGTCCATGGGCCAGCCTTGATAGAAGTGGCTGGCGCGGGTATCCAGGATGACCGCCTGTTTGGCCTTGGCATCGGCCAGCGAGAGCCGTGGTAATTCCCCTGCCACAGCCGGCTGTGCGCACCAGAGCAGTAAGGTCGCCAAAACGGCCTGCAGAGAGCGAAAATGTCGTTTCATGGTGATTTCTCGATTCATAGTGAACAAGGTTAAAAAATGGAGCGGCCCAGCCGCTCAGCCAGCAGCTCCAGCGCCGCCGTACCCACCAGCGAATTGCCAGCCTTGTTGAGCTCTGGTGACCAGACACAGACGCTGAGTTCCCCCGGGATCAGGGCGATGATACCGCCACCCACCCCCGATTTGCCCGGCATGCCGACCCGATAGGCAAAATCACCGGCCTCGTCATAGAGGCCACAGGTGGCGAGCAGGGCGTTGACCTGCTTGGTGGTGCGGGCTGGCAACAGCGGCTCGTTGCCGCCCAGCGGCACGCCACGGTTGGCCAGATAGACGAATGCCCGCGCCAGATCGACGCAACTCATGCGGATAGCGCAGGCATTGAAATAGCTTTGCAGTACCTTGTCCACTTCGTTTTCGAAGTTGCCATAGGCCTTCATCAAATAGGCGATGGCGGCATTGCGGGCCGAGTGTTGATACTCGGAGCGAGCCACCACCTGATCCGCCATGATGGCCGGGTTACCAGCAAGACGCCGCACCAGCTCCAGGGTACGTTGCCGCGGCGCGGTGAGGCGGGTCTCCAGCAGATCACTCACCACCAGCGCCCCGGCATTGATAAAGGGGTTGCGGGGAATGCCCTGCTCGAATTCAAGCTGAACCAGCGAGTTAAACGGCTGGCCGGAAGGCTCCTTGCCGACCCTGGCCCAGATCTCCTCCTCCTGATAGAGGGTGAGCGCCAGCGTCAGGCTCAGGGCCTTGGAGATACTCTGGATGGAGAAAGGTTCGCAGGCATCACCAGCGGTAAACAGCTCCCCCTCGACGGTACAGACTGCGATACCAAGGCGATCGGCCGGTACCAGAGCCAGTGCAGGAATGTAGTCGGCCACCTTGCCCTGCCCGAGCAGCGGGCGCACCTCTTCAAGGATGCTGGCCAGTAATTCGGATGACAACACCATAAGCGATAAACGATTCCATGACTAAAACAGCGGTGGAGATCCCATCCCCACTGACAAAAATCCCGCCAGCGGCGGGATTTGTCTAATTACCCACAACAAGGCGCCAGCAAGGCAGCCCTGTATCAGGCCGGTTCACCGTACCAGAGGTCGAACAGCTCGGTGACCACCACGGCTTCCATCCCCTTGCCTTCCAGCCAGGATTTCAGCACAGCACGGTCTTCTTCGGTACATTTACCCAGTTGCTGAGTGCAGATCATCCCTTCCCAAGCCAGGTGGCCTGAACCGGCGAACGCCAGGCGGCGGGGTTCTACAACCTCATCGATCATCGCATCGACTACTGCATCGATGGACTCTTCGGCAGTGCCGACCGGGAAGTTGAAGCTGATGTCGAAACCCATTTCC
The DNA here is from genome assembly GCF_006243315.1 of Aeromonas sobria. Classification (GTDB taxonomy): domain Bacteria; phylum Pseudomonadota; class Gammaproteobacteria; order Enterobacterales; family Aeromonadaceae; genus Aeromonas; species Aeromonas sobria_A. Next base: position 6,724 of record NZ_NKWE01000033.1, read on the forward strand.
TGGAATTCATCGACGCGCAGTTTCTTACGCAGACGGCGGCTACGATTGGCCATGATAGCTCCTCAAGTTAGTTGATACGCTAGGTGAATTGACGTGCCAGCTTAGCTGACGCGTTTGAAAATCAGATCCCAAACCCCGTGACCCAAACGATGGCCACGTTGTTCAAATTTGGTCAGCGGACGCCAGTCCGGACGGGGCACCCAGTTGCCAGTCGCAGAGGTATTCTGGTAACCCTCAGCGGCGCTCATCACTTCCAGCATGTGCTCGGCATAGTTTTCCCAGTCGGTCGCCATGTGGAACACGCCACCGATGGCCAGCTTCTGACGAATATCCTGCGCAAACGCCGATTGTACGATGCGGCGCTTGTGGTGACGACTCTTGTGCCAGGGATCCGGGAAGAACAGTTGCAAGCAGGCGAGCGAGCCATTGGGGATCATGTGCTCCAGCACCTCGACCGCGTCATGACAAATGACCTTGAGATTGGTGACACCCGCTTCCTGTGCAGTACCCAAACAGGCGCCTACGCCCGGGGAGTGCACTTCGATACCGATGAAGTTCTTCTCGGGGGCATTCTTGGCCATCTCAACCAGAGAAGCACCCATGCCAAAACCGATCTCCAGCACCACAGGTGCCTCACGGCCAAACAGGGCAACCAGATCGAGGGGCGCTGGCGCAAAATCGATACCCATGACCGGCCAGAGATCTTCCAGTGCCTTCTCCTGCCCTTTGGTCAGGCGGCCTTCGCGACGGACAAAGCTGCGTATTTTGCGCATAAAAGTGCCGTCTTCGTTAAATACATCTTGGGTCACAGGCATAATGAATTGCTCGTTATCTCGTCAATCAGCGAAAACAGGGGAGCGAATTATCCCAAGATAGGCCCAAGGCGCAAGTGTTTCAGACAACAAATATTCCATTGCGCCACCAACCGGTCCCTTAACAGGCTCTACATCCCAGTTAACCGCTCAATATAATCCGAACCAGTGTCAATCCAGCCCTTTTCTGGCGATTTTTGTGACAATCATTGCCTCATTTCTGAAATCTGATACAAACGGATAACCTGGCGGTCGAATGGAGCGACCGCCCACATGCCGAGAGAATTGTCTATGCAGCCGTTTTTTGCCCAGCGCTTCGCGAAGGTCGAACCTTCCTTTATCCGTGAAATCCTCAAAGTTGCCGCCAATCCGGAGATCATCTCCTTCGCCGGTGGCCTGCCCAATCCCCACCTGTTTCCGGTCAAGGCGATCGATCAGGCCTGTCAGGATGTGCTGCGCGAGCAAGGGGCTGCCGCCCTGCAATATGCCGCCACCGAGGGCTTCGCTCCGCTGCGCCAGTATATTGCCGACCGCTACCTGACCCGCCACGACATGCAGGTCAATCCGGACAACATCCTGATCACCAGCGGCTCCCAGCAGGCGCTGGATCTGCTGGGCAAGGTGCTGATCGACGAGGGGCAGGATCTGATCATCGAAGAGCCGGGTTACCTTGGCGCCATTCAGGCCTTCTCTGTCTACCAGCCAAACTTCAAGCCGATTACCCTCGGCGAGGAGGGGCTGGATCTGGCGGCGCTGGATGCGCTGCTGGCAAGCGGTTCCAATGCCAAACTGCTCTACGGCGTGCCCAATTTCCAGAACCCGAGCGGCGTCTCCTACAGCCGTGCCAACCGCGAGGCGCTGGCCGAGCGACTGGTCAGCCACGAGCTGTTGATGGTAGAAGATGATCCCTACGGCGAGCTGCGCTTCGAAGGGGAGCATCTGCCCCCGATTGCCAAGCTGGCGCCAAGCAATACCGTGCTGCTCGGCTCCTTCTCGAAAACCGTGGTGCCCGCCTTCCGTCTGGGCTGGATGCTGGTGCCGGACTGGCTGCGCAAGAAGGTGACCATCGCCAAACAGGCCACCGACCTGCACAGCAACGCCTTCAGCCAGCAGGTGCTGCACCGCTTCCTGATGGACCACTCGCTGGACGCGCATCTGGAAAAAATCAAAGAGGTCTATGGTCGCCAGCGTGCCGCCATGGAGGCCGCGCTGGCTCGTCACTGCCCGCTCGGCGTCAGCTACACCAGACCGGAAGGAGGCATGTTCCTCTGGCTGACCCTGCCGGATCACATCAGTGCCATGGCGCTGTTTGACGAGGCAATCAAAGAGAAGGTGGCCTTCGTACCCGGCGCACCTTTTTATGTGCGCCCCGAGATCAAAAACACCCTGCGCCTGAGTTTTTCTTGTGTGGATGAAGCCACCATCGAAGAGGGGGTCAAACGGCTGGTGCGCGCACTCCAGCGCATGCTCTGATCTGCATACCCCGCTGCACTAATAAAAAACCAGCGATCTCTCGCTGGTTTTTTATTGCAACTGCCACGCCACTCAGCCAAACAAGCGCTTGCTGAACTCCTTCATCGAGACTGGCCGCCCATAGAAATACCCTTGCAGATAGTCAACATTGCGCGCCCGCAGATAATCCGCCTGAGCCTGAGTTTCAACCCCCTCCGCCACCAGCAGTAATTCCAGCCGGATCGCCAGATCAATCACGTTCTCGACAATATGGCTGGAGAGCGCATCAGTCCCTATCATGCCGACAAAACTCTGATCGATCTTGAGCGCATCGACCTGAAACTGTTGCAGATAAGTCAAACTGGAGTGACCGGTACCAAAGTCATCGATGGCGATCAACACCCCCAACTGGTGCAATTCGGCAAACAGTTGATCGGTTACCTCATCGGCCACAATCAGCTCCCGTTCGGTCAGCTCCAGCCCCAAATCGACGGGGTTATCCTTAAACGCATCGAGAAATGCCCGGCAATCGGCCACCAGGCTGAGATCCTTACAGTGGCTGGCAGAAATATTGAAGCAAAAATGAAATTTCGTCGGCAGCTTGCTGGCATGGGGGGAGAAATAATCACGTACCTGCGCCATCAAATGGCTGGTCATGGGCACAATCAGCCCGCTATCTTCCGCCAGAGGAATAAAGCGATCCGGCGAGATCATTCCCTGTTTGGGGTGTTGCCAGCGCATCAACACCTCGCAGCCGCGCAACTGCTCATCATCACCGCCAACCACGGGTTGCAGGTAGGGAATAAACTCCTGCTGTACCAACGCCCGTTTCAACTCTTCTGCCGGGCTGTGACTGCGGCCCATCAGCCAGAAGATGCCAAATCCAACCAGTAACGCCAACAAGGGACAAAGGATTAGTGTGTCTCTGGAATAGCGCCAGGCGTGGCTCAGATAGTCATCACTCGTCACCTGGGTGACTACCTTGTAGGGGAAACTGGCCGAAGAGAGTGCCATATAGCCCTCGTCTGTTGAGGGAGGCGCGGCCCCCACCTGACCTGAACCAAACAGCGCAAGATCCCCGACTACCAAGGCCATAGGGGAGTTCTTGCTGGCGATCTCCAAAATACTACGCAGGTAATAACCATCCACAGCGATCAGTGCACTTCCTTGGTCAACCTCATGACGCAGCACGATCAGCGGTCTATCCGGAGTCGTCTCATTACCACTGAGCAGTTGCAGCTTGCCGTTTACATAGTCGTCCGGACCGAAGGGCCCATCATAGGCGCCATACAGAGACGTACAGTAGATCCGGCTGCCAATAGCCAGATTGGCGGAACGGACATCGGGTACCATGATCACCTGCTCACGCAGCAGCAATGCAGCCTCCGAACAGGGAGCTCCAATCACGCCCTCCACATTGGTGGCTGCTTGCTGGGCATGACCAAGGGTGCGATCAAACATCAGCTGGGCACGCTGCAAACGTGACTCGGCATCCTTCCTTATCTCCGAAACGGTCTGCCATATCACAGCTACGCCCCCCAGCAGCAGGAGCGTGACGCCAACCAGCAGTGCCACCACAATCCTTTTGTAGAGCTGGCGAAGTTTCAAACGACGAAATGGCATGGATGCCTCTTTGATACACGGATTAAGTGGTGACAGCCCCAGTGGCCAGCGCGAAGGGTCGTCATGATAGCGAGCGAACAACAAATGTCCATCCAACAACAATCAATCAACTCATCACTTTGTTCAACAATACAGCGCAAGGAAGAGATATGGTTAACATACATTTAAGTAACTATATGTTCGCCAGGCATCTTGCTTGTTGATCTGGATAGGTGCCATTAGAGTAGAGCAAGACCGCAGCAGGAGTGGACCACGATGAAAATTCTGATTACAGGAGGAACCGGCTTTATCGGCCGTAAACTAGTGGCTCATCTCAAGATCAATCACGAGGTGGTGGTTCTGAGTCGGCAAAGCAGCCGCGCTTATACCCTGCTCGGCCATGATATTAAGGTGATCGACAGCCTGGACCGGCTTGATGACCTCAATGACGTGGATGCAGTGATCAATCTGGCCGGTGAACCCATCGCCGCAGGACGCTGGAGCGAGCAGCGCAAACAGCTGCTCTGCGATAGCCGCTGGCTGCTGACCGAGCAGCTGGTGGATCTCATCAAGCTCTCCAGCACGCCGCCCAAGGTGCTAATCAATGCCTCCGCCATCGGCTGGTATGGCCGACAGGGCACCGAAACCCTCGACGAGCAGTGCCGCTCTCCCAACGACGAGTTCACCCACCAGCTGTGTCAGCAGTGGGAGACGCTAGCACAGGAAGCACAGAGCAGCCAGACCCGGGTCTGCATCGTACGGATCGGGCTGGTGCTCGGCATGGATGGCGGGGCCCTGCCCAAAATGCTCCCCCCTTATCGGCTCGGGCTCGGCGGCCCCATGGGGTCGGGCAGCCAGATGATGAGCTGGATCCATGTGCAGGATCTGGTGCGCGCCATGTTGTTCTTGCTGGAGCACGAAGAGTGCAACGGCATCTTCAACGGCACAGCCCCCCATCCGGTCAGCAACCGGGAGTTCAGCCAGACCCTGGCCACCACGTTGCACCGTCCGCACCTCTTTTTTGTCCCGGCACCGCTGCTGCAACTGGTGATGGGGGAAGCGGCGGATCTGCTGCTGACCGGACAAAAAGTGCTGCCCGCACGACTGCAACAGGCCGGTTTCCACTTCAGCTATCCCGAGCTGCCAAGCACCCTCACCAATCTGCTGCACGAACCCCGTTAACTGACGCCAGCTCGCTGCGCCCGCTCGTCAGCCCTTCGAATAACAAGCAGCCCGGCCAATGGCCGGGCTGCTTGTTATTGTTGCTGGTCGATTGCACCTAGTGGTGGCATCGGCTCGCGCTGGCGAGATTACAGCAACCCCTGACCCAGACCCCGCAGCCGATCGCTGAGGGTGCCCGCCAACAGCTGGCGCTGCATCCCCTGCCCGGCCAGCGTCACCAGCAAAGCCCCCAGAGTTGGCAGGCCGAGCCAGATGGCCCAGTGGAACTGCCACTGCCCCTCGAACCACCACCACTGCAGGCCAAAGGAGCAGAGCTCCACCACCATGGCGGCGCAGAGCCCCGCCAGCAGGCCACTGGCCACCAGCTCCCAGCGCAGCATCTTTTTCAGCAGGTCGCTGCTGGCACCCAAAGTGCGCATCAGCAACAATTCGCGCCGACGCTGGGCCATGCTGGCCTGAGTCTGGGTCAGCAGCACCAGCAGTGCCGCCACCGTCACCAGCCCCAGCATCAGAGCCAGCGCCCGGCTCACCTGCTGCGATACCTGAGTGAGCCGCGCAATCAGGTCATCCACATCGATAAGACTCACCGTGGGATGACGGCGGATAAGCTCCACCTCGGCGCTGCGCCCTTCAATCGGCAAACGATAGCTGCCCAACCAGGTGCTGGAGAAAGAGGCCAGCAGATCCCTGGAGAAGATCATGTAGAAGTTGGGGCGCATATTGTCCCACTTGATGCTGCGCAGACTGGTGACCCTGGCTCCGAAGCTGCGTCCTTCAATCGTGAAAGCGAGCATATCCCCCAGCTTGATATCGAGCCGCTTGGCCAGCTCGCTGTCGACCGACACCTCGCCGGGGCCGGAGAGCCACTTCCCGGCCACCAGCTTGTTGTCGGCTGGCAGAGTGGCTGTGGTAGTAAAGTTGAGCTCCCGATCAACCCCTTCACGGCCACTGCTGGCCCCCTCGCCCACCGCCTCACCGGCGATATGGGTCAGCCTGCCGCGCACCATGGGATAGAAATCGGAGGTGGTGGCCCCCGCCGCCGCCAATTCGCTCAGGATCCCCTCCCGCTCGTTTTCGGCCACATTGACCAGAAAACGGTTGGGCGCATCAGCGGGCAGACGGGCAGAAAACTCATCCAGCAGATCGACCCGGGCCGCCCAGAGCAGGCCAAACAGCATCAGCGCCAGCGCAAAACCCGCCAGCTGAAACAGGCCACTGCTGCGCTCGCGCGACAGGTGTGCCAACGCCAACCGAAGTGCGTGCGGCCCCTTCACTCTGGCCCCCAGCCGCAACATCAGTGACGCCAGCAGAGCCAGCAGCCCCATCAGCAATCCCATGCCACCGACCAGGCCCAGCGCAAGTTTCACATCAGCAGTGAAGCCCCACACCAGCGCAAACAGCCCGAGCAAGCCGACCGGCAGGGCCAGCCAAGGGGGAATGCCCGCCTCCAGCTCGCGGCGCAATACCCGCAGCGGTGGCACCTTTAGCAACCGCAAGAAGGGGACAAAAGCGAGCAGCAGGGTGATAAAGAGCGCCACCGCCACCCCAAGGGCAAAGGGGCGCCAGGAGGGAGGCGGCAGATCCGGCGGCAACAGGTCCCCCAGCAGTTGCAAGGTGATCCACTGCATGGCGGTGCCCGCCACCAGACCCAGCAGCGCCCCGATCAGCGTCAACGACAGCAGCAACACGCTCATCAGTTGCCACAGGCTGGCACGGGATGCCCCCAGCGTCTTGAGCAGCGCCACCATATTGGTTTGGCGCTCGGCAAAGTGGCGCACCGCAATGCCCATCGCCAGCGCCCCCAGCAACACCCCGCTTAGCGAAGCAAGCCGGAAGAAACGCTCAGCATTGGCCAGCGAGCGGCCCACCCGGGATTCACTGTCATCCGGTTTGATCCACTTCTGCCCGGCCTGCAATTGCGGCAGCAGCCACTGTTCGTAACGGGCCAGCGACTCTCGCGGCCCCTTGAACAGATAGCGCCACTGCTGGCGGCTACCCGGTAACAGAGCGCCGGTCGCCTCGATATCGGCGCTATGGATCAGCGCCCGTGGCGCCAGCAGGAAGGGGCTGAAGCCCTGATCCGGCTCCTCGCCAAGCAAACCTGCCACCTTGAGCACCGTATTGCCCACCTCCAGCTCATCCCCCGTTTTGGCCTGCAGCAGCTGCATCACCCGGGCGGAGAGCCAGATCTCGCCGGGGGCCGGGGCACGAGCCGGTTCCAGCACCAGCTTGCCGTAGAAGGGAAAACCGTCGGGCACCGCCCGAATGGAGGCGAGCTGCAGCGCATCGCCGTGAAACAACATGCTATTGAAGCTGACGGTGGTCTGCAGCGCCAAGCCATCCTGTTTCGCCCGAGCCAGCCAGCCATCCGGCAGGGCGGCGGCAGTGCGCAGCACCCGATCCGCCCCGATAAAATCACGGCCCGACGCCTTGAGTCCGGCATCGAGCCGATCCGCCACCAGCGCCACACTCAAAACGCACGCCACGCTAAGTGCCAGCGCCAGCACAAACCAGCGCAGCTCGCCGCTGAAACCTTCCCGGCGAAGCAGTCGCCATCCCAGTCGCCACTGCATCATCCTTTGCATCTCCCGCCTGACCCGCAGCTCACCCCGTTACACCACACCATGGGCCACCTCGCGCTCCAGCCTACCCGCGGTCATGACCACCTGCCGCTGGCAACGTTCGGCCAACTGATGGTCATGGGTGACCACCACCAGCGTAGTGCCGTGCTTACGATTGAGTTCAAACAGCAGCTCGATCACCTTCTCGCCGGTCTTGCTGTCGAGATTACCGGTCGGCTCGTCCGCCAACAGCAGGCTGGGGCGGGTCATAAAGGCGCGGGCAATGGCCACCCGCTGCTGCTCGCCGCCAGAGAGCCGGGGCGGCAGATGATGCAACCGCTCGCCAAGCCCGACCGCCGCCAGCAGCTCTCGAGCTCTTGGCTCGCAATCCCGCTCACCGCGCAGCTCGGCGGGCAGCATCACATTTTCGAGCGCCGTCATGGTGGGGAGCAGCAGGAACGACTGGAACACAAAGCCGATCTGTTCGGCGCGCAATCGGGCCCGCCCCTCTTCATCCAGCTCGCCAAGGGATTTGCCGAGGATTTCGATATCCCCTTGGCTTGGCAGGTCAAGCCCGGCCAACAGCCCCAGCAGGGTGGACTTGCCAGAGCCGGAGGCGCCGACCAGTGCCACTGTCTCGCCGCTATTGACTTGCAGATCGATCCCTTCAAGGATGGTGAGGCTTTCCTGGCCGAGGCGAACCGATTTGCCGAGGCCCTTGACGACAATAATGGGGGTTGAACTCATGCTCTGTGTCCTTTGTTCCAATCCCTTGATGGCAATCCATAGCGGGAGTTGAATTGATGGTGCGTATTCTGTTTGCCTTGTTGGTTGGCCTTGGCAGCCTGCTCTCGTCGGTTCAAGCCCAGACCCTGCTGGTGCTGGGTGACAGCCTGAGCGCCGGCTATCAGATGCAGCTTGAGCAGAGCTGGCCCGCCCTGCTCAACCAGAAATGGCAAGAAGAGGGGGGCAAGCACACCCTGCTCAATGCCAGTATCAGCGGTGAAACGACCCAAGGGGCGCTGGCCCGTCTGCCCGCCCTGCTGAAGGAGCACAATCCCGACTGGCTGCTGATCGAACTGGGGGGCAACGATGGCCTGCGCGGCTTCGCGCCGACCATTACCCGCCAGAATCTGGCCAGCATGATCGCACTCGCCAAGGAGCAGCAGACCCGTGTGGTGTTGACCCAGATCCAGCTGCCCCGCAACTACGGTGCCCGCTATCTACGCCAGTTCGAGCAGATCTTCCCCGAATTGGCCCAAGCCAACGATCTGCCGCTGCTACCCTTCTTCATGGATGATATTGCGCTGCGCCCTGAACTTATGATGAACGATGGCATTCATCCCACCCCGGCGGCTCAACCCCAGATCCGCGACAAGGTGGCCCGCTTTATGGAGCCGCTACTCAGCCAATAAGCCCGCTTGTCTGTCGCCAATATCCCATAACAGAACATCCCGCCAAAACAGGATGTTTTGCCATGGACTGACCGGCAGATAACATCTCAGTGGCGCCCTAGCGCAGCCAATCCATCCCCAATATCCCATAACAGAACATCCCGCCGAGGCGGGATGTTCTGTTATCGATTGAGCATAACCGGCAAGCGACCTGTCAGCCCTCCAGCACCTGACGCAGCCGCTCCTGGGCCACCCCCACCAGCAGGTCGGGCTGGAACTTGGAGATAAAGCGGTCGCAGCCCACCTTCTTGACCATGGCTTCGTTGAAGTTGCCGCTCAGGGAGGTGTTGAGGGTGATAAAGAGATCGGACATGCGCGGATCGCTGCGCACCTCGTGGGTCAGACGGTAGCCGTCCATCTCCGGCATCTCGGCATCGGTGATCATCAGCAAAATCTCGTCGGTCACCTTCTTGCCTGCATCACACCAACCTTTCAGCAGGTTAAGCGCCTGCAAGCCATCCTGACATTCAATGATTTCAAGGCCCAGTTGCATCAAGGTTTCTCGCACCAGATTACGGGCAGTACTGGAATCATCGACGATCAGCACCTTGCGACCATGCATCTCGGGCAGGATATCCCGATCCAGCACCTCTTCTGAAATACGGATGTCATAGGTGATGATCTCCGCCAGTACCTTCTCCACATCGATAATTTCGACGATCTGATCGACGCCGTCATCCGGAATACGGGTGATGGCGGTGAGGTAGTTGGCACGCCCGGCAGAGCGCGGTGGCGGCAAAATATCCTTCCAGGTCATGTTGACGATGTTGGCAACCTGACCCACCAAAAAGCCCTGAATGGTGCGGTTGTATTCGGTGATGATGAGGTTGGATTCACTGTCGATGGGCATGTGGCGCATACCGATGGCACTGCGCAGATTGATCACCGGGATCGAGGTGCCACGGATGTTGGCCACACCGCTGATATTGTGGTGAGAACCGGGCATTCGGCTGAGGTGCGGCAGTTTGACCACTTCCCGCACTTTGAAGACGTTGATGGCAAAGATCTGGCGGGTGCCGAGACGGAACATCAACAACTCCAGGCGGTTTTCACCGACTAGCTGAGTTCGTTGATCAACTGAATCCAATATACTCGCCATATGCAACGTCCATCTGTTTATTAATCGCCTCTATTATAGAGGCTGCCCGCCAGGAAAGGCAGGCGCATTTTCAACCAGATCGACCAACCAGACAAAAAAAGTGAGGCCGAAGCCCCACTTATCTCATTGATTTCAAGATTAATAACTACATACAGATTTCCAGCTGCCGTCGGTTGCCTTGGGCTCGCTGCTGGTCCACCAGTTGGCCTGCCACACCACCTTGTTATGGGTTATGCGATCGCCGCCATTGGCATGGTCCCCCTGCGGCCAGGTCGGATAGGCCTTGTAAGATGCAGGATTAATGCTCTGGCTGCTGCAAGTGGTCCCCGGATTATCACCACCACCGGAACCCAGCACCGCCTCTGGCAGAGTCGGGAACTCGGCCTTGAGACCGGCGGTCTGGTTGCCGCTGATGATGCGGATACCGCTCGGCACACCGGCGGCTGGCAGATAGTAGGTCAGCGCCACTTCCACATCAGCTCCTGGTGTCCAGGCCTTCCAGGTCGGCAGGGTCAGCCCTACCTTGTGGAAGTCCTTCTCGCCCGCAATGCCGTCGGAGTTCTGGTTGCCACCGCTCTCAACCACTTTCAATCCCATGCCGCTCTGGTCGGTAATGGTATCGGAGGTAGAGGTCGGAACCAGGAACTCGATACGGGTACCGCCCGGAATGGTCTGGGTCGAGTTGTTGGTGAGCTTGAGGGTCGGGTTGATCGGGTAGTTGGAGTCCCCTTCCTTGAAGCCGGAGAGGCTCACTGCGATGTCGAGCTGGGCCGCCGGAGCTGCCAGATCGTTCTGCTTGGTGTGGTACTTCGTCGCCTTGGCGAACTTGTCGTAGGCGAGCGTGGTCAGGGTATCCCCCATCCCGTACTCGTTCTTGGCAGGATCGAAAGCGTAGTCGCCCGCCATCTCCCAGAACATCACACCACCCAGACCACGGTTGATGATGTAGTCGAGCTTGTGGCCCATGGACTCTTCATCTTCGGTGGAGAGGAACACTTTCTTCTCTTCGTTCCACAGCCAGGGCGCGTGGGCCTTGTCATCGTAGTAACGCACATACTTGCCTTGCATCACGTGGGCAGGGTTGTTGGGATCCAGACCCCAGGCAGTGCCGTAGCTCGGCAGGGTAGTGATGCCGAGGCTGGCCGCGTTCTCCAGGTTCTTGGCATGCCACATGGGCACAGCGCCACCGCCAATCTCTTTGCCGTTCTTGTCGAGATCATGCCAGATGTTGTCGATGCCAACCGCCCCGTTGCCGCACGGAATGGTGCTGCCACCGGTGCCGGGTTGGCAATCGCTCTGGCTCGGCAGGGCCGCCTTGCCACCCAGACCGTGGGTGCCACCACTGACCCCTTGCCAACCGCGGGTGTAATAGGGCACACCGACGTTGATCTTGCCAGCTGCCAGCGCACCACGGAAGTAGTGTGCCGACCAAGCCGCATTGAGGTAACCGATGCCACCAAACTCTTTCTGGGTATAGACGCCCCAGTTGGCCAACTCTCCATCAGCCTTGTTATCAAACAACGCTGCGTTGTGGCCGACAAAGTTGTTCCAGGCACCGTGGAAGTCATAGGTCATCAGGTTGACGTAATCGAGGTACTGGGTGACCTGGAAGTTCTCCATCCCGCGCAGCAAATAGGCCGACGCCGGTGAGGCGATGGTCAACATGTACTTGCGGCCATCTTCGTTACCAGCGTTGTCGAGCCGCGCCCGCAAGGTCTTCATCAGCACCTCGTAGTTGGCAAACAGCTTGGCCCGGCACTGGTTGGAGAGCGGGAAGTCGTTGGGGTTGCCCGCATCCTTCATAGAGGTAGGGTATTCGTAGTCGATATCAACCCCATCAAAGCCGTACTGACGGATGAAACCGACTGCCGAGTTGGCGAGGGCATTGATACCGTCGGTATTGACCGAGCAGTCGCCCTTGGTGGTAGCGGTGTAGAAACCACGGGTATCAGCCCAGCCCCCTACCGAGATCAGGGTCTTCACGTCCGGATACTGCTTCTTGTACTTCGACAGCAGGTTGAAGTGACCCTTGTAGGCGAATTCAGGATCCATCTCGGCACCCGGCACGCCGTCCCAGGTCATCTTGGTGGCAGCATCGTCCACCTTGATCAGGTGGCTCTGCTCATCCACCGCCGCGAAGGCATAGTTGATGTGGGTGATCTTGTTCCACGGAATGTCGCTCACCAGATAGGCTGGCAGGCCATTCTTGCCGGTGCGCCAGGAGGTGAAATAGCCGATGACCCGACGGGCGTGGTCATCCCCCATGCACTCGTAGCCATCCGGACGGTAGATCTGGCGGATATCACAGGAGAGGTTCCCCCCATCTGGCGGCAACGCGGCCTCTTCGACAGTGACGGTTACCGCCGCCGACTCGCCGCTCAGATTGCTCTTGTCAGTGGCCACCAGCTTGAGGGCGGCACTGCCCTTGGCATCCGGCGTCCAGTTCACCTGCCAGGGAGCAGTGGTATCTTCGCCAATCTTCTTGCCGTCGACATAGAGCTCGACTTTGGCCACATCGTTATTGGCATCGGTGACATTGCCGCTCACCGCCACACTGCGACCCAGCGTCACCTTGGCGCCATTGGCCGGGCTGCTGATGCTCGCCTTGGGCGCCTCTGGTGCCACCACGGCGGCGACCTTGAAGCTGGAGTCCGCTTCACTCAACACCTTGCCATCTTTATCCAGCGCCCTGGCTTTCAGAGCATGGGCCCCCACTCCGGCGGCACTCCAGCTGGCATTCCAGGGAGCGGCGCTCGCCGTAGCGACCAGCTTGCCGTCGATGTGGTATTCGACTTTGACCAATGCAGTCACCGGGCCGCTCAAGCTCACCGCCAGCGCCACGCTGGCACCTTCATTGAAACTGGCACCGGCAGCCGGTGAGCTGACAGCTACGCTGGGCGCCGGGGGTGGCACCTCGCCGCCATAGAGCCTCCAGGCATCGGCCCAAACCGCACCAACGCCCGGTTCATAGTGATAGGGAGATGCCCCGCACCAGCCTGAATAGGGAAATTCTTTGCACTCGTAGAGCGCGCCGACGTTGCTGACGATATCGCCAGCCTTGTAGGCAGTACCGGATTTGTAGGCGGGATAAGCGGCCTGAGCCCAGGCGGGCGCAGCCGCAAGGGCGACCAGCATGGCAAGCCTGCTGGGTCTGAAGAGCTGTCGCATATTGTTATCTTCCTTGTTTTGTCTTGGCGTTGGTCACCAAGGCAAAGAACAATCGCAACCTGCATGATGGGCGCAGACAACTGGCAATGGACCTGCCACAAAAACCACCCTCACCCAGGGAAACCCCGCTATCTGGATCCATGATCAAGACCGGAGGCATTGCGCCCCGACATCACTACCGGTTTGCCCTTTACCTGGGTTCCGTGAGGAACAGGCCGAGTATAGGAAGCAACCTGCAGAGTCTCAATCTTAATTCTCGAAAGAAAATATGTGAATTCCCAGCTAACCCTCCATGTTCAGTTAGCTAGAAATTAATATTTTTATCATTAACTTCTAGCTGTTAGCCAAGTCAAAAAAACCAAAATCACCCTCATTTGCATCCCCGTAATGTGCGTTGGCTCACTGGTACGACATGCCAGAAATGTGACAATGCGCGCCCTTGATCAACGAGCCAAGGCTATGGAATCACTGGCAAAAATAAAAAAGGAACACCTAAATCTGTGTCATGACTCAGGTTTTCACCACCTCAGTCAGCAGGCTCAACGTCTCGCTTCCCTCCCGTGACAGCTGGCAAACATCTGGCGAATAGTTTTTTTGTAACGAAAATTTATCTGTTACAACGAGGTTAACTGCTCTACTCGGACCCTGATTGATAAAAACCAGTGTGAACGCAGGCTACAGCCAAGAAAAACGCTTTTATTGCCGCGATACAAGGGATGTAACAGATTACAGGTGCGGTAATGAATATTTGCTCTCGGTCATACTTTTGAAACATGACGGGAACTTTTCATTGATATTTCGCACCGCGAACGTACTCTTGGGATTGTCCGATAGCCAAGAATCGGAACATAAAAAAACAACATGTGATGATCAGGACCGCCAACCACAGATGTGCAAAGACATCCGGGTTCGCAGGTAACCAAGACAAGATTTTTTGCCCTTAGGGGTTTTGATTGCAATGCCAATACCGAGCTGTAGGCCCGATGCCAACTGCCGGAAAAAAAGCTAAGTCCATAAAATCAGGAGCAATAAAGATGGAAAAAGTGATCTTCAAGCGCGCCGCTTTGAGTGCCGCTGTGGTAGCCGCGCTGGTCGCCCCCGGTATGGCGTTGGCTGCTCAGGACATGATGAGCCCAACCTACGGCAAATCCTATGAGGCCTTTGCCGATGATGCCAAACTGAGCGGTGGTCTGTTCTACTTCCAGCGCGATCGTCAGCGCGTGGAAGGCCCTATGATGGCAGACCCAAACGACCCAGACAAACAAATTCCAAATCCTAAAGCTGGTAAATACAAATCCAACCTAAGCCACGCCACTGCTCAAGTCGCCCTGAATTTTAACTCTGGTTACGCGTGGGATTTCATCGGCTTAGACCTCGGTGGTTTCGGTGCTTACGACCTTTCAATTGATGAAACCAATGGTGTTAACGAAGAAAACGAGTTCAGCTTCATTGGCAGACAGTGGGGCGGAAAAATGGATGGCGTTTCGGAAGGCGGGTTTAGCCTTTCTAACGCGGCACTGAAATTTAAATTGGGTGACAGTGTTACAGCTAAAGGTGGTTATACACAATTGTACGTTCCTGGTGTGATTGGTGTTAACTGGTCCTATCAGCCGGGTACCTATCGTGGTGGTCAAGTCGAAGGCAACTTTGGCGGTCTCTACCTCACTTACGCAATTGCCGATGAATACAAAGCACCATGGTTTAAAGAGACTGCTGGATTCTCTAAAAAGTCGATGTATGCAGGCAGTACTGCATTTAACGATGAAAATAGCATCGACTATATCCACGGCTTAGCTGCCCGTTATACCTTCGAAAATGGTACTGCTGTGACCGGTTCCTTCGGTCAGTCCGAAGGCTATATGGACAGTTACCACTTTAAACTTGCTCACAAGTTTGACGTACTGGGCGGCCTCTCCACCAGCTACCAATTCTACGGATCTGATACTGAAAACAATGACTATAACGGTCTGGCATGGCAGCAAGCACTGACTGCAGCTTGGAACTATGCCCAGTACAGTTTCCGTCTGGAGGGGATGTGGACCAAAGCGGAAGGCGATTTGGGTAACTATCTACCTCGTTTGACTACTGGCTATGCAAACTCTCAAGGTGCCAACGAAATTTGGTGGGACTCCCGTTCCGACTGGAACGAAAACAACGAGAAAGCGTTGTTTGCTGGCGTGACTCGTTCTCTGGATGACCTGGTTGGTGCGCCTGGTTGGACTGTCGGTGTATCTGGTGCTTACGGCTGGGATGCCGAAAATGGCAACAGCACTCGTGTTGACGGTAAAGAGTGGGCAGCTAACTTCGATGTCATGTACACCGTACAAGATGGCAAGCTGAAAGGTACTCTGTTCAAACTGCACTTCACCGATTACAACAACAAACAAGACGAATTGGGCAGCTGGTATTACCCGAACATGTTTACTTCCGAACGTGACGTCAAGTTCCACATCATTGCTCCGTTTACCATCATGTAATCAGGCAATACGATGTCAGCAAACCGGGCCACTTGGCCCGGTTTTCTTTTTTACGGTTGGCAGGCTAACATGCGAGCCGGATAAGGGTTTTATCCGCACACCAGCCCGCACACTTCTGCCAGCAGCTACAAGGACGCCATCATGCCCCGTTTTGTTCTGATCACCGGTTGTTCCAGCGGTATTGGCCTCGCCGCCGCACAGACGCTGGGGCAGCACGGTTTTACCGTGATCGCCTCGGCGCGCAAGGCGGAAGATGTGGCCCGCTTGCAGCAACAAGGATTACTGGCAGTACAGCTGGATCTGGCGGATCTAGCCTCCATTGAGCTGGGCGCCAGTGCGGCGCTCCATCTGGCGGGCGGGCGCCTCTATGGCCTCTTCAACAATGGCGCTTATGGCCAACCCGGGGCGCTGGAAGATCTGCCCACCGAAGCGCTCAGGGAGCAGTTCAATACCAATCTGTTTGGCTGGCACCATCTGATCCGGCAGGTACTGCCGCCGATGCTGGAGGCCAAAGAGGGCCGGATAGTGCAAAACAGCTCGGTTCTGGGGCTAGTTGCCATGAAGTATCGCGGCGCCTACAACGCCAGCAAATTTGCGCTGGAAGGTTATAGCGACACTCTGCGTCTCGAGCTGGCGGGCAGCGGGGTACATATCAGCCTGATTGAACCGGGACCCATCGATACCCGTTTTCGTGCCAATGCCCGCAGCGCCTTCTTGCGCTACATCGATCCGGCCCAGAGCCGCCACCAGTCAGCCTACCACCAGACCCTGACCCGGCTGGAAAAAGAGGGCGCCACCAGCGGCTTTACCCTCCCCAGCGAGGCGTGTATCCCGCCACTGCTGCACGCACTGACCCACGCCAATCCAAAGGCTCGCTATCCGGTGACCACCCCGACCAGAATTTTTGCACTGCTAAAACGGATCCTGCCCACTCGCTGGCTCGACAAACTGCTGGCCAAATCGTCCTGATCCCGTGATTGGCGATAAGCATCCAGTAGCGTAGATTGGGTTAGCCGCATAGCGACCTAACCCGACATCCTCTCTTCAATAGTGCTCGCCATTGCTGTAGTAAGCGCTCTTGACCATGGGGATCACCTGCACCACCACATAGGTCTGCTCCCCCAGCAGCTGTTTCAGATGGCGCGTGATAAGACGTGCGGCGGCATCCTGCATCTCCTGCGGCCGTTCAAACCAGTGCAGCTCGACAAACGGAAAACCCGCCTCTGGCTCACCGTTGCGGATCCAGCAGCTCTCCACCCGCTCTATGGTGACAAATTCCGGCTTGCCGCCGGTCAGCTCGCAAAGCTCGGCCAGCAGCGGGCCGCTCAGCTGTCGCAGGGTATCGAGAGTCACGGCGCGAAAACGAAGATGGGGCATGGCAAACCTCTTGGTTATCTGAAATGAGGACTTATCATAGGAGTTATTGTCAGCAAGAGAAGTCACCCGGCGCATATTAAGGATCCCCATGAGATTTCATCGCACCCTCTTTGCCTTCCTGCTCTGCCTGCTGCTACCGCTGCACGCCTTTGCCGATCCCGCCTTCTATCGGGTGAGCAAGGGCAACCAGCAACACTGGCTGCTGGGCTCCATCCATGCGGGCAAGCCTGCCCTTTATCCTCTGCCCGAGCCGGTCGAGCGGGCCTGGCTGCAGAGCCGGGCACTGGTGATAGAGGTGGACATGAACAGCATCACGCCGGATCAGTGGCAACAGACCGGCTCCCTCACCCGACTGGTGGATGGCAAACCCCTCAAGGATCATCTGCCTGCCGAGCTTTATCAACGCACCCTGATGGCGGGCGCCCGCTATGGCATCGACGAGGCTACCCTCGCCACCCTGCGCCCCTGGTTTGCCGCCATTACCCTGACCCAGGCCGCCATGGCCCGCTCCGATTTCAACAGTGAACTAGGGATAGACCAGCACTTTGCCACCCGGGCCGCCAAAGAGGGCAAGCAGGTGGTAGGCTTTGAAACCCTGCTGGAGCAGTTGGGTTATCTAGCCAGCGTAGGTGACAACCAGACCCTGATGCTCGCCAGCACCCTGGATGAGCTACCGATGCTGGAGAGCGGATTCGCCGCCGTGATGAAGGCGTGGCAGCAGGGGGATGAGGCGACTCTGATCAATCTGCTCAAGGAGGAGATGGCCCCGCCCGCGCTACAGAACTGGATGGAGCAGACCCTGCTGGCCGAGCGCAACCACAACTGGCTGCAAAAATGGTCCACCCTGCCCAACGAGAGCTTTATCGTGGTAGGCGCCCTGCACCTTTACGGCGAACAGGGGTTGCTGGCGCTGCTGGAACAGCAGGGGTGGCACATTACCCCACTCACCACTCCGGGTCCGGTGCAGGCTCAGGAACAAGGAGTCCAGTGAGAACGATCACAGATCTCACTGGTCATTAAACAACCTGCAAGGGAGTTGATCGGGATCATCCCAAACGGGGCAAAGAGGTATTTATCATGCCTGTCATCAACCGGGTGACAGGAGCAATAAAATGGACTTTTGGCTGGACCTGATGTTTGGCAATAGCGTGGGATTGATGTCGATGCTGGTGATTATCGGCACCTTCTTGCTCATCAGCTCTTACGCGGCCTACTTCATCTACAAGGTGATGCACTCGCAACCGCCGCATTCACAGCAACCCCATTCTCAACAACCCAAAGAGGGGAAATAATCCCCTGACCACAGGCGGCAGTTCACACTGACCGCCTGTGCTGTTTTATGGTTCGCGACAGTGATTCCCAGGTCAGGCTGCACCAGTGCCCATGCGTTGCCCCCCTCTTATCCCCCTCCCCC
>NZ_NKWE01000034.1:0-71588 GCF_006243315.1 Aeromonas sobria
ACGTAATTGGGACATAGCCATAAAATTGCGGGGACTATGGCCATTGCCTGCGGTGGCCAGCCACTCCCAATCCAGTTTTGGTGAGCCGGCTTTGAAGCGTTGATAGGCAACACCCTGATGGATGGTCAGAAAGAGGGTCGTGGGGAGTCCCAGCTTGTTGCTGTAGCGCACCATCAGCTCGCCCTGATAGTCCTTGCTTATTCTGACTTTGAGCGCCTGCAGTGTCAGACCGGTTGCATGGCCATGCTCGTCCCAGACTTCAAACATGATGTGAATACTCTGATGTTGATGCTGCCACAATCAGCGATATTGAATGCAGTTACAACTGTCAAATCTGACATGCTCGGGGAAAAATCGGGAGGAGGGCAGAAAGCGAAAACCCGGCGCGAGGCCGGGTTTTCTTGAATGATGGTGGAGGGAGAAGGATTCGAACCTTCGAAGGCAGAGCCGTCAGATTTACAGTCTGATCCCTTTGGCCGCTCGGGAACCCCTCCACAGGGGTAAAGCATATATTATTCGGCCATATCAATCTGGAAAATGGTGGAGGGAGAAGGATTCGAACCTTCGAAGGCAGAGCCGTCAGATTTACAGTCTGATCCCTTTGGCCGCTCGGGAACCCCTCCACGGGGTATTTCCTGATTGTCACTACTTTTGCACTTGAATGGTGGAGGGAGAAGGATTCGAACCTTCGAAGGCAGAGCCGTCAGATTTACAGTCTGATCCCTTTGGCCGCTCGGGAACCCCTCCCCAAGTGCGAGGCGCATACTAGCAGATCCCCAGCGTTTGTGAACCCCTGACAGGCTGATATGGCAGTAAAAAATGACTGTTCGTTGTTTTTTGATACAGCAAGCTCAAAATTCAAACTTATCAGCTAGTTGTAAGCTGATTTTCTGCGCAAACCAGCACAGTACAGCTTGGCGAGCGTGGGGGAGAGGAGGCCAACAGCAGAAGACCGCCAGTGTCGGCGGTCTTCTCGGCTATCACATTTAGCGCTGGAACGGGTAGATAGATCCGAGTTTGAGGATCTGTGTCAGCTCGTCCAGTGCACTGTGGGACTCCTGCACCAGCGCCGGGTCGCGCAGGTCATCGAGGCTCAGGCGGTCGCGATAGTGGCGATCGACCCAGCCGTCGAGGCGGGCGAACTGGCGGTCGTTGATAAGGCAGGCCTGATTGACCGCGGCGAGTTCCTGATCGTTCATGGCAACCCGCAGTCGCAGGCAGGCGGGGCCGCCACCATTGCGCATGCTCTGTTTTACATCCATGTAGTGCACTGCCTTGATCGGCGTGCCCAAGGTCAGCAGCTTGTCGAGATAGGCTGAGACAGCCGGATTGTCGCGACACTCGGTGGGGGCAATGATCGCCATCTCGCCATTGGCCAGGGTGAGGATCTGGGTATTGAACAGGTAGGATTTCACCGCATCCAGCACCGATACCTCGGCGGTCGGCACTTCGATAAAGTGCAGATCCCCTTCGCCAAACTTGCCGCTGATCTCGGCCAGCACCGCCCCGGTGTTGAGGAAGGCTTGTTGGTGGAAGAACAGCACGTTCTGGTTGCCCACCGCGATCACGTCGTTGTGAAACACCCCCTGATCGATCACCTCCGGGTTTTGCTGGATAAACACCACGCTCTCCTCGCCAAGGCCGTGCAGGCGGGCGATGGCCTGGCTCGCTTCCAGGGTCTGGCGGGCCGGGTAGCGCTTCGGCGCCGGGCGGGAGTGGTCGAAGGCACTGCGGCCATAGACGAACAGCTCTACCCCTGCTTCGCCATAGGCGCGGCAGAGCCGGGTGTGGTTGGCAGCCCCCTCGTCGCCGAAGTGATCATTTTCTGGCAGATGGAGGTGATGGCTGAAGTGGTGATCGTTGTTGAACACCGCGCGCAGGATGCGGCCGGTGACATCTGGCTCCAGGGAGCGGTGAAACTTGTTGGTCAGGTTGGCGGGGGTGAAGTGAATGCGGCCATCCCGGGTATCGGCACTGGGCGAGACAGTGGCGGCGTTGGCGGTCCACATGCTGGAGGCGGAGTAACAGGCGGCCAGCACGGCGGGTGCCTGTTTGGCGGCTTGCTCCAGCACCCGGGCATCGTTGCCGGTGAAGCCAAGGCGGCGCAGGGTGGCGAGATCGGGGCGCTCCTGCGGCGCCAGAACTCCCTGGGTCATGCCAAGGTCGGTCAGCGCCTTCATCTTGCGTAGCCCCTGTTTGGCGGCCTCTTTCGGATTGGAGGCTTCCTGGGCATTGCTCTGGGAGGCAACGTTGCCGTAAGAGAGACCGGCGTAGTTATGGGTCGGGCCGACCAGACCGTCGAAATTGACCTCGAAGTGCTTCATTGAGTACATCCTTTTCGATTTTTATGAGAGGTTGCGGTTCCTTCCGCGCGTGCTGCGTCGGGGTTGGGCCATTATAAGGAGATTTTATTTTTTTGTAACAAGCCGGTAACTAGCAGCCGTTTTTATGTCGTTTCAGATATAAAAAGAGGGGCGGTATGGCAGAAAAATGAAAAAGCGGTTGCGTCTGGCCCGCTGCCTTCGCATTAATAAATAAAGAAGCGATAAAAGATGTAATGCGGTTCGGGCTGGTCAGGCAAATTTGCTCACAAGATTGCTTTTTCGCGCCAAATCTCTTATACAGCCCCACAAAACCGCACACCAACCCCGTCGGGTGCAATGAGGATAATAGTTACAGCATGGGCAAATCACTGGTCATAGTGGAGTCTCCGGCCAAGGCCAAGACGATCAACAAATATCTGGGCAAGGACTACGTGGTGAAATCCAGCGTCGGTCATGTTCGCGATCTGCCCACCAGTGGCAGCGCCAGCACCGAGCCCAAGAAACCTGTCATTCGCGGCATCAAGTTGAGCGAAACCGAGAAGGCTGCCAAGGATCGCAAGGCTCTGTTCGCCCGGATGGGTATCAATCCGACCGCTGGCTGGCAGGCTAACTACCAGATTTTGCCCGGCAAGGAGAAGGTGGTCAGCGAGTTGCAAGCGTTGGCTGAAAAAGCTGACATCATCTATCTCGCAACCGACTTGGATAGAGAAGGAGAGGCGATCGCCTGGCACCTGCGCGAGATCATCGGGGGTGACGACAGCCGCTACAAGCGGGTGGTGTTCAACGAGATCACCAAGAGCGCCATCCAGGAGGCGTTTGCTCAGCCATCCGAGCTGAACATCCACCGTGTCAATGCCCAGCAGGCCCGTCGTTTCCTCGACCGGGTGGTGGGTTACATGGTCTCCCCGCTGTTGTGGAAGAAGCTGGCCCGCGGTCTGTCTGCTGGTCGGGTGCAGTCCGTAGCGGTGCGCCTCATCGTCGATAAAGAGCGTGAAATCAAGGCGTTCGTGCCGGTCGAGTTTTGGGATCTCAATGCCGACCTGCTGACCGGTGAGCAGTCTGCCCTGCGCATGGATGTGGTTAGCCGCAATGGTGCCGACTTCAAGCCGGTGACCCAGGCCGAAACCTTCGCCGCGGTCGCAGCCCTGGAAGGGGTCGATTACAAGGTAGTGAACCGGGAAGACAAGCCGACCGGCTCCAAGCCTTCCGCGCCGTTCATTACCTCCACCTTGCAGCAGGCTGCCTCTACCCGCCTGAGCTTCGGGGTGAAGAAGACCATGATGATGGCCCAGCGTCTCTATGAGGCGGGTTACATCACCTACATGCGTACTGACTCCACCAACCTCAGCAAAGAGGCGGTCGAAGCGCTGCGTGAATATATCGGCGAGCAGTATGGCGCAGCCTATCTGCCCGCTGAACCGCTGCTCTATGGTGCCAAGGCGGGAGCCCAGGAAGCGCACGAGGCGATCCGTCCCTCCAGCGTGCTGGTCACGGCCGAGATGCTCGAAGGGATGGAACCGGATGCCATGCGTCTGTACGATCTCATCTGGCGTCAGTTTGTCGCCTGTCAGATGACCCCGGCTCAGTACGACTCCTCCACCCTGACCGTCAAGGCCGGTGAGTTCGAGCTCAAGGCCCGTGGCCGTATCTTGCGCTTCGCTGGTTGGACCAAGGCGCTGCCGCCGATGGGTCGCAAAGGCGACGACAGCCAGCTGCCTGCGGTGACCGTGGGCGAGGTGTTGAAACTGGTCAAGCTGGATCCGCGTCAGCACTTCACCAAGCCGCCGGCGCGCTTTACCGAAGCGGCGCTGGTACGCGAGCTGGAAAAACGCGGCATCGGCCGTCCTTCCACTTACGCCTCCATCATCTCTACCATCGTCGATCGTGGTTATGTGCGGGTCGAGAGTCGCCGTTTCTTCGCCGAGAAGATGGGTGAGATTGTCACCGATCGTCTGGTGGAAAACTTCGTCGAGCTGATGAACTACGAGTTCACCGCCAAGATGGAAGACAAGCTCGATGGCGTTGCCGAAGGGAGCCTTGAGTGGAAGCAGGTGCTGGACAGCTTCTACGCCGAGTTTACTCAAGAGCTGGAAAAAGCGGACAAGTCATCAGAAGAGGGTGGCATGCGTGCCAACCAGATGGTGATGACCGATATAGATTGCCCGGATTGCAGCCGCAAGATGGGGATCCGTACCGCCACTACCGGCGTGTTCCTCGGCTGCTCCGGTTATGCCCTGCCGCCGAAAGAGCGTTGCAAGAAGACCATCAACCTGGTCTCTGCGGACGAGTTTGTCTCCACCACCGACGGGGATGAGGCCGAAACCGAAGCACTGCGCGCCAAGCATCGCTGCGAAGTCTGCGGTACCGCGATGGATGCCTACATCATCGATGACAGCCGCAAGCTGCACGTCTGTGGTCGCAACCCTGACTGCGATGGCTACGAAATCGAAAAAGGCCAGTTCAAGCTCAAGGGCTACGAAGGGCCGAGCATCGACTGCGACCGTTGCGGTAGCGAGATGCAGCTCAAGAACGGCCGTTTCGGCAAGTACATGGGTTGCACCAACGAAACCTGCAAGAACACCCGCAAGATCCTGAAAAACGGTGATATCGCGCCGCCGAAGGAAGATCCGGTACCGCTGCCAGAGCTCAAGTGCACCCAGTCTGACGCTTACTTCGTGCTGCGTGACGGTGCCGCCGGTCTGTTCCTGGCTGCCAGCAACTTCCCCAAGTCGCGCGAGACCCGCGCGCCGCTGGTGGAAGAGCTGCAACGCTTCAAGGATCGTATCTCCGCCAAGCACAAGTATCTGGCCGGTGCGCCGCTCACCGATCCGGACGGCAATCCCGCCATCGTGCGCTTCAGTCGCAAGACCAAGGAGCAGTACGTGATGAGCGAGGTTAACGGCAAGGCGACTGGCTGGACCGCGCACTACGACAACGGCACCTGGCAACAGAGCTTGCCCAAGCCGAAGAAAGCGTGATGAAAAGAGGCCCCGACCAGGGGCCTCTTTGTTTATTGATGTGCGTATACTGAGACAGCTGCAAGGAGTGTAGCGTTGTAACAAGGAGGTTGAGATGGAGATTAACGAGATCCGGCCAGGCATGAGCTGCATGACCCGGGAAGGGGCGGCCTATGTACTGGAGGTGGACCGGCAGAGCCTGCTGGTGCTGCTGCAGCGCGAGGACGAGACCATACCGGTGCAGGTGCGCAGCGACGAGATCCTGGCGCCGCTGGAGTGATCCGGCAGTGACCCCCTCAAAACGGCAGTAGAAAAAGCAGCTCGGCCAAGTCGGGCTGCCATTGCCACTCCTTCATTTTGACCCGCCCGCCGATCACCGGCACCCCCTCTTGCTGCAATCGTCCCGTCTGCTCGGCAAAGCCTTGCGACCCTTTTGGTAGCGAGATAGTGCCCGCTGCGCCCAATACGCGATGCCACGGCAGCACCTTGTCGGTTTCCCGCAATACCTTGCCCACCAGTCTTGCCCGTCCGGGCAGACCGGCCAGATCGGCCACCTGACCATAGCTGACCACCTTGCCAGCCGGGATCAGGGCGAGGATCGCCTCGATTCTGGCAACTTTGTTCAGCGGGACAGGGCTCGATTCCATTCTCATCAACATGACTCGTCAAAAATGACAGAAGCGCCATTGTGGCGCTTCTGTCATCGGGCTGGCAATGCTCAGCCGAAGGTCTGGCTGAGCCCCTTGAGTTGCTTGGCCCGCTCCAGCAGCTCCTGACTGGAGCTGTCGACCTCCTGCATCTTCTGGCTGTTGGCGTGGGAGTATTCGGAGATCTGGTGGATGCTGCGGCTGAGCTCCTCCACGACCGCCTGCTGCTGCTCAGCGGCAGTGGCGATCTGGGTGGAGTGCTCTGTGACCAGTTCAATTTCCTCCAGCACTGCATGCAGGCTGCTAGCGCCCTGGCGGGTCATCTCGGCGCACTCGCGGGTCTGCTGCAGGTTCTCCTGCATCATTCCCTGCCAGCGTCCCAGGGTGTGCTGGATCTGTTGGATGCTGCCCTGGATCTGCTCGGTCGCCTTGTGGGTACGAGTAGAAAGGGTGCGAACCTCGTCAGCCACCACCGCGAAGCCGCGGCCCTGTTCACCGGCCCGGGCGGCCTCGATGGCGGCATTGAGGGCCAGCAGATTGGTCTGGTCGGCGATGCCCTGGATCTCGCTCATCACGCTACCGATCCGCTCTGACTCGCTGGCCAGCTCCACCGCCGAGTTGAATGCCAGTTCAGCTTGTTTGGCGAGCTGTTCGATGCGCTGTTCGGTCTTGCCCAGCTGCTTGTTGGTATGTTCGCAGCGGCTGCGGGCTTCATTGACCTGACCGTTGGAGTCCTGAATGTTGCGGGCAATCTCGTGAGCCGTGCTGGCCATCTGGGTCATGGCAGTAGCCATTTGCTGGGTCTGGGCATCTTGCTTGTTGATGTCGAGGCAGGCCTGATGGGATGCCTGTTTCAGATTGGTCGCCAGAGCCTGCAAGGGATGTGTCGCATCGTTTATCCGGCCCAGTACGGTGCGGATCCGCGCTTGCAGCATCTTGATATGAAAATCGGCGATGGCACCGGGGCCATCCCCGGAATAGACCAGCCGGGTCAGGCTGTCATACTCCCGACCAAGCTGTTGCAGATAGAGGGGCAGCGCAGAGATCTCGCGCCAGTAAGCCCCGCCAATGAGCAACAGGGGCAGCAGCATCAGCAGGGTTGCCACAGCGCCATGGCTGAGAAAGGCCCAGCTGAACAGGCCGATCAACAGCACACCCAGTAACGGTATGCGCAAGTGGCTGAGGGAGGGGAGACCGCGCGAGCCACCTCGCTCGGCCTTGAGCAGAGCCTGATAGGTCTGGCTGGCAACGTGTTTGAGCTGGGGCTCCGGCTTGCAGCGTACCGATTGATAACCGCTAATCTTGCCATCTTCGTAGATGGGGGTGACATAAGCATCGACCCAGTAGTAACGGCCATCCTTGCAGCGATTTTTTACCATGCCACGCCAGGGCTTACCCTCCTTGAGGCGGGCCCAGAGGTCGGCAAAGGCGGCTTTGGGCATGTCGGGATGGCGAACCAGATTGTGGTTGTGGCCCACCAGTTCCTCAACCGAGTAGCCGGCGATATGGCAGAAGGCGGGGTTAGCGTAGGTGATCACACCGCGCAGGTCAGTGGTGGAAACCAGTTGTTGGTCGGCAGGAAACTCCACTTCGTTGTCCTGGGTATGGACGTCTCTGCGAGCCATAGGAAAATCCTCCGATGTTCTTGTTGATAGTTTTGTTTTTATATTGTGGCAGATCTGGATGCGGTTGCTGGCTATCCATGATGACGCATCAGACAAGCCTCATAGGGAGCTGCATTCTGCCCGCAATGAGAGGAGAACGGTAGTCGTAAGTAGATTTTTTGTTGGCAAATGGTAAAAAAAGGCGGCCGATTGGCCGCCAAAATAGAGACAACATTACCTCTGTGGCATCCGGTAGCGCACTTGCAACTGATCGAGGATCTGCAGCTGGCCCGGCAGGCGGGCGGCGAAGTGATCCCAGCCCTTGTGGGCAGGATCGCTCCAGGCCACCTCGGCCGTGGCCAGCATGCGCGGGAACAACATGTAGTCGAGACGATCACGAGAGGTGATCAATTCTGACCACAAGGGGCTCAGCACCCCGAGGATGTTATCGTTGGCATGGAAATCGGCTGGCGCAGGATCGCACGCATAGACCTGCTCCAGATTAAGGGTGCCCGCCCAGTAGAGGCCGGGTTCATGAATGTCCTGGCTCCAGGCCAGATCCAGATAGAGGGACTGGGCGGGCGCCATCACCACCGGATAACCGGCCGCTGCGGCGTCGAGCCCGGCCTGGAAGCTGGTCCAGGCACAGACGGCGGCGTTGCGGCTCACCTTGTCCCCGTGCAGTATCTCCTCCCAGCCGATCATCCGCTTGCCCTTGTCGGCCAGATAGCGCTGGCAGTGGCGCAGCAGATGGCCCTGCAGCTCGCGGCAGTCGGAGTAGCCCTGCTCGGCCATCAGTTGCTGGCAGGCGGGGCTGTCGGTCCAGACCCCGGTCGGCACCTCGTCACCCCCCATGTGGATCTGCGGGCCGGGGAAGAGCTCGCACACCTCGTCCAGCACCGCCTCCAGAAAGTGGTAGGTGCCGGGCAGGGCGGGGTTGAGCACGTTGTCATCGAAATGCTGGACCGAGAGGTAGCGGGAGTGATCCGCCGCTTCCACCAGCAGCTCGGGCAGCGCCTTGATGGCGGCGTGGCAGTGGCCCGGAATGTCGATCTCGGGAATGACGGTGATGCCGAGCGCACCGGCATAGCTCACCAGCTCCTTCACCTCGCTCTGGGTGTAGTAGCCGCCATAAGGCTCGGCGCCGCCGCTCAGCTGGGGGGCAATCGCCAGATCGTGGCCGCGCCAGGCGCCCACGTCGGTCAGCGTCGGGAAGGCCTTGATCTCGATCCGCCACCCCTCGTCATCGGTCAGGTGCCAGTGGAAGCGGTTGAACTTGTAGAGGCTCATCAGCTTGAGCAGGCGCTTGATGGTTGCCGGGGTGTGGAAGTGGCGGGCGCAGTCGAGAAAAATGCCGCGAAAGCCGAAGCGCGGGGCATCCTCCAGGGTGACGCAGGGCAGGCTCTCGCCATGTTGCAGATACCACTGGGCCAGAGTCACCAGCCCGTGGCGCCAACCCGCTTCGTCGGCGGCGGCAATCACCACCTCCTGCGGCGTGATGGTGAGCTGGTAGGCTTCGGGGGCCAGTTTGGCCTCGGTCAGGCGGATTTCAGCGTCGTGATCCTGCTCCAGCGCCAGTGATGTCAGCTCGTTGAAGTGAGCCAGCAGTCGCGGCACATCGCGGGGGGCGCTGACATGGGCCCGCTCGGCCAGCCGGAAGTTCCCCTCCAGCCGCACCAGATGGGCCGGTTGCGGCACTATGCCGTAGAGAGGTTCGTCGCACTCGGGGTCGACCTCGGGCAGGTCCGGTTTGTGGCTGAGCGGATTCTCCAGCGCGAGATCTTGCGCCGCCAGCGTCACCGGCAGTAGCTGGGCCCCGGTAGTCGCCTCTGGCAAGCTGAGAAAGAACCCCTGCGGCATGTCGGAGAGCTTCTTGATGGGGGTCTGACGGCAGCAAAAGCGCAGCTCACTGCTGCCAGCGTTCGGGACAATCACCTTGTAGCTGCCGCTCTGGCGCTCCAGCTCGCCCCCTTGCAAAGAGTCGGGGTCGATATGGCGAGCCAGACAGAAGTGCAGCTTCCACCGGGTGCCCGGCAAGCTGGACAAGGCGAAGGTGAACCAGACATCGTCGCCGTCACGTCGGGCGACCTGGGTGTGGATCAGGGGTGTAGACATGGAAAATCCTTCGATTGGGCAAACAGGATGGCACCATCGAGCGCATCTGCCTGGGGGGGGATCAGGTTAAGCTGGCCGAGACGGGGGGCGAGGCGAGTGCCAATTCCCCCCAGCAGGGCTATTTGTCTGGCACCGAGCTGGGTCATCCCCTCCAGCAGGATCCGCAGTTGTTCGCAGGTTTCGTCCAGCAGCTGGTTGGCGAGCTCGTCACCATCACTGGCGGCATCGAACACCCAGGGGGCAAAGTGGCCATAGTCCGCCGGAATGGCGCGGGCGGCCCAGCGCACCACCTCCGCCTGATCCCGCTTGAAGCGATCAAGCAGTCGCACCGCCAGGGTGCTGGGGGGCAGAATACCGTCGTGGCAGAGCAGGGATTGCTGGATGGCGCGCAGCCCCAGCCAGGCGCCGCTGCCTATGTCTGAAATGGGGAAGCCGCGGCCGGAGCAGGTGCGAATCTGCCCCTCCTGATAAACCAGTCCTACCGAGCCGGTACCGGCGATCAGAATGGCCCCCTCCCGGCCGCCAAAAGCGCCGAGGCAGGCGCCGAAGGCATCGGAGGTGAGCTGGACGCTGGCAAAGGGGAAGGGCATGGCGAGCATGGCGTGGTAGCAGTCGGCCAGCTCGGCGGAGGCGAGTGCCAGCCCGACCCCCATCTGCTGTTCGCACTCTATTCCTAGCCCGGCAGTGATCCGGGCGCTGGCGATGGCGGCCAGTACATTGGCGTGGGCATGGGCAATACCCAGCTCCAGATTGGAGCCTGCCGCGCGCCCTTCACCGAGCAGCTTGCCCGCTCGATCCCGAATGCGGGCGCGGGTGTGGGTGCCCCCGCCATCGACCCCGACCCAGTACTCAATCATGGCGACCTCCCTGGTCATTTCGATCACCCAGGGCACTCTGCCAGCTGATGGCCAGGGCAAACCAGGCGGCGTGAGGGATCCACTGCTCACCCCAGCGCCAGTTTTGATCCAGCCGATCCTTGTAAGCCTCCGGGATAAAGGCCACGTCGTTTTCGTCATCGAACCCGGCAGTGATGCCGTTGCAGATCCCCCCCTGCGCATTGGGATAACCGGCGGTATAAGCGGGGTTGTTGATGCCGTGGCCCGCCAGCATGCAGGCGTTGAACGGGTTCTGCCCGAGGATCCAGTCGAGCTGGCGCTGGCCGTAAACCATCAGCGGCTGGCTCTGGCGGGGGAAGTGGCGGGCGGCGGCAAAGGCCATGGTCGCCAGCGACGCGAGGCGGGCGTTCTCCCCCTGCCACCAGTAACCGGATTCGTTGTGGTGGGGGATAAAGAAGCTGACGCGGGGCGCTTCATCCACCCCTTTCACATATTGGCGGGCGAGAGAGAAGGGGTTGCCCGCCCGGGCGCAGAGCGCCAGCTCGGCAGCCAGCGCCTGTTCCACCACCGTTTGCACCCGAGCCTTGTGCCCCTGATCCGGCTCTACGCCTAGATATTCCAGCAGCGCCAGCACCGGCAGGCCCGCTTCGGCAGCATGATAGTAGGGGCGCGAGCCATCCTCGTTGGCCGACCAGTAGTGACCCAGCTCCGGATGGATGCGCTGGCGGGCACAGAGCTTACTGGCGCGGGCTCTCGCCTCGGCCAGCCACTCGGCGCCGAAGGTGCGGGTCAGCTCCACCGCCGCCAGCAGGGCGCAGTAGTCGTCGATGATGTTCTCGACCCCGTCATCGAGATAGGTGAGGTTGTGCTCGCACAGGTGCTGGTAGCCGCGTCTGGCCGCCTCGGCATAGCGGCTGGCATCGAAGTCGCCGCTGACGCTCTCGCGGGCGGCGCGGGCCAGCGCGGCGATGGCCATGCCGCCCCCTTGCCGGAAACCGGCCTGCCAGTTGGCGGACTTGATCCCCTGCTGGGTGGCGTAGGCGCACAGCTCGCGCTGCTCCGGGTCCTTGCTCCACTTGTCGAACAGGGTCATGTAGAAGAAGCCCGACTCATCCTGCATCCGGCAGAGGAAATCGGCGCCGTGCAGCGCCTCGTCATTGAGCCGCTTGCAGAGGTTCACCCCGTCGATATCGCGGCGCGGGGCCAGCAGTTCCCGGCACTTGAGCAGGGCCCACACCACCATGGGGGTCTGCTGGGGGTTGAGGTAGTTGGCGTAGGAGAGGTGGCTCAGGTACTTGCTCATGTCGCCGCTGGCATCGAACCAGCCGCCGTGCACATCTTTGTGCTGATCGGTGCCAAACAGGCGGGCGCTGCGGTCGGCCCGATCGAAAGTGCCGCTGGCGCGCTGGCCCTTGAAGTAGTGGATGACATCGGAGAGGCAGCGACTGGCCAGCAGATCCTGGCCGATGGCAAAGCGGGTGGAGCGGACAATGCCTTGGGCAGTGATCGCCTCCAGCCGGTAGTGGCCGGGCTCCTGGAATGCGGAGAAGTCGGCCCGCCAGTAAGCGCGGCCCTGCCAGCCGGGGACGCTGCCGGCCGCTTGCAGCGGGGTTTCAAACAGGATCTGGCCATCATCAAGGCGTTGCAGCCTGACATAGCCGCCGAGATCATGGGCGGGGGAGGTTTGCAGCAGGGCTACCTTGTGCCCGTCGCACTCGTAGCCCACTTGATTGATCAAGAGTTCCATCAAGGTATTACTCCTGTGGTTCACCGACGAACGGTGAGGCACATCACGGGGCTGTGGTTTCCCCGTATCGAGGCATGGCCGGACAGGGCTGTCCGGCCGGTATAAGGCTCACCCTCACTCGTAGAGGTAGCAGCGCACGAAGTGGTTGTCGGCAAGCTTGGTGATAGCAGGCAGCGTCTCCTTGCAGCGGGGCATCGCCTGATTGCAGCGCCCGGCAAACGGGCAGCCGCAGGATTCCGGCGTCCAGAGCGGGATCTCCCCCCTGCGGCCACCCTCCAGCTCGGCATGGATACTCTTCTCCGGGTCGGGCACCGCCGAGATAAGCAGTTGGGTGTAGGGGTGCTGCGGATGGTGCAGGATCTCGTCCACCTCGCCCCACTCCACCATGTGTCCCACATACATCACCGCCAGATCTTCCGCCACATAGCGGGCGGTGGCGATGTCGTGGGTGATGTAGAGCATGGAGACCCCCAGTTCGTTCTTCATCTGCTCCATCAGGTTGAGGATGCCGATGCGAATGGAGACGTCGAGCATGGAGGTGGGCTCGTCCGCCAGCACCACTTCCGCCTCCACCGCCAGATTGCGGGCGATGTTGACCCGCTGGCGCTGGCCGCCGGAGAGCTGGTGCGGGTACTTGGCCGCAGTCGCCTTGGCGGGGGTGAGCCCCACCTTCTCCAGCAGGGTGTAAACCATCTCCGGCAGATCTTTTTTATCGATCACCTTGCTGTGCAGCAGCAGGGGACGGGCGATGTGGTGATAGATGGTGTGGGTCGGGTTGAGCGAACCGAACGGATCTTGCCACACCATCTGCACGCTCTGGCGATAGTCCAGCAGGGCAGTGCCCTTGTTGAACTCCTCCAGATCGTGGCCACGATAGAGAATGCGCCCGGCACTGAGCTTGTACATTTTGGCGATGATCTTGGCGATGGTGCTCTTGCCGGAGCCCGACTCCCCGACCACCGCCAGGGCGCGGCCCCGGTGCAGGTTGAAGGTGATGTCGGACAGCGCCCGCATCTTGCCACTCTTGATGGCATTGGAGTTGATGGGGAAGTCCTTGTAGAGGTGCTGGACTTCGATGATGGGTGCATCGGTTTTGGCGATTTGCATGACAGACATCCTTAACAGCCAGCGGCCTTGTCCAGATAGATCACGGAATCTTGTTGCAGCCCCTGCTCTTCATAGAGGTGGCAGGCGGTCTGTTGGCCGGGGCGGATCTCGGCCAATTGGGTGTACTCCTGACGGCAGCGATCGTGCACCTTGTTGCAGCGGGCCTGAAAGCGGCAGCCGACTGGCACCTCCAGCAGGTTGAGCGGGGTGCCGGGGATCCCCTCCAACACGGTTTTCGGGCCGTGCAGGGGCGGGAAGGAGTTGCCGAGCCCCTTGGTATAGGGGTGTAGCGGCGCGGTCAGGATCGCCTTGGAGGGGGCAACCTCAATCAGTTCACCCGCATACATGATGCCGATGCGATCGCAGAACTCCACCATCAGCGACAGATCGTGGGTGATGAACAGAATGGAGAAGTTGAACTTCTCTTTCAGGGCGTAAACCTTCTGCAGGATCTCCCGCTGCACCACCACATCCAGCGCCGTGGTCGGCTCGTCCATGATCAGCAGCTCGGGGTTGAGCGCCATGGCGATGGCGATCACCAGCCGCTGGCGCATGCCGCCGGAGAACTGGTGGGGGTAATCCTTGAGCCGACTCGGGTGGATGTCGACGATGGTGAGCAGCTCTTGGGCACGTTTGATCGCTTCGTAGCGGGTCATGCCGGGGTTGTGGGCCAACAGCACGTCGCAGAACTGCTCCTCCATCCGCAGCACCGGGTTCAGGGCGTTCATGGCGGACTGGAACACCACCGACACCTGTTGCCAGCGGTAGGAGCGCAGCCGCTCCTCGTTGTAGTGGAGGATGTTCTCCCCCTTGAACAGGATCTCGCCGCCGCTGATGTAAGCGGGCGGCTTGTGCAGCCGGGCCACCGAGAAGGCGACGGTGGATTTGCCGCAGCCCGACTCACCGGCGAGACCGAAGATCTCGCCCTGTCTGATATCGAAGCTCACCGAGTTGACGGCGCGCACGTCGCCATTTTCGGTGATGTAGTCGACGCAAAGATTGCGTACTGACAGCAGGGGATGCTTGTTCATGCTGTCTTCTCCTGTGCTGCAGAGAGCGGTGTTGCGACCGGTGTGGCCAGTTTCTTCCAGCGGTTGAGCCCTTTGTGGGAGCGCAGCTGCGGGTTGGCGATCTCGTCGATGGCAAAGTTGAGCAGGGCCAGGCCCGCGCCCAGAGTGGCGATGGCGAAACAGGGGGCCAGGATCTCCCACCAGGCGCCGATCAGGATGGCACTGGAGGTCTGGGCGTTGTAGAGCATGATGCCCCAGCTGACTACGGTCGGATCGCCGAGCCCCAGGAACTCCAGGGTCGCTTCGGTGACGATGGCGTAGATGATGGAGCCGATGAAGCTCACCCCGATGATGGAGATGAGGTTGGGCAGGATCTCCACCAGAATGATGCGCCAGGCCGGCTCGCCCAGCACTTCGGCGGCGATGACGAACTCTTTCTCCCGCAGGGCCAGGGTCTGGGCGCGGATCACCCGCGCGCCATAGGCCCACGAGGTCAACCCTATTATCACGGCAATCACCGTCGGTGACGCCTCCCCGATAAAGCTCGCCAGCACCAGTAGCAAGGGGAGGTTGGGGATCACCAGCACCACGTTCATCAAAAAGGTGAGGCACTCATCGATCATGCCGCCGAAGTAACCGGCAGTGATGCCAATCGCCACCGCCAGGGTGCAGACCAGGATACCGGCACTGAAGCCAACCAGCAGCGAGATCCGGGCGCCGTTGGTGAACTGGGCCCAGATATCGTGGCCCATGCGGGTGGACCCCATCACGAACTCGGCACTGGGTGGCTGGTGCGGGCGGGCCACCCGTTTGGTCGGCTCGTTGCTGGCCAGTATCGGGGCAAAGATGGCCATCAACACGAAGGCGACCACGATGGCGAGGCCGCAGGCGGCTTTGCGGTTGCCCAACAAGATTTTCAGAATAGTCGGCATACGCATCTTATTTGCCTCCTGAACGCAGACGGGGATCCAGGAAGACGTAGAGCACGTCGGCCAGGAAGTTAAAGGTGAGCATGGTGATGGTCATGATGAGCAGCTGCCCCTGAATAAGCGGGTAGTCGCGCGCCAGAATGCCCTGATAGAGGGTCAGTCCCAGCCCCGGGTAGTTGAAAATTACCTCGGTGATGAGGGAGCCACCGATGACGAACCCGAGCGCCATGGAGAGGGCAGTGACGCTGGGCAGAATGGCGTTGCGGGCACCGTAGTTGAAGATCACCCGATTGCTGGAGAGCCCCTTGGCCTTGGCCATGGTGATGTAATCCTCACCGAGCAGGTTGATCATGTTGTTGCGCATGGTGATGAGGAAGCCCCCCACCTGCACGATGGCCAGGGTCAGCACCGGCATGATGGCGTGAGTCATGATGCTCTTGATGTGCTCCCAGCCAAAGTCCGCCGGGATCTCCGGGCTGTAGGCGTAGCCGATGGGCAGCCACTCCAGGCTGACCCCGAACAGGAACAGGGCGAGCAGCGAGACCACCACCGGTGGAATGGCCTGCATCACCAGGGTGAGCGGGGAGAGAATGCTGTCCATCCGGCCACCGCGATACCAGGCGGCAAAGATGCCGACGATGGAACCGATGGAGAAGCTCAGAATGGTGGAGGTGCCGACCAGAAACAGGGTCCAGCCAATGGCACGGCCCAGCACGTCAGAGACCTGCTGCGGGTAGAAACGCACCGAGGTGCCGAGATCCCAGGTGAAGACACTCTTCACATAGGTGAGAAATTGGGTGCCGATGGGGCCGTCAACAAAACCGAAAGTGGCTTTGAGGGCTTCCAGGCCGGCGGGTTCCATCATGGCGCCAGCGCGGGCAAACATCACGGAGACAGGATCGCCAGGCATGGCTCGAGGTAACAGGAAGTTGATGGTGGCGGCGACCAGAAAGGCCACCAGATAGAAGGAAAAACGTCTCAGTATGAATCCCATGATAGTACCTTTTACTGCAAGCCTGCCCCGCGTCGGGTATAGCTACCCCAACCCCGGCAGAGCCGGGCAAGAAGGGATTAACGGGGAAGATGGCCCCCCGCAGGGGGCCGGATTGTTTAGCTGTTTGGCTTGAGGGACAACACGTGCAGCAGACGCTCAGGGGTGTCCGGGTGGAGCTGAGGTTTGGCTACCGGGTTATCAGCACTGAACCAGCCGTTGAAGCGCTTGGTGCTGTACTCATACCAGGTCGGGTTGTTGAAGACCGGAATAATGGTCTGGTTGGCACCAACACGATCCTGAATGGCGAACATGATCTCCTTCTGCTTGGCCGCATCGGCGGTCTGGGTGAAGTCGTCGATCAATGAGTCAAGGGCGGGGTCTTTGAAACGGGGGGCCGCGAAGCGGTTGCCACGGTCACCCATGTTGCGGGAGTGGAATGCGGTCTCGAAGTACTTGTGCGGGTTGGCACCGGCAAAGTAGCCCTGCAGCGCCACGTCAAAGTCACCAGTGATCAGGTTCTCGGTCCAGACGGTGGCTTCCGGGGTGGAGGTCTTGGCGTTCAGACCCAGTGCCTGCAGCCCTTCTACGCCGATCTGTACTGTGTTGACCCAGTCAGTCCAGCCGTTTGGAACCAGTACCTTGAACTCGATCTTTTTGCAGCTCGGGGTGTCGAGGAACTTGTCGCCGTCACAATCCTTATAACCGGCCTCTTTCAGCATGGCCTTGGCGGCTTCCAGATCGAACTTGTTGTACTTGCCGTACTTCTTGTCCACTTCCGGGTTGTTCCAGGAGTCGAACGCCTTGCCCAGACCTGACGGGTACTCGTTGACGGTGGGGTAGCCGTAGCCTGCGATATCCACCATGGACTGGCGGTCCATCGCCATGGAGAAGGCGCGACGGAAGTTGATGTCGTTGAAGGCTTCGTTGTTACCCGGGTTCTTGGTCTGGAAGTTGACGTTGAACGCTACGGTGCCGGAGGCCGGGAACCAGTATTTGTTGTTCTTCGGATCGTTGCCGACGTAGAGGCGCTCGATGTCCGGTACGAAGGAGCCGAACCAGTCGATGTCACCCTTCATGACTGCAGCCAGCACCTGGTCGTTGGTGGCCATTTGCGGCATACGCAGGCAGTCGATGGCCAGGTTGGCGTTATCCCAGTAGTGCGGGTTGCGGCACTGGGTATAGAGCTGGGCGGAGAAGTTGTCCACTTCGGTGAATGGGCCGGTACCGACCGGTTTGTCGTTGGTGAAGGCAACCGGGTCTTTCACCGATTTCCACTGATGCTCCGGCACTATGGGCACCAGCACCAGATCATTCACCACGTTGGTGTTGACCTCGGCCAGCTCGAACTTGACCTTGTTGGGAGCCAGCTTCTCGATGCTCTTGATCTGGGTCCAGATTGAGCGCTCATCCAGCGCCTTGTTGGCCTTGACCAGATTGAAGGAGAAGATGATGTCATCGGCATCAAAGGCTTCGCCGTCAGACCACTTCACGCCGTCACGGAGATCGAAGGTGACGGATTTCAGGTCATCGCTGAACGCATAGTTGGTGGCCAGACGATAGACGGGTTTGCCCCCTTGCATATCGTTGAAGATCACCAATGG
This sequence comes from Aeromonas sobria, assembly GCF_006243315.1. Lineage (GTDB taxonomy): Bacteria > Pseudomonadota > Gammaproteobacteria > Enterobacterales > Aeromonadaceae > Aeromonas > Aeromonas sobria_A. Next base: position 17,872 of record NZ_NKWE01000034.1, read on the forward strand.
CTCATAGATGAAGTGGCGGGTAGTGTGCAGCAGGCCCGCTTGCAGGAAGGGGTTGAAGTTCTTGACCCAGGCGGTCTCTTGTTGCGCGACCATGGTCAGTACGGTTTTGTTGTCTGCGGCCATGACGTTGCTGGCAGCGCCGGCAAGCATCATGGTTCCCAGCATTACAGCGGTAGAGATTTTGGATACTTTGGCAAGCATATGTTTTCCTTTCTTATTTTTTGGCATTCCTGAGGGATTCGCCTTGTTTTGTGTGAGCACCGACGTCGCATGCTGATGAGGTCGGCCCTCGGTGTTGGTCAGGTGTCTAACCTTTGTCGTTCTGTTTTCCAACGCCCTTAGCAAACCAGACTTAACAGAAAAACAACAACTATTGATTTCGTTGTTTCCGTAAAAATTGACGAGGTTACGTCAAACCCGTCAAAATCTGTTTTTATCAGTTTAAAATCATGGCTTTATGTTATTTGCTTTCGCGTAAGAAGTGGCTGTAAAAAAGCGGTAGATGACAAATTTGTGAATTGGATCTGCTCGCTGTTGCAGGGCTTTACGAGGCTTGGTTTTGCGCAAAAAGAAACCGGCTTGCCAACTGTGATCCAGCGCCCGTTTCGGGCACAGGGTCACACCTTGCGATTGGCGAGTTGACGCAGGGTTTGGGCGCTGTGTTGCAGCTGCTGGCGCTGGTGGTCATTGAGCGGGCAGTGACCCAGCACGTACTCGGTGGTGGCCACTACTGTCTTCCAGCGGGGTGATTTGGGCAGGGTATCCAGACTCAGGTATTTATCGAGGGTGCGGGTCTGCGGGCTGGATCTGTCCATATAGACCCGCCACAGCTTGCTCTTCTCCGCCAGCACGATTTTGCCCTTGCCGGTGCCCTGCTGCCAGGCATCCAGGGTGAGCTGCATGGTCTCTACCAGCGCCCGGCGCAGCGGCTCGTCATCCTGCTGGCGAATGAGGTCATCGGCCAGCGAGCGGAACTCGCCGCCAAGGCGGCTCAACTCGCCCAGCAGCTGCTCATCCTCGATGATGGCCTGGCGCGAGAGGTTTTTGAGGGCGTTCTCCAGCGCCATCACCCGGTTCTCATCCTGACGCAGCTCGGTGCTCAGGGTGAGGGCAAAGGCCGCTTGTCCCCCCAGTGCGATGGGCAGGGCGCGGGCATGGAGCAGGTCTTTCTGCCCGGCCACCAGAAACTCCAGATTGTGCTCCCGCTCGCTGGCAAGGTTGGGCCACTGCTGCTGCAGCGGGGTGGCCAGCCACTCATCAAGGCGTTGCCCTTCCATGGCTTTCGGCTCCTGGCCCAGCAAGCGCGCCAACACCCGGGAGGCAAACAGCACTGTGCCCTGCTCGTCGATGAAGATCATGGGGTCGGCCCCTTCGCCGAGCAGGGCCAGCAGCCGCTGCTGATCCTGATGCAGCCGATCCTGCAGGGTGAGGCGATGTTCGATCTCCTGTTTCAGCAGCCGGTTTTCAACCAGTGAAGCGCGGCCAGCCTTGGCCTCCAGCAGCGCCTTGACCCGGGCAAACAGCTCCTCCTTGCAGAAGGGTTTGACCAGATAGTCGTTGGCACCGGCGCCAAAGCCCTCCTCGATATCCTTGGGTTGGTTGAGGGCGGTGAGCAGCAGCACCGGCAGCATCTCTTTCGGGTGCTGCTGGCGCAGGCGGCGGCAAACATCAAACCCGGAGAGGGTCGGCATCATCACATCGAGCAGAATGAGATCGACCGGCTCATCGGCCAGCTTGGCCAGCGCATCGTGACCGTCGCTGCTGGGCAGGATGCGGTAACCGCAGGGCTGCAGCAGATGACGCAGGATGTGCAAATTAATGGGTTCGTCATCCACCACCAGAATGAGCGGTGCATCCGCAGGGGGCGGGGGCAGATCATCGCTCTCCCAGTCCGGCAGGATCAGCGGCTGCTGGCGCACCAATTGATGTTCGATCTGGCGGCTATCGAGAGTCAGATTGGCGGCTTTGCCGGTGGCCAGCGGCAGGGTAAAGGCGAAGGTGGAGCCGACGCTCGGCTCGCTCTCGACGAACAGCTCACCTCCCATCAGGTGCACCAGCTGGCGGGTGATGGAGAGGCCAAGACCCGCCCCCTGCTTGCTCACCTCCGGGCTCATCTGTACCAGCGGTTCGAAGATGTGTTCCAGATAATCCGCGGCGATGCCGATGCCGGTGTCGGTCACCTTGATGCGCAGGAAGTTGTTTTCCACGATGGCACTGAGTACCACCTTGCCCTGCGGTGTGTACTTGATGGCGTTGCCCACCAGGTTGTAGAGCACCTGTTCGAGCCGCTGTTCATCGGCCTGTACCGGCGGCAGTTCGGCCGGGCTGATATCCACCAGCGTGAGCGGTTTGGCCTGTACCAGATGCTGGCAGAGATCCAGCACCAGCCGGATGACCCCCTTGGAGGAGACTGGCTGAGGGTGGATCTCCAGCTGGCCGTAACGCATCTGGTGGTAGTCGAGCAGATCGTCCACCAGACGGGCCAGGCCGTCGGCACTCTTGATAATGAGGCCAAGCTGCTTTTGCTGCCCTTCCGTGAGGCTCTGCTGGCTGGCGAGCATCGACTCTGCCATTCCCTTGATGCCGTGAATGGGGGTGCGCAACTCGTGGGAGGTGTTGGCCAGCAGTTCATCTTTGAGCTTGTCGGCCTGTTGCAGGCTGAGGTTCTGTTTGTGGGTCAGCTTGACCTGTTGTTGCAACTCCTGGGTCTGCTGCTCGATCAGTTCAATCTTCTCTTTGACCGAACGCTGCATATGGCGAAATGCTTCCGCCAGCCGGTCGATGTCATCGCCGGTGCGGGCAATGGCGATGGGGTGATCCAGCGCGCCGTCAGCCACCTGCTCGGCAGCGGCAGTCAGGGAGCGCAGCGGCGCGGTAATGGAGTGAGAGAGCCAGCGCGAGAAGAGGATCAGCAGCAGCAGGGAGCCAGCTCCCAGCACAATCACCAGGGTCTCGAGTTGGCGGATCGGGCCATAAGCCTCCCGCGTCGACACTTCGGCGATAAAGGCCCACTCGGTGTCGAACACCTTGACCTGGGTGTAGGCGGCCAGCACTTCGTCATCCTGATAGGATCTGAACAGTCCGACCCCTTGCTCACCCGACAGTGTTTTGGTGATCAGCGGGGTTTGTAATGGTCTGAAATTGGGGCTGAAGCTGTTCTCGACGCTGAACTCCGGTGCCAACCAGGCATCGGCGCGCATCCGTTTGTCGGGGCCAATCAAAATGGTCTCACCGGTTTCTCCCAGTCCTTCCCGCTCCGCCATGATCTGGTTGAGCTTGTCTGGCAGCAGTTCGAAAATCACCACGCCCCTTACATAGTCGTACTGCATCACCGGGGCTGCCATGTAGGCCACTATCTGGCCGGTCAGTTCATTGCGGCCAAAATCGGTGAATTCGAAAATCTGCTGCGGCTTTTGGCCACCATCGAGGCGGCGTTTGATCTTGGCGAAGGTCTGGCCCAAGCCGCTGCCCTGATAGGGGCCGGAGAGCAGATTGGTGGCAAAGTTAGGGTGCTTGGTGACCGAATAGACCACGTCACCGTTGAGATCCACCAGAAAGATGTCGCTGTAGTTGGACTTGCGCACCATATCGGCATAGCCGCGATGAAAGCGCTGATGGACCCGGCCATACATTTCATCAGCCAGGATCACGGCGCTGATGGATGGCTCGATCTCCACTTGGGGTTCCGGTTTTTGCAGTTGATCCCAGGAGCCAGGCAGATAGCGGGCCTGGGCGCGGGAGCGGGCTTCCTGTGGTGTGGTGCCGAGCTTTTCGAAGGCGCCGGTGAAACCGTAGAAGCGGCCGATACTGTTACCGGCAAAGTCCTGTTGGGAGAAGTTGATAATCTGCTCTTTGAGGTTGTTGAAATAATCCTCGAGCTGACTTTTCTTGATATTACGGACCGAGACCAGATGGTTAGAGGTCTGGGTGGTGAGGTCCTTGCCGTGGCTGTAGAGGAAGAAGAGGGTGATGACCAGGAATGGCACCATCCCCAACATGAAAAAAGCCAGCATTAGCTGCGGCCTGAGTCCACGAAGCTTGAAGATCCATTTCATCTTGTGATTTTCAATTGAGAATCCGGTTATTAAGCCGTTCAAGTTTCGAACTAAAGCCTAATCATTTCAATGACTTTATCCCAAATTCGCTTGGTGGGTCACAGCTGGGTGAGGAAATTTACAGCAAACCGTTTAAACCCTGAGCAAACAGTTGGCCAAGGGGCTCAAAATGACAAAAAAGGGTTGTGCTGGCGCTCGTGATACGTATAATTCGCCTCGTTGTCAGGCAACTGGCACGCGGCAGTAAAGCGGGAATAGCTCAGTTGGTAGAGCACGACCTTGCCAAGGTCGGGGTCGCGAGTTCGAGTCTCGTTTCCCGCTCCAATTTTCCATCGCACCAACGATGGATATCACTTTCAAGACAATCAGTCTTGTCAGCATGGCGCGTTAGCAAAGCGGTTATGCAGCGGATTGCAAATCCGTTTAGTCCGGTTCGACTCCGGAACGTGCCTCCATATTCTTCCTCTCCCTTTTAATAAAATCCCTTATCGGTTCCTCGTGGTCAGTACCCTTGCTGCACCAGCAGTTGTTCACATCCTGCCCGTTTCCACTCCCGCTCAAGATAGTGGTTCACATCCGCCATGTTTTGCCCCCGATATTGAAACTGCACCTCGGCGCTGTGTTGGCTGAGATCCGCAATCTGTTGTTTCAGCGCACCGCATTGCCACAGACTGACGGTTGGTACGCCCGGTTCTGACAACACGATGGCATCGTCTCTATTGAGTTGCCACTCCTCCAGTTGGGTCCAGCTCAGGGCTGCCATCAGCGCCAGCATTGCTACTTCTGTCAGTTTCATCTGTGTGTTCCTTCACCATGTTTCGCCAGTGATAACTGTGGCAAAGCGCACGATTTTCGCAAATGTGTTAATTGTTGGTTAATGACGTAAATTGTTGTCATAAAATCCATCAAAGCGCCCTTTTTTATGAAAAAAGAGGTCATTTTTGTAGTAATCCTACATGGGGAGGAGTAATCTTTACTCAGTGGTCTTACCAGTAGGAGTTGCATCATGTTTCATCCCTTTTCCCTGACTCAGATTATTCTTCGTCGCATCTATGTACTGCTGGTGGGGACTCTGGCTTTCCCCGTGATGCTGTTTCGCAGTGATCGCGCCCGCTTTTACAGTTATCTGCACCGGATCTGGAACAAAACCAGCACCAAGCCGGTGTGGCTCAAAATGAGCGAACGCGGCGAGCGGATCTTCTACTAAAGCCCCTTCACGCTATTTAAAAAAAGAGAGACAGCTGCGGCTGTCTCTCTTTTTTTATCTGTCTGCGGCCAGCAGACGCACCACATTTGAGCCATCTTGCTAGCCGGATGTTGCTCGCATCTTGTACTTGGCCCTGCCTGTTGGTAGGGCTTTGTTACATCGGCGGGTGACATCTCAGGGCGCAACGTTGCGGATCTTTATGTCTTCCCCAATACCGTGCAGGTAGTGAAAGTCGATGGTGCCGCCGTGAAAGAGTGGCTGGAGAAGAGTGCCGTCCAATATCGTCAGATCGACCCGAACTCCGATCAGGCGCAGTGGTTGGTGGTTGATGATTTCCGTCCCTACAACCTCGATGCGATCAAAGGGGTGCGCTACGAGGTGGATGTCACCCAGCCCGCTCGCTATAACCAGGATGGCAAGAAGGTCAGCGACGGTGAGCGGATTAGCCAACTCACCTACAAGGGTCAACCGATCGATCCGCAGCAGAACTTCTATGTGGTCACCAATAACTACCGCGCCAGCGGTGGTGGCAGCTTCCCGGGTATCAACGGCAAGGCGCTGGTACACGAAGATCCGATGGAAACACGTGAAGTGCTCTCTGCCTATGTGAAAGAGTTGACCAGGGCCAACCCGGCCGGTTTTGAGGTCAAAGCCGATAACAACTGGCATCTGAAGCCGTTGCCCGCCAAGACCAAGGTCTACTTCTACTCCTCGCCAAACCCCGAGGTCGAGCAGCTGGCAGGCCCGACTCTGAAACGAGCGGAAGGGGTGGTGCCCAACGATCCCAAGTTTGCCAATCATGGGATCTACCAGCTGTTAGGTCAGTAATACCGGGCGGCCTGCGGGCCGCCTTTTCTTTTTCCTGCCCCTGTCGTGCCTATCACAATGTCGTAGGGTGCAATGAACGAAGTGAATTGCACCGCTTGTTTGGTAACAGAAAAAGTGGTGCCGGAATTTGGAGGTGCAATGCGCTGCGCTTATTGCACCCTGCCGGGTTGATTACACACATGTCCGAATACGCTTCGCTATTTGATATATGTGCATGATTTATATGTGGTTTAACCGCGCCGTCAGATGTGACCCTTCTCATACAAAACCACCATTTCTCTCCTGTCTTTTACCCCGTGTGATAGCGGGTTGGCGCGGCGTTGAATGATGCCCGAGCAGGAGGGCATGAGTTCCGGAACGTCTTCATTAGAAAAAACAGTTTATTGCATATGCCATAAACTAGGAGTATATATGGCATATGCCAATTACGGCGGCGTCATGATCAGACTCTTATCGAGCTGAATGATGCGTGACTAAACCAGTAAAAGTTGATGCGTACGGCTCTTCATCTGGTTGCTGCAAGAGGCTGGGAACATGGCCATGCCAACCGGCAAGCCTGCGGGAAGCACCTGAACAAGGGGACGAGCGCAGAGTGGCAAGGGGCAGGGCCTGAATATCAACAGTGATAGCAGGAGGTCAAATGACCATCATCACAGCCATTCCGATGAATGACGACCATATCGCAGGACATTTTGCCAAGGCAGAGCGCTTTGTATTCGTAGATGAACAGGGGAGCTCCCTGGCAGAGATCGCCAATCCGGTGGCTGCCAACGAGTGCAAGGGCACGCTGGCGGAGCTGTTCCTGGCTCAGGGTGCATGTCGTATCGTGCTGAAAAATATTGGCAGCAAGATGCTTGGCAAGTTGCTGGGTAGCGGGCTTGTCGTCTATCAGGCCAATCAGGGGCGTCTCGCTATAGCCGACATGCTGAGTAATGAGTCGGGCAATCTGACCGAGCTGACATCCGCTGAACAGGGCAGCGCATCCCGCTGCGCCGAGGGGACAGGCCATCGCGGTAAGGGGAGCCATCAATGCGCTCCCCGTGGTCGCCTTGGCAAAGAGGGTTGCTGCAAGTCTGCCTCCGGGCAACAGCAGGGCTGTCAGGGTAACCGTCAGCGCAACCACAAGAAGTGTTGTGAAGAGTAAGCACAACCACTAGGCCGAATTGGAGCTGAAAGTCGATGGAAAACCTGAAAGAGGGTAAGCGAATCCCCTCCATAACCAAGATTGCACATATGCCTGTCACACTGTTTTCAATCATCATGGGGCTGACGGGGGCGGCGATTGCCTGCCGCAAGGCGTTTCCGGATCTGCTGTTACTGCAGTCGGCAGGGTTCCTGTTCGGGGTTTTGTCATCCCTGCTACTGGCGACTTTTCTGGTGATGTATGGCTGGAAAATTGTCAGACACAATGACGAGTTCCGGCATGAGCTGAAGCACCCGGTCAAGAGACCATGATCTCCCATGCCCGTTGCATGGTGTGCGGCACCCATAACCCGGATTCACTGGGAATTCGCTTTTACCAAGGGGAGGAAGGGGCGACGGAAGGGCTGTTTATTGCCGACGAGCGCCATCAGGGTTACAGCGATATTTTGCATGGCGGCATGACCAGCACCCTGCTCGATGCGGTGATGACACATGCTTTGCTGCAACGGGGAATAAGAGGATTAACAGCGGAGCTGACCGTTCGTTTTATTGCTCCTATCGATATCGGCAGCAAGGTAGCGCTGTCGGCCAGAATAGTCGACCAGCGTCGCGGTATCTATCGCCTGAATGCCGTAGCGTCGGTCGGCGGGATCATTGTTGCAAAAGCATCGGCCAAATTTATCAAGCCGAAAGCCAATGACAGTGCCGTAGCGCGGTAGGGTGCAATGAACGAAGTGAATTGCACCGCTTGTTTGGGCAGAAAGTGTGATGGCAAGAGATGGGATGGCTGAAAAGGTAGCGGTGCAATGCGCTGTGCTTGTTGCACCCTACCGAGCTTCGCACAGGCCATCGCCCGGCGGTACGTAGTTGTCCATCTCGTATGTTGGGCCAAACATCGTAGGTTGGTGCTGAACGAAGTGAAGCCCAACGTTCGACAATATCCTAATTGCTTACATCGACTTCAACCGCCCCTGAAAATGGCGGTAAACATCGTCGTTATTAAAGCCATCCACATTCTGGCTGGAGAAGATCAGCGGGGTCGCGCCTTGCGCCAGCGCCAGTTTTTGCGCTTCAACCACCAGCGTATTGATCAGCACCATGCCTGAGATGGAGGAGAAAGCGCCGGTGACGCGCTCATTGACCTCGCACAGGCCGTCGCCCGGCGGTACACAGTTGTCCAGGACCAGATCGGCCAGATCCATCAGTCTCTGGCCAGAGGGGTGACGGCTCGGGTTTTGCGCCGATTGCGCCACCGAAGTAATGGCGATGACCTTGTGGCCGCGCGCTCTGGCGAGCTGGGCCCACTCTATGGGCAGGGCGTTGCGCCCCGAATTGGAGATCACCACCATCAGATCCCCCTCTGCAATGGGCTGCTCGTCCCACAAAATGGCGGCAAGCCCGGGCAATTTTTCCAGCGCCGAACTGCGCAGGGCGCCATCGGCGGTAGTGACGGTGGAGTCGAGCACTGCGTTGATATTACCAAGGCCGCCGGCACGGATAAATCCCTCCAGCCCGACCATATGGGAGTGCCCGGTGCCGAGCATATGGATCATCTTGTTGTGGACGATGGCCTCGCTAAACCAGTGGGCCGCCTGCCGGATCCCTGCTTCGTTCTGGCTGACCATAGTAGTGATGCGCGCTTGCAGTTTTTCGACGTATTCAAACATAACGGGTTGGAATTCCTTCGCTGTTTATTGCGTTGTTTATGGCACTTGTTAAGGCATTCGTTATCGCTGCGAGTGGGTGCTGGCTGGTGGTGTTGTCACGGCATCCACGGCAAAAAAACACGCTACCGCCCGTGGATTACAGCTTCCAGTCTGCTGCTGTTAACAGGTGATATGACGAGAGGGCAGGGTTGCATGATTTGACCTCTCCGCAGCTTGTTTGCCCAGTAGGGCATAGTAACTGGCGGCAGAGGTGGGCAAAACGACACGCGGCGAGAAACCGGCCGGGGATCAACAAATGGGTGAGCGAGCGCGGCTTATTTATGCAAGAACCGGTTGGCCATCGTGCATGGTTGGGCACGGCATGTGCTCAATACTCCAGAAACTTCTCGCCGCAGCACTCGCAGATCAGATGGCGCACATGGGTGGCCTGATAGGCGAGGGTCTGGCCGAAAACCGCGTTGGTCAGACTGCTGGAGCGAAAGGCTTGCCAGAAGGCTTTGCGCGGGTCTTTGGGCATCACATCCTGGCTGTGATCCCGTGGCACCAATACCACGATATGGCGGGTGCGCTCCCTGCATTTGTCACAGCGATGGATTTCACTCGGCGGGTTCTGGTCGTGCGGGTTACTCATAAAGGGGCTCGTGAAGAGAGGAGGCACCCATCATATTCCTCTCCACTTGGCTCTCAATTTCTCCTTGCCAGCGCAGTGAGCAGCCTCACGTTTTGACGTGCGGTTGGCTAGCAGAAGAAGTGAATTATCAAAGCGCGGGCGTGAGCCCCCGCCGTGATGTAAGGTTCAAGCCGACTCGTGCAGAGTGTTGGCATGGGCAAGCCAGGCTTCTTCGGTGACGATACGTACCGAGTGTCCTTTTTCCTGCAACAACATGGCTTTTTCGATTTTTCTGCCGTATGAGGAGAAGCGCCAATCCCGCGAACTGAGCTCACCGATGATGAGGTAATCAAGTTTCTGGGTGACAGAGTCTTGGGGAGTTGCACCCAATAGCAAGGCAGTTTCCTCGCACTGTCGGCGTGTACCGGAAAGAAACATGCCGGTGAAGCAGACAGTACAGTCATATAGGGTATCTATTTCGGAATCACTGATGGCCATCTTGGTCGCCATACCAGTGACAGCCCCCTGCTCGAAGGGATTGCCGATAAACAACATTAATTGTTGCTGCAACTCCTCTCTCTCTTCGGCAGTAATGATGCCATCCAAAAGGATGCGCTCCACCGTCTGATACAGCTGTTTTCCGGGATAGTGGGCCCTCAGCATGCTGTTTTGTTTCATCCACCAACTCAGGTAATGGATCTCGTCATCGGACAGCTGTTGATCTCCAATCAACCCCTGACAGAGCCCCTCGAGTAATAGCTTGTCTGATTCCTCTGAATAGAAGTCGACGCCCGGTAGATGACGATATGTTTCCATCAGACGAGGAAGTGCACTCATAAGGTGGACTTTTTCTTCTTCACACAACTTACCGTCTTGCAGCACATTAGCGACCATTTCCCGTAGCTCACGAAAGATCCAGCCGTTGAGGCTGGTACTCTCTTTGAGCCAAGTATCCAGATAAAGGATCTCCTGCTCATCGATGACACTGTCTGCGACTATGCCATCCAGAATCCCCATCAGATTATTCAACTGTTTGTCGCGGTTGCGTGCTGCATTGTAGTTAGCGACTGGCTGGCCATGACGATTCAATTCACCCATTGCATGATCCCTTGCTGGTTACAAAGAGAGTGGGAACTACCCGTAGAGAGATGAATCGCTGCGGGTGTACCTAATGACTTCATCATATAAAAGTTGGCTTCAATCAGGCCAGAAGACTTGCCTGCAATTAGTCACGCATGTGAGCTTTGTCGAGAAATGGTTTCCTGGAAGATTGGAGAGAGATGCCCTTGCTTGCCGATTGGCGGGCCAACTCATGTTCATCTCCTAAGTGGCGGGAACTCAAGCCGATTCCCGCTTCTGCAGATTTGGGGTGATGATATGGCGGTTGGGGGCGAGCTCGGGTTGCTGCATCCGGGCCAGCAGCCGCCTTGCCGCCTGACGGCCAATCTCCCGCGCCGGTGAGCTGACGAAGGTGAGGGCAGGGGTGGTGAGTTCGGCTTCCGCCACGTCGTCAAAGCCGAGCAGGGCCACCTGCTGGCCGATGTAGTTATCTTTGCCCACGGTGCGCCCGCTTGCCTCCACCCCATAAATACCGCCTAGCGCCACTTCGGGATAGTGGCAGAGCACTGCGGTCACCTTGGGGTGCTGGTGCAGCAGCTGGGCTATGGTGTCGGCGGCGCTGCGCTGGGTGCGCTCGCACTCCAGTACCCACTCTGGTTTGAAGGGCAGGCCGTATTGCAGCAGGCTGGCGCAGTAGCCGCCGATCCGCTCGGCGCGGGTGAGGGAGTCGGCCCGCCCGCCGACGTAGGCGATATGGCGGTGGCCCTGTTCGATGAGATAAGTGGTGGCCTGCTGGGCGGCGTGGGTGTTGTCGGGGCCGATAAAGTCCACGTCATCCCGATAGTAGGAGCGGGCGGCGCACACCACTGGCAGCTCTGAATCGAGCAGGGTCTCCAGGGTTTTGGCCGCCGCGCCGCGCACCGGATTGAAGATGATGCCCGCCACCCCTTGGCGCGACAGGGACTGGATGCTCTGCTGCAACCGCTCCGGGCTGTGGCCACACTGGGTCAGAAACAGCAGGTAGCCCTGCTGCTCCAGCACCTCGCTCACCCCGGCGGTCACTTCGGTATAGAAGGGGTCGGTGATGTCGCGCAGGATCAGCCCCACCAGATTGGATTGCTGGCTGCGCAGGTTGGCGGCGGCGCTGTTGGGCACGTAGTCGAGCTGCTTGATCGCCTGCTGCACCCGCTCGGCGGTGGCTGGTGAGATGCGCCCCTTGCCATTGAGCACCATGGAGACGGTAGTGACCGAAACCCCTGCCAGCTGGGCGACATCGGTGATCTTGACGTTTTTCGAGACGAGCGGTTTGGATGGCATAGGGCGAACGGGGTGCGATGGCTGGTTGAGTGTGAGGCCCCAGCATACCTGCTCAGATGCTCAAGTGAAACGTTACATCACCGTTGGGCCGATCCGGCTCACAAATTTGGATCTCCCTGCCAGCTAGCCCCTTCATTCTGTGATCCTGTCGGCACTTGTTGGCTGATAAAACGATTTATCATCCAACAAAACCTGATGCTGACCCGCGCCCCTGCTTCGACATTGCTTCGAGCTGGGGGAGGGCAGTCACAGACATTGCTGTTTATTCACAAGGAGCCGTTTCATGGCCAAGCCTCAAGCCAAATCCACCATCTGGGAGTTCCTGCAGAGCCTCGGCAAGACCTTTATGCTGCCGGTCGCCCTGCTGGCCTTCTCGGGCATTCTGCTCGGGGTCGGTAGCTCGCTCACCAGCGATGCGGTCAAGCAGAGCATGCCTTTCCTCGACAACACAGTGCTGCAACTGCTGTTCCTCTGGATGACCAAGGTCGGGCTGGTGGCCTTTATCTACCTGCCGGTGATGTTTGCGGTGGCCATTCCGCTCGGGCTGGCGCGGGAAGAGAAGGGAGTCGCGGCCTTTGCCGGTTTCGTCGGCTATGCGGCGCTCAATCTCTCCATCAACTTCTACCTGACCGTGGCCAACGTCATCGGTGACGCTGCAGCGGAGAAGGCCTACGGGGTGAAATCGATCCTAGGCATCAGCTCCATCGACACCGGGATTCTGGGGGCCATCATCGTCGGGGTGATCGTCGCCAAACTGCACGCCCGTTTTTACACCTACCGGATGCCCGATGCGCTCGCCTTCTTCGGCGGTGCCCGCTTCGTGCCCATCATCACAGTGCTGGTACTGGGCGTGGTCGGTCTGGTAGTGCCGTTCGCCTGGCCCTGGTTTGCCGCTGGCATCAATGGTATCGGGGCGCTTATCTCCCACGCCGGTCCCTTCGGCCCCTTCCTGTTCGGTACTGGCGAGCGTCTGCTGCTGCCGCTCGGTCTGCACCACATTCTGGTGGCGCTCATTCGTTTTACCGAAGCGGGCGGCACCCAACTGGTGTGCGGCAACGAGGTGAGCGGCGCGCTCAATATCTTCTACTCCGAGCTTGCCTGCGCTGACACCAGCGGTTTCTCGGTCTCTGCCACCTCCTTCCTCTCTCAGGGCAAGATGCCTGCCTTCCTCGGCGGCTTGCCGGGTGCGGCGCTCGCCATGTATCACTGCGCTCGCCCGGAAAATCGCGGCAAAATCAAGGCGCTGCTGGTCTCCGGCGTGGTGGCCTGCGTTATCGGTGGCATCACAGAGCCGCTGGAGTTCCTGTTCCTGTTCGTGGCGCCGGTGCTCTACGTCATTCACGCCATCCTGACGGGTCTGGGCTTTATGACCATGGGGCTGCTCGGCGTCACCATCGGCAACACCGACGGCAACCTCATCGATTTTCTGGTGTTCGGCGTGCTGCAAGGCACCGCCACCAAGTGGTATCTGGTGCCGGTCGCGGCTGCCATCTGGTTTGCCATCTACTACAGCGTGTTCCGCTTCGCCATCGTGCGCTTTAACCTGAAAACCCCGGGCCGTGAGATTGAGACCAGCGAGGCTGCGCAGCCCGCGGGCAAGAAGGCCGGCAACAGCGGTTACAACGGTGAAATCATCCTCAACGCCCTGGGCGGGGCTGATAACATCCTCGCGCTTGATAACTGCATCACCCGCTTGCGGATGTCGGTGCAGGACATGAGCCGGGTCGATGACAAGGTATTGAAGGCGAACGGCGCCATCGGGGTGATCAAGCTCGACGAGCACAACCTGCAGGTGGTGATCGGCCCGCAGGTGCATCTGGTGAAAAACCAGCTGCAGAGCCTGATGGGGGCCTGAACCGGCCAATGACATTCGAACGGGGGGCGCAAGCCCCCCTCTTTGCCTCTCCCAATATGTCTCCTGTTTATGGAGGGAGAAACTAGATGCACAATATTTATGACTTCGATCACCAGATCGACCGCCACGGTACCTACTGCACCCAGTGGGACTATGTGGCCGACCGTTTTGGCCATGCCGACCTGCTCCCCTTTACCATCTCCGACATGGATTTCGAGACCGCCCCCTGCATTCGCCAGACCCTGGCAACCCGGCTCGAACACGGGGTCTTTGGCTACAGCCGCTGGAATCACGACGACTTCAAAGGGGCGGTGAACAACTGGTTTGCCCACCGTTACGGGGCGAGCCTCGACCCCGAGACGCTGGTCTACGGCCCTTCGGTCATCTATGTGATTGCCCAGCTGGTGAGCCTCTGGTCGGTGCCGGGCGAAGGGGTGCTGGTGCATACTCCCGCCTACGACGCCTTCGGCAATATGCTGGCCGCCAACGACAGGGTGCTGCTGCCATGCCCGCTCAAAAAAACAGAGGGGAGTTACCAGATCGACTGGGCCTGCTTCGAGCAGCAAGCGGCCCGCCCCGATTGCCGGATTTTGCTGCTCTGTAGCCCCCATAATCCTACCGGCCGGGTCTGGACGCGGGATGAACTGAGCAGAATGGCTGCTATCTGCCTGCGCCACGGAGTCAAGGTGATCTCGGACGACATCCATATGGATGTGAGTTTTGCCCGCTACCTGCCGTGGAGTGAAGTGGCGCCGGACGATCACTGGGCGCTGGTGAGCTCGGGCTCCAAATCCTTCAATATTCCGGCCCTTGGCGGTGCCTACGCCTTTATCGCCAATGGTGATGCGCGGGCTGCCTATCTGCAGCGGCTCAAGGCGGCCCACGGCCTCTCATCGCCGCCCATTCTCGGGGTGCTGGCCCATATCAGCGCCTATCGGGATGGCGGTGCCTGGCTCGATGCCCTGAAATCCTATCTGCACGGCAACCTCGCCCATGTGGCAGCGCGGCTCAATGCCGCTTTCCCCGCCATCGACTATCGGGTGCCCGAGGGAACCTACCTCGCCTGGATTGATCTGCGTGGCCTTGGCATCGACTCCAGCGAACGGATGGATGAATTGCAAACCTTGCTGGTGGAGAAATACCGGGTCGCCATCATGCGCGGCGACACCTATGGCCCGGAAGGCACAGGCTATATCCGCCTCAACGTCGGCTGCCCGCGCTCAAAGGTCGATCTGGGGCTCGATGCCCTGATCGGCGCGCTGGGGGAGGTGGGGTAGGGCAAATCCATGCAACATGAGAAACAAAACGGGGCCATCGGTGATGGCCCCGTTTTATTGTCGTCTGGCTGCATCGCAGCAGATATCAGGCGCGGATGGTGGTCTGGATGGCACCCGATATATCGAAAGCCGGGCGCGATATGGTGGACTCGATGGCGGGTGTATTCGCTTCTGGGGTTGCTGGCACGGCTGTTTGGCTCAGGGCTTCGGCCTGATGCAGCATGCGGCTGACCATGTCGGTCAGGAGATCCACATCCAGTTTATCCAGCCACTCGCGACACCAGAGCAGGGTGCTCTTCTCGCTGCCGCGACTGAGCTGCAACACCGGCCAGTCGGCCATGGCGGCGAGGGAGGGGGTCTGAATATCTCCCAGTGGAATAAACAGGGTCACCAGTTGATCCCGCTCGCGAATATGGAGGCTGAAGGGGCCCGCTTGTAGATCCAGCCCATCTTCGTGCAAGCACTCTTGCGGCAGGGAGAGCTGACGGACGAGGGTCGATAGCATGGCATGAAACATCATTAATTCTCCTGATGGGCGTTATCAAAGACCGACTCTGTGGGCGGCCACAGGTTGGCGATGGGGGGCTTGGCTGGTGTGCCGATAAGGGGAGCCCCTATGGTTGCGGCCCAGGGGTCGACCACTTTGGCGTTTGGCCCCCAGCTCTCCGGCTTGGTGAGTTCACTCCCTTCGGCGCGGCCAATTACCACAAAGCAGTGGGTCTCGGCGTGACCGTGTGTGCCACGATGGGCCAGCACTTCGATCCGCTGGTCACTGTTGTGGCGCAGCAGTTCGGCCGCCGCCGAATAGGCCAGGGTTGAGCAGCAACCGGCTTGGGCCTGATCCACCGCCTTGGCAATATTCTCCAGAGTGCGCAGCGGTAGAGGCTGTTTATTGCGAGTCTGGATAGCCGCCATATTGACGCCGCCGTTGGCGCGCTGGTTGGCTACCTTACGCTGGGGATCTTGATCGAATGCGTCAAGTTTGCCGAAGATCTTCTGGTAGTTCGGGTTGTTGGGCTGGACAAAGGTCGGGGCGTCGGTGCAGGCGTAGCTGCCCAGTTTTTCCAGCCCGGCCATGCTCTGTTGCAGCAGGACATGGGTACCACCGGCGACCACTTTTGGTTCGTGTCGCGGCGCTGTTCTGGCGATGGCGCCCTGTTCGGCCAGCGCCTGTTTCAGTTCGGTCAGGCGAGCACCGCGTGCTGCCACCTCTTTGGGGTGGTGCTGCTCCCAGTGCTGGATAGCATCCTGTACCCGTTGCGCCTTGTTGCTATCGGGAGCAGTTTGCAATTGACGCAGGGCGCTAATGACCTGCTTAAGATCACTGCTCTGGAAGTGACCGATGCCACGCTGAACGGACTGAGCGAACAGTTTGTTGCCCCGGGTCAGCAGCGGGCTGGCCTCTGTCTGGTGGGGCGCCGCGGGGCGGTTGAGGTGAATGTGTCCACTGATTGCTGGTAAGGCCATGATGTGATTCCCGACAGGGTTGACGATAAGGGGATGATAACGAGCCGTGGCGGCGCGCTATATCAGGGGGCGGTCGGGGATTTGTCAGTTTCTCGCGGTGTGCGCTGTTTGTTCGGACTGGCGGGCAGCTTGCGGCCCTACCACTGCGGCCCTTCGTGTTGGCGCCACTGCTCCAGCCAGCGCAGTACCTCGGCGGTCGCCTCGATCTGGTCGGCGGGAATGTAGTTGTTGAGCTGGGCGTCCCGATAGAGGGCGCGGGCCAGCGGGATGCGCTGCAGCACCGGAATACCCTCTTCTTCGGCAATCTTGCGCACCTGTAGCGCCTGGGCATCGGTGAACTTGAGGGTCACCACCGGCAGCGGGGTTTCCCCTCGCTCGTAGCGGATACCGATGGCGATATGGGTCGGGTTGGCGACGATCACCGAGGAGCGTTTCACGTCGGCGCGCATGTTGCTCGATTGCAGCTCTTGATGGAACTGACGCCGCTTGCTCTTGATCTCCGGGCTACCCTCCATCTCCTTGTACTCTCGCTTCACCTCGTCCTTGCTCATCTTGAGCTGCTTGGTGTGCTGATACTGTTCAAAGGCGTAGTCGGCGATGGCGATCACCACAAAGCCCATGGCGCAGACCGCCATCAGCTGGCCCATCATGCCCCCCAGTACCGGCTTGATGCAGCTCATGCCACAGCCGGGTAATTGCAGCAGGGCCTGCAGGTTACCCTGAATGGTGATCCAGACCAGCAGGCTGAGCAGGGTGACTTTGAGCAGGGATTTGACGAACTCCATCAGGCTTTTAATGGAGAAGATCTTCTTGGTCCCCTCAACCGGATTAATATGTTTGATGTCGGGTTTGATTGACTCGCCACTTAGCAGAAAACCGTACTGGGCGATGTGAGAGGCGAGTACCACCAGTGCCGCGACCGCCAGGATCGGAATGCAGAGATAGGCCATCTCTTGCAGCAGATTCTCCAGCACATGGTTGAGGGCCTGGGCAAAGGGCAGGTTGAGATGGGATTCCGGGATCAGCATCAACTGGCCCAGATGCTCCAGATAGTAATCTGACATCGCCATCAGCATGCCGACCAGGCTCAGGATGATGGCGGTGGAGACCACCTCCTTGCTCTTGACCACTTGCCCCTTTCTGCGGGCATCCCGCAACTTTTTTGGGGTGGGTAGTTCGGTTTTTTCACCGCTCATCGGGTCTCCTGAGCAAGGTCAATCCGGCTGGCGTCAGCACGGGTTACAGGGTGAGTGGCCATCATGCCCCCCAGACAGGCAGAAACAGACCCAGGGGATCGATCAGGGTCATCACCTCTTTGCCCAGATCATCCAGCAACTGCCATATCCCGTGTCGCAAGCAGATAGCCGTGAGGGCGAGCAGCATGCTGACGAAAAGGAGGGAGGGGATCTTCATGGCTGTGTGTCTGACCATGGGATCATGGTGCCGCCAGAATGGGCATCAGCAACCGCAGTGGATCCATCACCGCCAGTACCTCCCGGTAGGCGTGATCCATCATCAGCTTGATGTAGATGACCAGCAGCAGGCTGGCGACGGCGCTCTTGATCGGCATCGCCAGCACGAAGACGTTGAGGGAGGGGGCAAAGCGACTGATCAGGGCCAGCCCGAACTCCGCCAGAAACATGGCAATCAGCAGCGGCGCGGCCAACAGGGCACAGAGCAGTAACATTTGGCTGAACTGGCCGTAGAAAAAATTGACCCATTGGCTGCCGATAGTCGGAAAAAAGTGGGCCACTGGCCAGCTGCTATAGCTCTGGAACAGGGCGGACAGCAGGGCGAGAAAGGCACCGCTGGCAAAGAACAGGGTGATCAGGGTTTGGGTCAGCAGCAGGCCGGTGGGGCTGGTCTGGCTGCCTAGACTGGGGTTGAACAACGAGCCCATGGCGGCGCCACGCTGGTTGTCGATCAGAAATCCGCTCGCCTCGATAGCCCAAAAGGGAATGGCTGCGACAAAACCGATCAACAAGCCGAGCAGGACCTCCTTGGCGACCAGCAGCATCAGTTCCATCGCATCTATGCCGGTGGGCAGGGTGTCCGCCACCATGGGATAGGCAAACAGGGCCAGCGAGCAGACCACGCCGTTACGGATCATCGCCCCCCCCAGCATCTGCTTGCTGAGCACCGGCAGCATCACGAAACAGCTGATAAAGCGCGGCAGCAACAGGGTATAGGCCAGCATCTGGGCTTGCAAACTCTCCAGGGTCATTGGATCTGCGGCACCTTGAACAGCACCATATCCGCGAAGCTGTAGAGTTCGTTACCCAGCCAGGCGGCGGTGGCAAACAGGGTGATCACCACGGCAATCAACTTGGCGACAAAACCCAGGGTCTGCTCCTGAATTTGGGTCAGTGCCTGCAACAAAGAGACGAGCGTGCCGACCAGCGCCGCCACCAGTACCGGTGGCATGGAGAGGATCAGCACCAGCCAGAGGGTCTGGCTGGTGAAGTGGAGGATCTCGGCGTGACTCATGCTAGCCCCCGTAGCTGATGACCAGCCCATGGGTCAGGCGGGCCCAGCCATCAAGTAGCACAAACAGCAGTAGCTTGAACGGCAGCGAGATGGTCATGGGAGAGACCATCATCATCCCCATCGCCAGCAAGATGTTGGAGATGATGAGATCGATGGCGATAAATGGCAGGTAGATGAGAAAGCCGATTTCGAAGGCGCGACTCAGCTCACTGACGGTAAAGGCGGGCAGCAGGATCAGCAGGCTGTCGGGCTCCAGCCGGTCGGCATATTTGCTTGGCCAGAGCTGCTTGGTACTGTCGATAAAGAAGGCGTGCTCCCGCGGTTTGATCTGCTTTTTCAAAAAGGCCCGGTAAGGGGCTATCCCCTCATCGAGAAATTTCTCCACCGATTCGGCTTTGGCGAGCGAGACCTCGTTCTGGCGCAGGTAATCCTGAGTGGCAAAGCCGACTGGGGCCATCACATAAATGGTGAGGATGATGGCCAGCCCGTACATCGCCATGTTGGGGGGTATTTGCTGTACCCCGAGGGCGTTGCGCAGCAGCGAGAAGACCACCGCCATCTTGACGAAGGAGGTGGCCATCACGGCGATAAAAGGCAGCAGCGCCAGCAGCGCAAGCCCGACGATGAGGTTGAGCTCATCGGGTAGCTGGATCATGACTGCGACTCTCCGCTCAGGGTTTCGATGCGCACGCCAAGTCGCCCCTGGATCTCTACCAGCCGACCGCTCCCCAGCGGGTGGCCGTTGCTGATGATGCGCACTTCGCCATCGATAGGGGTGCCGAGATCGATCAGGGCGCCTGGTTGCAAGCTGGTCAGGGTGTGCCAGTCCAGGGTCTGGCGGCCCACCTCAAAGCTCACCTGAATGGGGAGGCTCTCCAGCTCGGTCGGGTTGAGCGGTTCAGCGGGTGCGGCGGTATGCATGGTAGTCAGTTCCAGATGTTGTTGATGAGGGTGGCAGTAGGCAAAAGGGCGGCCCTCCACGCAGGCGAGCAGCTGTTGGCCCAGCAGTGGATGGGGCGACGGCAGCAGCACATCACCGATAGCGAGGGCGGTGAGCTCATCCATGGTCAATCCCATCTCTCCCCACTGCAGGGATAAAATAAGGGGCAGCGGTAACCGTTGCTGCGCTGGCCGTGACGGCAACTTGGCCAGCAGCGGGACTGGCTGTGGCAGCCAGAGGGCAAGGCTGGCGCCCTCTCGGCGCAGCAGCAGTTGCAGCGCTGGTTCTCCCACCTCTGCGGCAGGGGGCTCCTGCACCAGTGCCGAGCAGCTGAGTCCGCCGAGGGGTTTCCCCAGCCGCTCGATCAGTGCCAGCTGCAGCGGTTCGGGCAGACTGAACAGCGCAGCCTGCTGCAGATCGGTTGCCAGCCAGTGGGCCAGCTCGGCGCCGTGGCACCGCAGGGGCAATGAGAGCCCCTGCCACTGCAGTTGCAGCCGGGTATCCAGGCTGGCGGGTGGCTGGCCAATAGTGAGGGCAAGCTCGCCACCTCCCCAGCCAAAGTGCTGGCGGTATTGGCTCAGGGTCTGTTGCAGGGTTAACTCTGCCAGCGATGCAGAGGGAAACGTTATCTGTGTCATGCGTCGGCATCCCACTCGTCATAGATGGATCGCTGCTGGCGCGAGCCCTGATCGCGATCGGGCTGGCTGAAGAGATCGAGGGTGACCCGCTCGCCGGGATGGAGGCGCTGCAGGCGATCGATCAACTCGCTACGCCCCTGATTGAGTAGCAGCTCTCCTTGGGTAGTGGCGAGGATCTCGATCTGCATCTCGCCATGGTGGTGTTCGATGCGGATGGCAAGTTCTCCCAATGCGGGCAGGGTGAGGCGCAGCAGCGGCGGCCGCTCCGGGCGGCCCAGCTCCTGATAGATATCCACCGCCAGCCGCTCCAGCAGCTGACCCAGTTCCCGATTACTCTCGGCGGGCGCCATCCTGGCCAGCTGCAGATCCCCGGGGGTTTTGAGCTGCGGGTTGAGCGATTGACCGTTGGTGCCGGGCGTCCCGTCTGTCACTTTGGTCGCGTCGGATTCAGTGGAGAGCTGTTCGGCAATTTCACGGGCATCGGCCAGCCGGACATCGCGGGCTGACTGCGCGGTGTTACCGTCTGCCAGCAGCGGATCCGGAACCGGTGGCTTGGCGGCCGTTTGCGGGTCATGTTGCTGGATGGTATTTCCCCCCATTTTCGTCGAAGACGGGGTTGTCTCTTTTTGGTTCCTGGCGCGCTCTTGTGCCGCGGTTGGCAATCCCTCTGCCGCAAGGCGAGCCTGTGTCGTCAGCTTTTGATCTATCGCCTGCTGTTCTGTTTTATCGTGTTTTTCCTGCAGCTCATCCTGCTGCTCACGGGGGAGCCGTGTCGAGGGATCGGCGAATGGGTTAGGCTCATCTTCCTTGCTGGCAGGTTGTTTCAACTGCGATTGCCGCAAGGTTTTCGAGGCCATCTGGTTGTACTGGAGGGCGATGCCGAGCTCGTTTTTCTTCTGTTGTGCCTTCTTGTGCAAACGCTGTTGATCCAGCTGTTCCTGCGATCTGCGCGGCACATTTTCCCCATGCAGGCGGGTCGTTTTTTGTTCCTGCTCCAGCCGCATCGCCTGCTCGAAACGCTGCTGTTGCGCCCGATTGGCCTCTGCCACCGGAACATCGCCCTGTGTTGTCACTGCGCCCGGTATCGGGAGGATTCGGTTCATGGCTCGTTACATCCTGATCTGCTGGCGGAACTCTTCCTGTTCCTGCTCTTCGTTGTAGTCACGCAGGGCTTGCTGTGAGGCCAGCTCCTGACGGTGAAGTTCGGCAAATTTCTGTTGCTGCTGACGGGCGCGGTGAACCGCCTGCTGGCGCTCCTGCAAGCGGATGCGCTCTTCGGCAACGCGCTCGGCCTGCTCGGCGGCACTCTGCTCCAGCTGCGCCTCTTTCTCCCGCAGCAGGGATACTTGCTGTTGCCACGCTTTGAGCCCCTTGCGATCGAGCTGCTCCGCCTGACAGATGGCGAACAGTCGATCCTCCTCGGCAAGGCGCCACAGGCGGTAATCCTTGCTGGCCTGTTCTGCCTCCAACTGGCGGCTACGGGCCAGCTGCAGTCTCCCCTGCTGGGCGATGAGCTGCTGTTCGGCGCGATCCAGCCGCAGGTTTTTGATCTGTTGCAGGCGGCCGATCATCGGGTCAGCGCCGCCAGGGTGGTGAGGGCCTCAGGGAATGAGCTAGGTTCATGAGTCCCTTGCTTGAGCCACTGGCGAATCGCTTCGATGCGGGCGATCGCCTCGTCGGCCACCTTGTCCTGCCCCTTCTGGTATTCGCCGATCTGCAATAGCAGCTCCACCTCTTCATATTTGGCCAGCCAGCTACGCAGCAGACCGGCTTGTGCCTGATGCTCGGGCGCGATGATCTGGTTCATCACCCGGCTGGCGGATCGCAGCACGTCGATGGCCGGGTAGTGGTTGGCCGCCGCCATTTTGCGCGACAGGATAATGTGACCATCGAGGATGGATCGAGTCTCGTCGGCCACCGGCTCGGTCATGTCGTCCCCCTCCACCAGTACCGTATAGAGGGCGGTGATGGAGCCCTTGTCCGATTGGCCAGCCCGCTCCATCAGACGGGGCAGTGCGGCAAACACCGACGGCGGATAGCCCCGTCGGGTTGGCGGCTCGCCAGCGGCCAGACCAATTTCCCGTTGGGCACGGGCAAAACGGGTGACGGAATCCATCAGCAGCAGCACTCGTTTGCCCTGATCCCGGAAATATTCGGCGATGGAGGTGGCGACAAAGCCCGCCTTGGCCCGCTCCATGGCGGGGCGATCCGAGGTAGCCACCACCAGCACCGCCTTCTTGAGCCCCTCTTCCCCCAGATCAGCTTCGATAAATTCCCGCACCTCGCGGCCACGCTCACCGATCAGCGCCAGCACGGTGACATCCACCTCGGCACTGCGGATCAGCGACGCCAACAGGGTGCTCTTGCCGCCACCTGCCGCCGCGAAGATCCCCATCCGCTGTCCCTCGCCGCAGGTGAGCAGGCCGTCGATGGCGCGAATGCCCAGCGAAATGGGCTCGGCAATGCGCTTGCGACTCATGGGGGGCGGGGCATCCCGATAGACCGGATACCAGGCTGCGGGCTCCGGCAGATGGCCGCCACCAAAAGGGTTGCCGAGGCCATCCAGCACCTGACCGAGCAGATGCTCGCCGACCCCGACCTGATGCATGGCGCCGGTCGGGCTCACCTCGGTGTTGGAGGAGATGCCGAACATCTCGCCAAGTGGGGTGAGCAGCGCCTGGTGCTGGGCAAAGCCGATCACCTCCGCCTGCAACGAGAGGGTGTTGTCGGGGTTGCGCAGATGGCAGAGCTCGCCGATCCGCACTCCGGGCACCACCGCCTTGAGCAGGGTGCCTGTCACCTGGGTGACCCGGCCACGGATCTGGATCAGGCGGCACTCATCGATGGCATGACGAAGCTGGCCGGGGATGTGGTCGAGGGAGAGGTTCATAGAGATCTGCACCATTGAAACTGGTGGTCACTATAGGGGATGGCGAACCACGGGGATTTCAGCGCGAGTCGGGACTTTTTAGAAAACCGTTGGGGGCGGCCTAAAAATTCACGACCGATTTTGGCATAGGGGAGCACAGACGATTTTTATAATGCCACCCTCATCAATCCATTCGTCACGGGAGTTTCCATGGCCATTATCCAGAGCAACCCCTATGCCCCTGTCGCCCAGCCCGAGTCGCGTGGCGCAGAGGCAGCATCCCGTCATGCTCCCCTGCCGGGGGGGCAGTTTCAGGGGGAGCGGGTCGTGCTGGCCAGTGCGTCCCAGTCCCTGGCCGATATGGCCGAAGAGCTTACCTTCGTCTTCTCCGAGCGTAAGGAGCTGTCGCTAGACAAGCGCAAGCTGAGCGACAGCCATGCTCGCATCAGCGAGATCGAGGCACTGGTCGGAGACTACCTCGACAAGGTGCCGGAGCTGGAGCGACAGCAGAAGATCAAGGAGATGGTGAGCCACCTTGGCAGCGGCCGCTTGGCCAACCTCTCCCAGTTGCTGGCCTATCTCGAGAGCTATTCGGGGGAGGTGAGCGAGCAGTTCGACGCGCTTTGTCAGGCGCGCAAGGCCCTCTCTGGACGGCCTGAGATGCAGGGCACTCTGGCGCTGGTCGAGCAGGCGCTGGCCAAGCTGGCGGACGAGCAGGGCAGTGCCATCGTGTTGGGGGCTCGCATTAGCGGGCCTGCGGCCGAGGCAGCCCGCGCCGGTGTGGGCGGCGAGCAGGATCTGCGAGATCTCTATCGCGATGCGGTGCAGGACTATCGCGCGCTCTCCACCGCCTGGCGTGATATTCACAGCCGCTTTGGCAACTGCTCGCTGGAGAAGGTGACCGGTTTCATGATGAAGGCTCTCAGCGCCGATCTCGACAGCCAGCAGCGCTGGCTCGATCCGGTCAAGCTGGAGCGGGTGATGAGTGACATGCAGATGCTGCAGCAGATCAAGACCCTCTTGATCGAGGTCGATGTGCTGTTGCTGCGGGTGAAGGAGGGGGCTGCTTATGGCATACGGGCCTTCTGATCTGATGGGCGATCTCATCGTCCTGGTGGAGAAGCGTTGGGCCAGTGTGCGGGATGTGGAGCAGCTTGGCGCCGCCCTAGAAATCTCGGAGTGTCGCCAGCAGGTGATGCTCTATCAGGAGCTTAAACGGTTGATCCGCCTGCTGCCGGTGGCGCTGTTCAGCGAAGAGGAGCAGCGCCAGAACCTGTTGAAGTGCTGTCAGGGGGCGCTCGATAACGCCATCGAGCGGGAAGAAGATGAGTTGTCTGGAGAGTCGTCATGAACTGGATTGAACCCCTGCTGGTGCATTTTTGTCAGGATTTGGGCATCACCATCGGGGATACCACCCACTCGCTGATCCAGCTTGAACTGGAGCAGAGTGGCACCTTGCAGCTGGAGCGCCATCAGGGACAGCTGACCCTCTGGCTGGCGCGCGCCGTGCCTTGGCATCAGAGCGGCGAAGCGATCCGCCGTGCCATGACCCTCACTGCGGCGGCGCAAGGACCTGCCCTGCCGGTACGCTGCGGCTGGCTGGGAGAGGATCAGCTGCTGCTCTTCGTCACCCTCGATGAGCGGGCCGTTACCCTGCCCCAGCTCCATCAGGCGTTGACCACCCTGACCCGGTTGCAACATGAGGTGGTCGCACCATGAGCCGGATTACTGCTGCCAGTGATCCGGGCATCGCGCCGCCGAGCGCCATGACAGCAAACCGCAGTAAGGGGTGGAGCATATGAGTCGAATTACTGCTGCACATATCGGTATCGAGCAGCTCAGCGCCATCTCCCTGGATGATCAGGAACGCAGCCTGCCGGGGCGTTATGCCCTGCTGCCCGATGGCCAGTCTATCGAACCCCATATCAGCCGCCTCTACCCCGAGCGGCTGGCGGAACGGGCGCTGCTCGATTTCGCCACCCCCCATCGCGGCTTTCACGACTTGCTGCGACCCGTTGATTTCAATCAGGCGATGCAGGGGCTGCGAAGTGTGCTGGCCGAGGGGCAGAGCCCCGAAATACGAGCGGCCGCCGCGCTGCTCGAGCAGATGCACGTCGATGAACAACTGATGCAGATGACCCTTCATCTGCTGCACAAGGTATGACCATGGCTCTTACGTCACAGCAGCAGGATGCGCTGCTGCTCACCGGCTGGCTGCAACTGCAATATGGCCACCCCGACAAGGCGAGTGTGCTGCTAGCCGCCCTGCTGCAGATCCACCCCGACCATCAGGGGGGGCGACGAACCCTGCTGGTGGCCCTGCTCAAGCAGGGGGAGGGGGAGGCCGCGCTGGCTCATGTCGACCAGCTGATGCAGCAAGGGGAGGTCGACGGCCCGCTCTGGCTCTGCCGCAGCCGCGCCTGCCAGCTGGCGGGACGGCTCGATGAAGCCCGTTTCGCCTATCAACAATACCTCGAACTGGAAGAGCAGAATGAATCAACGCTCCCTTGAGCTGCTGCGCCGGATAGGCGAGCGCAAGGACATCATGCTGGCGGTGCTGCTGCTAGCCATCGTCTTCATGATGGTCTTGCCGCTGCCGCCGGTGGCCCTCGATATTCTGATCGCCATCAACATGACCATTTCGGTGGTGCTGCTGATGATGGCGGTCTATATCAATTCGCCGCTGCAGTTCTCCGCCTTTCCGGCGGTGCTGCTGATTACCACCCTGTTCCGGCTCGCGTTATCGGTGAGTACCACCCGGATGATCCTGCTGCAGGCTGATGCGGGGCAGATCGTCTACACCTTCGGTAACTTCGTGGTGGGGGGCAATCTGGTGGTGGGGATCGTCATCTTCCTCATCATCACCATCGTTCAGTTTCTGGTGATCACCAAGGGCTCGGAGCGGGTAGCCGAGGTGAGTGCCCGCTTCTCTCTTGATGCCATGCCCGGCAAGCAGATGAGTATCGACGGCGACATGCGTGCCGGGGTGATCGATGTGCATGAGGCGCGGGATCGGCGTGGGGTCATCGAGAAGGAGAGCCAGATGTTCGGCTCCATGGATGGCGCCATGAAGTTCGTGAAGGGGGACGCCATCGCGGGACTCATCATCATCTTCGTCAACATCCTCGGCGGGGTCGCCATCGGGGTGACCCAGAAGGGGTTGTCCGCCGCCGATGTGCTGCAGCTCTACACCATCCTGACGGTGGGGGACGGCATGGTCTCCCAGGTGCCGGCACTGCTGATCGCCATCACCGCAGGGATTATCGTCACCCGGGTCTCTTCCGAAGAGTCCTCCGATCTGGGTACCGATATCGGCGCCCAGGTGGTGGCCCAGCCCAAGGCGCTGCTGATTGGCGGTCTGCTGCTGGCGTTGTTTGGGTTGATCCCGGGCTTCCCGATGATCACCTTCTTTACCCTAGCGGCCATCGTTACGGCCGGGGGGTACTTTATCGGGCTGCGCCAGCGCAAGGAGCAGAGCAGCAACAGTCAGGATCTGCCTTCAGTGCTGGCGCAGGGAGCCGGTGCACCAGCCGCCCGTAGCAAGCCAAAACCCGGTAGCAAGCCAAGGGGCAAGCTGGGGGAGAAGGAGGAGTTCGCCATGACGGTGCCCCTGCTGATTGACGTGGATGCGGCGCTGCAGGCCGATCTTGAAGCTATCGCCCTCAACGACGAGCTGGTGCGAGTGCGGCGGGCCCTCTATCTCGATCTTGGGGTCCCTTTTCCGGGTATCCATCTGCGCTTTAACGAGGGGATGGGACCTGGCGAATACCTGATCCAGTTGCAAGAGGTACCGGTGGCCCGTGGCCTGCTGCGACCGGGTCATCAACTGGTGCAGGAGCACGCCTCCCAGCTCGATCTGTTGGGGATCCCCTACGAAGAGGGTGCGCCGCTGCTGCCGGGCCAGCCCACGCTCTGGGTATCAAGCGAACATCAGGAGCGGCTGGATAAGTCGCGGCTCGCCACCCTGACCACCGATCAGGTGGTGACCTGGCACCTTTCTCACGTGCTACGGGAATATGCCGAGGACTTTATCGGCATTCAGGAGACCCGCTACTTGCTGGAGCAGATGGAGGGGAGCTATGGCGAGCTGGTGAAGGAGGCGCAGCGCATCATACCGCTGCAGCGAATGACCGAAATTTTGCAGCGGCTGGTGGGGGAGGACATCTCCATCCGCAACATGCGCGCCATTCTCGAGGCCATGGTGGAGTGGGGCCAGAAAGAGAAGGATGTAGTGCAGCTCACCGAGTACATCCGCAGCAGCCTCAAACGCTACATCTGCTACAAGTACGCCAATGGCAACAACATACTGCCTGCTTATCTGCTTGATCAGCAGGTGGAAGAGCAGATCCGTGGTGGTATTCGTCAGACCAGCGCCGGTAGTTATCTGGCGCTCGACCCTACCATTACCCAGGGCTTCCTCGATCAGGTGCGCCATACGGTGGGTGATCTGGCCCAAATGCAGAACAAGCCGGTGCTGATTGTCTCCATGGATATCCGCCGCTATGTACGCAAGCTGATTGAGGGGGATTACCATGCCCTGCCGGTGCTCTCTTATCAGGAGCTGACCCAGCAGATCAATATCCAGCCCCTCGGGAGGGTCTGCCTGTGAGTGGTGACCCGTTAATCTCTGACCCCCTGATCCCCTGGCTGCAGGCCAGAGGGCTCGACGTGACGCCCTACCATCTGGGCAATACCCCGATCCAGCTTGGTCACGGTTTTTGTTATCGCCATATCTACCTCGCCTGGCGGGTTGACCTTGCGACCCGGCGGGTCTGGATCCTGCTGGTGCGCCGCCAGGGCGCGCAGGCCGGTCTGGTCAATCCCTTTGCCGCCCTCTATCTGC
Organism: Aeromonas sobria; assembly: GCF_006243315.1. Classification (GTDB taxonomy): domain Bacteria; phylum Pseudomonadota; class Gammaproteobacteria; order Enterobacterales; family Aeromonadaceae; genus Aeromonas; species Aeromonas sobria_A. The sequence continues at coordinate 46,134 of NZ_NKWE01000034.1, forward strand.
TGGCCGAAGCCACTCTGTCAGTGCTCGGCCCGGGTTATGCACTTTACGGCAACGTCGATGTCTTTCGCGGCAGTAGCTTGAGCGGTGAGCGGCTCGGCCACTTCTACTTGCGCTGGACGGGAGCCAGCGAACCAGAACCCGGTTGGTTCTGGCTGGCGGCCGAACAGGTCTGTTCGCTGCGGGATATGCGAAAACGACAAAAGCACGGCCTTGCGTGACAGGCATGTCCAAAGGGGCCTCATAGAATAGGAGCCAAGATGAAACAACCGCGTTTTGCCCATCATAGCGAGGCCATCGCCCAGGCGGAGCAAGCCATCGCCGACAGCGATCACCGCAACGCTCTGTTGCAGGAGATGCTGGCCGGACTGGCCCTCTCGGATCAGACCTGTCAGTTGCTGTTTGATGCCCCGACCGAACAGGTGGCGGTGGCCGAACAGGAGTTGTTGGCGGAGATCCAGCGCAGACAGGCGCTATTGCCGGCTCAGTCGGGAGAGGGGCGCAAAAGCAGGCGTCCGACCATGATGCGCGGACTGATGATTTAAGGAGTTGTGATGAGCACTATCCCTGACTACAACAGCAACGCAGCCGGGTTTGTCGGCTGGCTCGATGGGCAAGCGATCGACGCATTGCCGGGCCATAAAAATCTCAAGCTGAACGAGTTGCTCGCCTTGCTTGATGGCAAGATCACCATCAGTGCCGACAAACCGACCCCGCTGACAAGGGAGCAACTGAAGAAGTTGCTGGCTCAGTACTTGACAGATCCGACTACGGTCAACGGGTCATGGCCCACAGATCAGTTTTTGCGAGGCCAAGAAGCAGCCGTTACTGCTATCAATGGGTTGATTGAGCAAGGTGAGAAACGCGAGCCCAAGGTCACCAGCTGGACGGTATCCGAATTTATGTTGCTCTCCCTCAGTGCGCTGACCATGGATCGCATTGATGACGACATCATCAACGTCTTTACCGGGGTGATGGCATTTCAGGACAACCAGCGCAAAGCACTCGGCAATGAACTGAAAGATATGACCGCCGAGCTGAAGATCTACGGGGTGATCCAGTCCGAGATCAACAAAAAGCTCTCGGAGGCATCCGACAAGCCGACCTTCAACACAAATTTCAATCTGCTGGATTACAAGCTCTATGGCTATGAGTCACTGGCCAAATTTATGGAAGGGGCAGAGTTCAAACTGTTGTCAAAAATGTTTACCAATGTAGACGTTAACAAAGCACAGCAAGATTTCACCAACGCTAAAAATGAGCTGGAAAAAGTAAAGTCGGCCAGCCTAGACCCCAAAACCCTGGAGGCAGCTAAGGCCGATTATGAGAGTAAAAAAGCCATTTTTGAGAAGATCGTAGAGAAGCAGAGCATAACCGTTAAAGCGTTTCTCGAAAGTGACCAGAAGAAGAGCGGCGCCATGAGTGGCATAGAAGCCGAGTACAAATATGACAAAGAGAACAACAAGCTTGGCAACTTCTCCACCAGTGTGAGTGACCGCTCCCGTCCGCTCAACGATCAGGTCAGCGAGAAGACGACCCGCCTCAACGATGTCAGCTCGCGCTACAACGCCGCCATTGAGGCACTCAACCGCTTTATCCAGAAATACGACAGCATCATGCGCGACATTCTTGGCGCTATTTAAGGAGAGATCATGCAGACCGACACCACCCTGACCCCGCAATATGACGCCGAGCTGGAAGCCTTTATGGCGGATGGCGGCACCCTGGCCATGCTGCAGGAGATCTCCAGCGATACCCTGGAGCAGCTCTATGCTTTGGCATTTGGCCAGTATCAGGCGGGCAAGTGGGAAGATGCCCACAAGATTTTCCAAGCGCTCTGCATGCTGGATCACTACCAGCCGCGCTATTTCCTCGGGCTCGGTGCCTGCCGTCAGGCGATGGGCGAGTTTGAAACCGCGGTCCAGAGCTACAGCTTTGGCGCCATGCTCGATCTGAAAGATCCCCGTTTCCCGTTTCATGCCGCTGAATGTCGGTTACAACAAGGTGATTTGAACGGGGCCGAGAGTGGCTTCCACTCGGCCCACTTGCTGGCGGACGCCGATCCGCAGCAGGCTGACCTGGCAACAAGCGCCAAGGTGATGTTGGAAGCCGTCGCAATCAGAAGGGATCTGCAAGATGAACCCGATCAGCAATGAAAGAAGCGTTTCCCCGCTGGGAAACATTGGTGAGGTCGCGGGCCTGACGCCCGTTACCCAACCACGTAGTGAAACACGGCTCGATGCTGCGACTGCGCAGGTCAGTGGGCCAGCCCGCAAGTCTGGTGTCTCGTTGAACGCACCGCTGACGGTGAGCAATAGCCAAGTCAGTGCACAGCAGCTTGGTGAAATCGGCAAGTTGGTAGCCTCGGTTAAGGAGAACACTCGCGTGATTCTGCCGCACACCACCGGGTTGGTGACCGCCGCCTTTACGTCGCCCGAAGCGTTCGAGATTGAGTTGGGCAAGCTTACCAGCGATCTGGAGAAGACCCAGACCAAGCTGAAGCTTGAGGATATCAAGCGTGCTCGCGATCTGAATGAGAAGAAGATCGGCGAGAACCAGGAGAAGATCAAAGAGGCGGAAGAGAGTGCCAAGGAGGCCAAGAAGGCCGGTATCTTTGGCAAAATTTTCGGCTGGCTCAGTGCCATCGCCTCTGTCGTTATCGGTGCCATCATGGTGGCAACCGGAGTGGGTGCTGCTGCTGGGGCCTTGATGATTGCCGCCGGTGTCGTTGGCATGGTCAACATGGCCGTGCAGCAGGCCGCTGCGGATGGCCTTATCTCCAAGGAGGTGATGGAGAAGCTGGGGCCAGCCCTGATGGGCATAGAGATTGCGTTGGCAGTGATTTCGGCCGCAGTCAGCTTCGGCTCGACCATTGGTGGTGCGATCACCAAACTGGCCAGCAAGATTGGGGGCAAGGTGGCGGATGTCACCGCCAAGATCGCTGCTAAAGCGGGTGAAGTGGCCGCCAAGTTTGGTGCCAAAGCGACCGTTGAGGCGGTGAAGGTGACAGGTCAGGCGGCGAAAGTTGCCAAAATGGCTACCCAGGGCGCCGATATCCTCATTGATGTGAGCAGTGGCGTGAGTAAATCGGTCCAGTCTGTTAAAGAGTCCGAGTCGCTGAATGCCCAAGCTGACCTTGCCTTGAGCAAGAGTGAGATGACCGAGTTGCAAGGGGTCATCGACAAGCTCAAGGAGGCGATAGCCCAGATGATCGAGGCGTTCCAGCAGACCATGGAGATGATCTTCCAGATGATCAGTGCCAAGGGCGACATGATGAACAATCTGGCCCGCAGACCTGCCGCTATCTAAGGAGTACCGACCATGATTAACAGTGATTATGCAAACAGTGTGACCCAGGCAGTTCCGTTGGCCGACGTGCGTAGCAGTGACGTACAGCCGGCTCGGACTCAGGGCACCAACCATGAAGCGGCTAGCACTATCAACAGCCAAATGCCAGGTAAAACAGGGGTTCCCGTGTTGCCACGCCCCTCCATCCCTTTCGATACCAAAGGGGTGACTCAAATTGTCGGCCAGCTCGAAAGCACAATGGATATGATGTCCTTGCTGTTCAAATTGGCCCGTCAGGCCCGTGAAGAGGGGTTGCTGGTTCGGGATATCGAGAACAAGCTGGTCATCAGCAACCAGCAGGCGCAGGTTGCTGAGATGCGCCACGGCGCCATGCTGATGATCGCGACGGCGGTGGTCTCCGGCGTGATGGCGGGTTTCTCTGCCATTATGGGCGGGATCAGCCTGGGCAAGGGTGCCAAGAGCATCAAGCAGCAGCAATCCCTTGACGGCAAGATTGCCGGTCGCGAAGCCTTGATTGATGCCAAGGTTGATAGCTTGAGCAAGCAGGGCCAACAGGTTGACCGTGCTGAGGTGGGCAAGATCTGGAAACAGGATCAAGTTGCAGACAGTAACGCGACCCGGTTGTTGGACAAGAAGTTTGCTCGCACTTCCGAGCGGAGCCAGGTGTTCAATAGCGTGACCCAGTCGTTAGGGCAAGTAGGCAACTCTGCGGTGCAGGTCGTTCAGGGTGGCAGTCAGGCTGATGCGAAAGAAGACGAAGTCCAGGCGACCATCAGCCAGACCGAGAAGCAGAAGGCCGAGGACAATATGTCCGCCAATGCCAACTTTATGAAAGAGCTGCTGCAGCTGCTTCAGCAGTACTCACAGAGCCAGAACCAGGCTTTGAAAGCGGCATTCGGTGTTGCATAAACACCCTGGTCAGCAAGGCGCCCGTGCGGGCGCCTTTTTGTTTTTCCGGCCATTTTTCTTAAAAGTGGCGCCCTTGAGTGACAGCCTGCATGGACGTGGCAAGCTAACATCCACTCCTCTGTGCTGGAGGAAATCATGGATGTAACTGTCATCATCAATCGGCTGCTCACTGAGTTTGCCACCAAATATGGTTTGTCATCCCTGGCTCTGAATCAGGAGGGGGTCGCCGCGCTTTGCTTTGACGAGCAGCTGCAACTTAGCCTGATCCTGGTGCCGGAGCGGGATCATCTGGTGCTGCAGGTCGATGTGGCCGAGCTGCATCAGGTTGGTGAGGGGATCTTTCGTCAGCTAGCCAGTTTTAACCGTCACTGGTATCAGTTCAATCTCCACTTTGGTTTCGATGAAGAGAGCCTGACGGTGCAACTTTATCGTCAGATGACGGCAAGCCGGTTGACCCTGGCATACCTTGAAGAGAGTCTCGCCAGCATGCTGGAGCATGCCGAGTTCTGGCAAGAGTTGCTGCAACCCGGTACTCGGGACGCAGGCGGCAGTGATCAGGTGATGGGAGTGCGGGTATAACCATGAAGATTCAGGAGTCACAAGGCGCACTGGCCCTGCATGCGGTAGAGCCGGGCAAGGTAGGGGGATTTGCTGGCAGAACCATGAGCGCACAGCCAGCCAGTGCGAGTCCAGTTCCCCTGTCGGCACTGCTGCGACATTCCATTACCCTCAATCAAGTACAGGAGCTGGCGCTTCAGCGACTGCAACAGGGCGAGCATACCTCGCTGGCCGAACGTCGGATCCGGGTGTTATGAGAGGTCTGCTGGCGCTGATGTTGTTGGCCTCGCTTGCCGGTTGTGTTACCACCCCGGAGCTGAAGCCATCCCAACAGCAACTCAAGGGAGAGGTGCATTTTCCTGCAGCCTTGCCGCGACCGGCCACGGTCGAGGTGGCTGTGCTCAGCGTGATTGAGGGGCGCCCCTTGCAAGTGGCGGCTACCCGCTATGAGGTGAGCATGCTGCCATTGTTGTTTGATTTACGCTTGACTCCCTTGCAATTGGCGGAAGGGGAGATCTATCTGCGTGCCAGATTGCGATTTATGGATAGCAGTGCAGTGCAGGCCATGCGTCAGCAGAAAGTTTTTAAGGTTTTTAATGGCGAAAAGATTGTTATTCAATTGCAGCCAAAAGCTTGTTACCCACAATGTCAGTAGTGAGCGTATTTAAATAACAAGCCTCAAATCAATCATTTATTAAATTGTCAGTTAAGATTAAAGGTTTCTTTTTGTAACAAAGTATCTTTTGCTGTAAGTGCAGCATGAAACATGAGCCGCAATATGGGATAAATAGTGTGTTAGCTCTAATTTCTGGCTGGTTTTTCTGCTTGTGACTGTTGTAGGATTCACCCTCATTTCAATGGTGATTAATTTTTAGCTCACCAGATGATGTATTTAATTAAAAAATAATAAATAAAAGCCAATAAGAAACCACCCGACAGAGGCTTGCTTCTATCGAGGTGTCACTGGCACTACACGCAGATTCAGGAAAACAAAACATATGAATGGCATTACTACCGCAGAGAAGGGCGATATGGCCCTGCTCCAGTGGTGCATGTCTGCTTTTAACGTTATCGAACATCCGCAAGAGGGAATTTATATTCTCCTGGAAGGATCGATGAAGTGGCAGGACTGTACCGATACCTATGAATTATCCCCCAACGAACTTCTGTTTGTGCGCCGTGGCAACTACGCGGTCTGTACCGGTGACGGCCCCTGCCGCCTGCTTTGGCTACCTCTGTCAAACTCCTTTTTGCAAGGCTTCTTGCAACGTTTCGGTTCCCTGTTGAGCGAAGTACCCCGGCTGGAGGGGATGGCCCCCACGCTGTTACCGTTTCACTCTTCTCCCCTGCTGACCCAATGCATTCAGGGGCTATGCGGCTTGATTGACCATGAACATCCCCCCGCACTGGCCCAATTACGCACCGAAGAGCTGCTGTTTCTGCTCGCCTTTGGTGAGCAGGGACCTCAACTGATGTCCATTTTTCGTCAGCTGAGTAATCGTCAGGTCGAGCGGTTGCAACAGTTTATGGAAAAGCACTACTTGATGGAGTGGAAGCTCAGCGAATTTTCCAAAGAGTTCGGCATGGGGCTGACCACCTTCAAGGAGCTATTTGGCTCGATATATGGCGTCTCACCGCGCGCCTGGATCAGTGAACGGCGGATCCTGTTCGCTCATCAGCTATTGCTCAATAGCGAAATGAGCATTGTCGATATTGCGATGGAGGCCGGTTTTTCCAGCCAATCCTATTTTACCCAGAGTTATCGCCGTCGTTTTGGTTGTACGCCAAGCCGTGCCAGACACGGCACAGATTAACGCCGGACTAAAATAATCTGACGTTTTTTATAAGCCGCGGAGCGAGGCAATGGATAGAATAGCCAGCATATCGAAACATCATTCCATTACTGCCCGCAGCAAGATGAGCAAGGCATAGCATGAGTCAGCAAGATCACAATTCACCTAACCAGGGCCTGTTTGCAGGTCGTCGGGTTACCGTTGTTCAGCCAGATTCCTTGAGTCGGGATCGTCTGGTCGGCCAGCTGTCCGTGCTCCGTTATCAGGATGCCGGCGTGATCACCTCACAGCAAATGGGCCTGTTGCAACGGCTGTTGCCAAGAACCCGGCTGGAGAGCCTGCTGGAATCCCTCTGGTTCCAGCGTCGTCTGGATGCCGCGCTGAGCGTCTCTCGCGAAGAGTTGCAACAAATTCTGCGACTGGCTGCCGGTGATCGCTGCGACTGGCTGCAACAGCTGGGAGATCGCATCAATCTGGCGGATCGCGCCTTGCTGTGGCACTGGGTGCTCTACCCTTTGCATCGCTGGTGGGTGCAGCGTCTGGAACCGCTCTACGGCGTTTGGCGCAACGAGCTGGTACAGCTGCAGGTGATGCGCCGTCAACTCAATGCCCAGGCGGTGTTCTGGCAGACAGTGGTCGATGTGCCGGCGGATCTGGAGAGCCGGATCGCCGACCAGCTTGCGCAGTTGAGCCAGCGCGAGCAGGCGCTTACACAACTGCAGTCCGATTGCGAAGCGCGTCTTCAGCTGGCTTGGCCCGCCTGGTATGGGCAGACCAGTCAGGAAGGCGACCCGGCACTTCTGATGCCGGTACCGCTGGAGCTTGGCGCATTCTGGCACGCCCTGCAGGCGCTGCCCCACCAGGACGACGTGGCCCTTACGTTGCGCGAGTGGCTGGTCGGTCGGGGTATTGCCCTGGGTCAGGATCACTTCTACTGGCAGCCTGCCGAGCCCTAGATAGCCCGAGGAACTATGCAAACTTTACTGAATAGATTGGCCGCAACCCTTGGCCAAGGGCCTTTTGTTGCCGACGCGCAGGGAAAATACCACCTGCGCCTCGATGGTTATCCGCTCTTTTTGACCCAGAGAAGCGGTGAGTTGCTGCTGAGTACCCCCCTTGCAAGCAGCGGGACGAACGCTGCCGCAACAGATGATCCGGCGTTGCTGAAGCGCTTGCTACAACAGGTGGTGGCCTGGGGTCGTCATACCCCCCATGCCCTGGTGCTGGACGAGCTGGGCAACCTTCAGCTGGAGGCCCGACTCGCTCTGGAGTGGCTCGACGAGCAGTTGCTGGCTGAGCGACTGAGTCAGCACATTGCCCTGCTAGAGCAGTTGGAACCCCAATTAACCGAGGCCGCATTGGCCCCCCAGTGGAGACAGATGATATGGCACCCTTGAGCATGCAGCCCCTGCTGCATCCTTTGTTGTGGTTCTGCCTCGCGGTGGCGATCTGGTCGCGCCCGGTCGCGGCGCAGGAGCTGGATTGGGTGCCAATGCCTTACAGCTATGTGGCGGAAGGGGAGAGCCTGCGCGATGTACTGGTCAACTTCGGGGCCAACTATGAGGTCTCGGTGGTGGTCAGCGACAAGGTCAACGATCAGGTCAACGGCCAGTTTGAACATGACGAGCCGCTGGCCTTTTTGCAGCAGCTCGCCTCCCTCTACAACCTGGTCTGGTACTACGATGGCAATGTGCTCTACGTCTTCAAGAACAGTGAAGTGCAATCCCGACTCATCAATCTGGAGCAGACCGGTGCCGCTGAATTGAAGCAGGCGCTGCAGCGCGCCGGGATCTGGGAGCCGCGCTTTGGCTGGCGCCCCGATGCGGATAACCGGCTGGTCTATGTTTCCGGCCCGCCCCGGTACCTCGAATTGATCGAGCAGACTGCGGTGGCGCTGGAGCAGCAGACTCAGCTGCGCAGTGAGAAGACCGGGCCGCTGGCCATCGAGATCTTCCCGCTCAAGTACGCGTCGGCCACCGATCGCTCGATCCAGTATCGCGATACTGATGTGGAGGCACCCGGTTTAGCAACCATATTGGCCAGACTGCTCAGTGATGCCGGGGTGCAGATGGTCAACGGCGAGGGCAACACGAAAGGGGCGGCGGTCACTTCCGGTCAGGCTATCGTGCAGGCCGATCCCTCTCTCAACGCGGTGATCGTGCGCGATACCCCTGAGCGGATGGCGATGTACGGCAAGCTGATCGCCGCGCTCGACAAACCGGCGGCCCGCATCGAGGTGGCGCTCTCCATCATCGACATCAATGCCGAAGATCTCTCCCAGCTGGGGGTGGACTGGCGAGTGGGGATCCGCACCGGTTCCAACCAGCAGGTGATCATCAAGACCACCGGCGATCGCAAAGGAATTGAAGGCGCTGCGGCGCTTGGCAGTCTGGTGGACTCCAAAGGGCTCGATTATCTGCTGGCCCGGGTCAATTTACTGGAGAACGAGGGCAATGCCCAAGTGGTCTCCCGTCCGACCCTGCTGACCCAGGAGAACACCCAGGCGGTGATCGACCACAGCGAAACTTACTACGTCAAGATCAGCGGCGAGCGGGTAGCGGAACTGCAGGGGATCACCTACGGCACCATGTTGCGGATGACGCCACGGGTGATCCAGATGGGGGACAAACCAGAGATTAGCCTGAGCCTCCATATCGAAGATGGCAGCCAGAAACCTAACGGCACGGGGGCGGATGGATTGCCCACCATACAACGCACCGTAGTGGACACCATAGCCCGGGTCGGCCATGGCCAGAGCCTGCTGATCGGTGGGATCTACCGGGATGAGATGAGCGAAAACCTGAGCAAGGTGCCCTTCCTCGGCGATATTCCCTATCTGGGGGCGCTATTTCGCAGCAAGGATACCCAGACCCGTCGCTCGGTACGGCTCTTTATCATCGAGCCTCGGCTGATTGATGACGGCATCGCACACTATTTGTCGCTCGGAAACGGCCAGGATCTGCGGGCCAGCGTGCTGGGCGTCGACGAGATCTCCAACCAGAGCCTCTCTCTTGGCAAGGTGCTGGGTGGTGCCCAGTGTCAGCCGCTGGCCGCGGCACGGGACGTACAGCAGCTGTTACGTCAGGGTGGCAAGAGCTCCTCCCTTACCCAGTGCCGGATGGGCAACGAACAGGGATGGCGACTGGTCGAGATGAACAAGGATCAAAAATGTACGCCCGCTGCCAGCTGGTGTATGCAGGCGGACAATGAGGGTGCCACCCGATGAGCTGGAAGTGCCGCGTGTATCGCGGGCTCAACCGCGGGGTAGAAGTCCCTCTGCCGGAGGGGCGTCTGGTCATCGGTTCCGATCCCCTCAAGGCCGATCTGGTGCTGGTGGATGAGGGGATGGCCGCCGAGCATCTGGTGCTGCTGGTCAGTGCTGAAGGAATCACCCTGCAAGCGTGGGCCGATGGTATTACCCCGACTCAGGACGGTGTCGCCCTGACCGCGGGGGACCCGCTCAGGGCGGGGACGCGACTGGAGGCAGGCCCGCTGCTCTGGAGTTTCTGTGACAGCAGCCGTGTCTTGCCCGCGCAGTTTGACGACAGTGCCCAAGTGGCTGCGCCACCTCGCCCGCGCCGTCGTGCTGGTCGTGCCGACCTGTTGCTGGGCGGCGTTTGTCTGACCTTGATGATGGGGGTGCTGTTCTTGCTGGCCCAAGGCTGGTGGCAGGGTAGCGGTGAAGGGGATGCTGCCCGCAGCGAGCAGACCCTGAAGCGATTTCTCGCCGCGCCGATCTACCGTCAGGTAGTGATCGGCAATGCCGAACCGGCGCTGTGGTTGTTATCGGGTTATGTCGATGAAAACAGTAGTCGCCTTGCCCTGCAGCAGTTCCTTGACGGCAATGGTTTCAGCTATCGCCTGGATCTGCGCACCATGGAGGATCTGCGGCAGGGGGCAGGTTTTATCCTGCAAAAGCTCGGTTATGAACAGCTGAAAATCCGCAATGGCGAGGAACCAGGCTGGCTCAAGCTCAGCGGTGAAATTCAGGGGCAAGATGGCAAGTGGAACAGCATTGAATCCCTGCTCAAGCAGGAGGTGCCCGGCTTGCTGGGGGTTGAAAATCAGGTGCAGATCGCCGGTGCCTATCGCAAGCGTCTTGATGCCCTGCTACAGGATCAGGGGCTGACGGGGGCGTTGCGGGTGCGCGAGGCAAGCGATCGTCTTGAGCTCTCCGGGCAACTGGATGAGCACCAACTCGTCCTGTTTCGGCAAGTGCATCAGCAGTTTCGCCGCGAGTTTGGTGCCTACCCTGCGCTGGAGTTGATCAATCAGACCCGAACACCGCGCCAGGATGAGCTGGAGTTCGATGTGCGCAGCGTTTCGTTTGGCCGGGTGCCCTATGTGATCCTGGCGGACAACCAGCGCTATCCGGTCGGGGGTGCGACCACCAGCGGGGTACGTGTGCTGGCTATTCGCCGCGATGCGGTGGTGGTGAGCAAGGGCAAACAGCAATACATCGTCAAATTAAAAGGAGTCGAGCGCCATGATGACCAGTTTGGAAACGCGACTGTCCGGCGCTGATCCGGTGTTTGCCCGCGAGCTGCGCGATCAGCTTGTGCAGGCGCTGGGCGCGGTAAAGCGCGATTTGCTGCGCGGGGGCACGACCCGGCAGTTCCGGGAGTGGCAACAGCAAGCCGATGCCATTGAGGCGGGCATGAAGATACTTGAACAGATAGAGGGAGCATGACAGATGGCCGATATTTTTAACCCGGGAAATACCCTGGACAAGGTCGCCGATAACCTGAAGGGGCAAGCTAACACAGCCAATGATGAGGTTCAAAAAGCGATTGAAGCGCTGAAAACCTCGCCGGATGACCCTGCTCGTCTTGCCGAGCTGCAACACAAGATCAACAAGTGGTCAGTGATCTACAACATCAATTCCACCGTGACTCGGGCCATGAAAGACCTGATGCAGGGTATCTTGCAGAAGATTTGATGATGAACACTCAACTCAAGCGACAGCTGGCCGAGATCGCGCTGGCAGGGACCGGTCACCATTGTCACCAGGAGGCGGCAACCATCGCCGATTGGCTGGCTGGTGAACCTGAGATGGCAGAGTGTGTGACGCTGATCCGCCTCTCCTCTCTGATGAACCAGGGGGATTACCAGGGGGCCTTGCTGCTGGGTCAAGAGAGCAGCACTGCGGATATCGAGCCCTGGCTGGCCCTGTGTGAGTGGCGGCTTGACCTGCATGATGCGCTGGCTCTGCGGCTGGTTCGGCTGGCGCAGAGCGGCCAACCTGCCTTGCAACAGTTTGTCGCTGGCCTGCGTGAGCAGATGGCGTCATGAGGATTGAAGGCAGCGAGCAGCTGGAGGGAGTGCAGTCGCTGCGCCAGCCCCTCCCGCCTGAATCCATGGCCCAACGCCAGTTCGAGCGACTGCTGGCCAAGGCCCCCGAGCCGGATCTGTTCGAGCGCTGGCAACAGGGGGCTCCCCTTGAGGGTTTGCTGACCGGTGCGACGCCAGCCGCCCGGCGTGAACTGCTTTGGCAGATCTACCAACAGGGTGACAACCCGGCGCCGGAGATTGGCAAGCAGCTGTTTGCCCCGGTCACCGGCAAGCTGAGCGCGCGTTTTGGCGAGCGCCAGCCGCCGGTGGTGGATGCCATCGATCTGCCGGAGTTGCGAGCAACCATGCGGGAGTTTGACCCCCTGGCGTCGCGGCGGGAGAAGGTATTGCTGAACCTGCTGAGTGAGCTTAGGGACGGACAGGGCGCTGTGCCCGCGGAACATGCGTTTCTCGATGCACTGGCCCGGCGCGAGCTGATGACCCTGATCCCGCTCAATGGCATGGTGGACAATCTGATGCGCAATTCGCACAAACTTGATCTGGAGGCGTGATGGAAATTGCACAGTCTGCCCAGGCGGTGGTTACCAGCCTGGATGAATTGAAAGCGGTGGATCTCTCCTCGCCCCATGTCGCCAGTTTTGAGCAGGCGATGGGGAGCACATCCCAGGGGATGGGGAGCTCCCTGCTGGGGGAGCTGGGGGAGTTGAAGCAGCAGTTTGTTGAGGCCAAGCAGAGCCTGCAAGCCGAGCTGGCCACCCCGGGGGACGACCCCAACAGCCTGATGCAGATGCAGTGGTCGCTGATGCGGATCACCATGCAGGAGGAGCTGATTGCCAAGACCGTGGGCAAGATGAGCCAGAACGTAGAAACCCTGTTGAAGACCCAGTGAGGTAGTGTGAAGAGATCGATGCTGATGGGGGTGCTCTGCACCTCGCTGCTGCTCAGTGGCTGCAAAGTGGAGCTCTATACCGGGGTAAGCCAGAAAGAGGGCAACGAGATGCTGGCGTTGTTGCAGACCGAGGGCATTTCCTCGGACAAACAGCCCGACAAGGATGGCAATATCAAGCTATTGGTCGAAGAGTCTGACGTGGCGCAAGCCATCGAGACCCTCAAGCGCAAGGGATATCCGCGGGAGAGCTTCTCAACCCTGCAGGATGTGTTTCCCAAGGATGGTCTCATCTCTTCGCCGACCGAGGAGCGTGCTCGTCTGACCTATGCCAAGGCACAGGAGATATCCAATACGCTGTCGGAAATAGACGGGGTGCTGGTGGCCCGCGTCCATGTGGTGCTGCCGGAAGGTAATGAAGGCTTCAACAAAAAAGCCTCTCCCGCCTCGGCCTCGGTCTTTATCAAGCATGCGGCGGATATCCAGCTTGATACCTACATCCCCCAGATCAAGCAGTTGGTCAACAACAGCATCGAGGGGTTGGCTTACGACCGGATCAGTGTAGTGCTGGTGCCCTCGGCCGATATCCGCCAGATGCCGTTGATGGCCCGCAACACCAGCCTGTTTTCTATCGAGGTAAGTGAAGGGTCCAAGTGGCGGCTGGGTGGTTTGATTGCCCTGCTGCTGGCGCTGGTTGTGACCAGCAACCTGGCCCAATATCTGTGGCACCGGAGCCGGAGTCGCGGATGACGGTCGGTTTGACCCCTTATCAACTGCGCTTCTGCCCGGCCAGTTATCTCCATGAGGTGCACCTCCCCCCATCCTGGGCTCGGGTGCCAGAGATCCTACCCGAATGGCGGACGCTGCCGGCCAGCAACGGTGCTTTGCTCGAGGCGCTGACGCTGGGGACTGGCTACGAGATGCCTGCCATGCTGGGCGGCGTTGCACTGTTTCCTCAGGGTGAGCTGGTGCAGCTGTTGCGTCGTCTGGGGGCTGTGCTGCATGGAGAAGCGATTCGCCACTGTTTACTGGCACCGGCGTTGCGTCAGGTTATCACCCTGCTGGGGGAGGAGGGACACAGAGCCGTGCTCTCCCAGCTCGACCTGCTGATCGGTCCCTGGCCAGCCGGATGGCAGCAGCCCTTGCCCGCCCAACTGGAAGAGGCCTCGCTGGAAGAGGCCGGATTACAGTTCTGGCTGGCGGCAGCAGGGGAGGGCGAGCCTGACTGGGCGCGGCGTCTTGCCCTGCGCCTTGCTCCCGCGCCGCTGGGCCCCTCATGGCGGTTGACCACGGATCAACTGCCGCTGGCCCGAGCGCTTTGTCTCAAGATTGCCAAACAGGTAACACCCCAATGCTGCCATTTGTTGAAATAAAGAGTGAACACCTGCAACTGGCGCCAAGCCAGCGTATTTTACGCAGTCAGGATTATCAGTCTTACCTGAGTGCGCAGGAGCTGGTGGAGGCGGCCCGTGCTCAAGCCGCCGACATAGTGGCGGAGGCGCGCGCTATCTATGAAGAGCAGAAGAGCCTTGGTTGGCATGCCGGTATTGATGAGGCCCGCCGTGAACAGGCGGTGCTGATCCACCAGACCCAGTTGCAGTGCCAGGGTTATTACCGCACGGTGGAGCAGCAGATGAGCGAGGTGGTGTTGCAGGCGGTACGCAAGATCCTCCACGATTACGATCAGGTTGCGCTCACCCTCAAGGTGGTGCGCGAGGCGCTTGCATTGGTGAGTAACCAGAAGCAGGTGACGGTGCGGGTTCATCCCGAGCAGGTGCAGGCGGTGCGCGACCAGGTCGCCCGGGTACACAAGGATTTCCCCGAGATCGGCTATCTGGAGATCTCCGCCGATGCCCGCCTCGATCAGGGGGGCTGCATCCTCGAGACCGAAGTGGGGATCATCGATGCCAGCCTTGATGGCCAGCTGGAGGCGCTATCCCGGGCTATGTCGGCGACCTTGGATCGCGCCGATGCACATGGGAAAAAATAAATACTCGCATTAACAAAATCGCGGCGTTTGTTGCCAAACGGCCGAGTGTCGACTCCCTAGAATGGACGTAGTTCCATCGTAACAGGAGAAGCGATATGCAGATTCAGCAAGTTCCCCGTCTTTCACAATCAACCCCGTCTGGTGCTGTTGAGCCACAATCGAATCAACCTCATGAGAGTGCTCCCAGTCTTGTCGCTACACTGGGGGGGGGATCTGGCCCTCAACTGGGCACGGTGAGCCACGCTCCGGTGGCAGTCTCTTCTAAGAGCGATGTGATCTGTGAGGGCTGTGGCCCGCGTCAGGTGACCATCACACGCCAGCAAGATGGGTCGGCATCCATCATCTTGGCGCGGCCCCCGATCTCCAGTCTGGTGCTCAGTGGTGGTGGTGCCAAAGGGGCGGCCTATCCGGGGGCCATTCAGGCGCTGGAGGCTCAGGGGAAACTGGAGGGGATTCGCACTCTTTCAGGCTCCTCCGCTGGGGCTATTACCGCAGCTTTACTGGCGGCGGGCATGAATGCGAGTGAGTTCAAAGCGCTCTCTGATCAGATGGACTTCATCAGTCTGCTTGATTCGCCGGTAAAAAAGATCAGCTTGGCTCAGCACATGAGTGGTGAAACAGGCAAGACGATCGCCAGTGTGCTCGAAAAGCTTAAGCTGGGTAAGCTAGGTAGCTTTGTACAACTGCTGAGTAATCTATTGCCGCGCTTGAAATCGGACGCTGTCCCGCTCGAAAGAATACTCAAACAGGAGTCGAGTCGCTCGGTATTGGCGCAATTGAAGGCACACCCTGAGCTGGCTACTCGACCTGAAGTTGCAAGTATTCGGCAGCGCCTCGAACAGGGGGGCGGTGTGACCTTCGGAGATCTGGCCCTGCTTGGTCGCCACATTCCGGCAATCAAAGAGCTGAATATTACCGGGACAGGTATGTTTGATGGCCGACCCCAGATGATCCTGTTTAATGCCAGCCTGACGCCAGACATGGAAATCGCCCGCGCAGCCCATATATCCGGTTCATTTCCGGTCGTTTTCAGTCGTCCAGAGGAGCAACATCAACCTTTCCTAGCGCAGGACGAGCGGTTGTCATTACAAGATGGCGGCGTCATGCTCAATGTCCCGGTACCCGAACTTATCCATCCCGAGACCAGAGGCGCCAGCATCGCCGAGCATGAGAACTTGATCCTCAAGTTTGAGGAAGAGGGCGGTAAACCGGCCGATCGCGGTACTCGCAAGGGGGCGATTGCAGACTGGGTAGTCGGTGCACCGGTTGGCGCCCGTTCTGCGCTGCAAACCAGGGGGCTTGACGCCTTTGCCGATCAAATAGTGACTGTGCCGCTCAAGTCAGAACGCGGCGATTTCAGCGGGACTTTCAGTGGCACACTCAATTTCACCATGAGCGATGCTGACAAGCAGCATCTGCAGGACAAGCTGGCCGAGGTGGTAGGAGAACATCTGGAAGCGAGGGAAAGTAGTCGCAAGGATTACCAGTTCCCGGATCTGGAATCGGCGTTGCTGGCGCTATCCGATCGGGACTTTGCTGCGGTGGCCAGAGAGAGCTCCCCTGATGCCCAGGCGACGGTCCTTTTTCGTCAGGCGGCTCAGGAGCAACTTTCTGTGTTAGTTGCATCGGTACTAAATCAGGACCCTTCTGTTCGACTCGAACTGTCTGGCTCCTTGGCTCAGGCGCTTGAGCAGCTGGGGGCTCTCGCAGATTCACCGGCCCGACAACAGTGGCTTGCTGCTCAGCTTAATCAGGCTGACAACGCCGCGTTGGCCCGGATGCTCGATACCCCTAGCCCGGCAGGGCGTTTCACCGCACTGGATATGGGCAAGGAAGAGGCCAGCCGGCGTCAGGTGGCTACAGTAGCCCACAACATCATTCAGGAGGTCATTTACCCTGCGCTGTTCCGTCCAGGTCAGCCGGATAGCAATGTGGCGCTACTGCGTAAAACAGAGTATGCACTTATCGCCGCCATCGCCCCGGCTCAGGTCAATGAGGCTCTGCAGGAGCTGGCTGATAACTATGGGGCTCGTAATAAACCCTGGAGCAAGCCCCTTTCATCAACCACGGTTACTCAGGCCCGCGCCTGGATTATGAAGGAGTGAATATGCTGATTGATTGGTTAAGTTCGTTAGGATTGACGCTCCCTGCTGCGGGGGAGAGCCGTGTTATCAGGTTTGAGGGGGCACCCGAGCTATGGTTCGAGAAGATAGAGGGGCAATATGTGTTGGCACTACCGCTGGCTCCGCTTCCTCTCAAGATGCTTGCAGGTGTCATGCTGTTGTTGTTGCAGGTCAATAGTCCACTATCTACTTTGCAACCGGTCAGACTGACAGTTGATGGTCAGGGACAGCTGCTGTTGTGGTGTGCTTTGGATGAGCATGCGGATCCACAGGCATGTCAGGTTGTCTGCGACCTGCTTCATGCTGGCTACCACGAACTACTCCCCTTATTACAGGCTCAGGAGGAGAGCATTCCGGTCCGCTCGGGCAGTCTGTTTGTCTAACTAAAAACAGGCGGTCAATCTGATCGATCTCGCCAGCATCACCATTTCGGCACGCTAAGCGGGCAAACAAAACGGCCAAACAAAACCGCCCCGGACATCCGGGGCGGTTTTTTATTTAGCGATACAGAGGTGATCCGTGCGGGTGAGCAAGGGCTCAGCGATAGCGGCCGCGTACCGAGCTGCTGGCGCGGCCGGCCATCTTGATCAGGCTCTGGCGGGTGTGCAGGTGGCATAGCGCGACACCGAGGGCATCTGCCGCATCCGCCTGCGGGGTGGCGGAGAGTTTCAGCAGATGGGTCACCATATGCTGCACCTGCTCCTTGGCGGCGCCGCCGGTGCCCACCACAGCCTGCTTGATCTGGGTGGCGGAGTACTCGCTCACCGGCAGATAGGCGTTGACTGCGGCGACGATGGCGCTGCCCCGGGCCTGCCCCAGTTTCAGGGCCGAGTCGGCGTTGCGGGCCATAAAGACTCGCTCGATGGCAAACTCGGTGGGTTTGAACTGGGTAATGATCTCGCATACCCCGTCATAGACCTGCTTGAGGCGCGCTGGCAGTTCACCGCAATCGGTGCGGATGCAGCCAGAGCCGAGATATTCGGCCTTGCCGCCCACCACCCGGATAACCCCGTAGCCGGTGATCCGCGATCCCGGATCTATGCCCAAAATAATGCTCATGGGTTGTGATTGCTCTAAAGGCGAGTGATGGTCGCCAAGATAGCAAACTGCGGCCAGTTTGGCTGCACACTGTATGTACGAACAGTAAAAAGAGGGCTTTAATATGACAAAAACGGCCCCGAAGGGCCGTTGCGTCATAACAGAGTGCTGTCAGGATCAGGCTGCGTGATCGACCTTGTGTGGCTGGGAGAATCCTTCCAGCTCGCCCGGGGCGAAGTTGTCTACCTGAATCGCCTCGTAGCGCAGGGCATCGGCGGCCAGCAGTTTGTCCGCTTCGTCCTTGCTCAGGATGGAACCGGCGAGCGCGGCGGCAACCAGCTCCGGCAGGGCCATCTTGCGGGGCAGTTTGCCCTCTTTCTGGGCCTGCACCAGCTTCTTCTCGTAAGGCTGTACCGAGACCATGGCCAGGAAGGCGCGATCCATCAGGCCAACCGGATCCGCATCATCCTTGCCGACATAACAGAGGGCGGTCAGACGGTCGCGGAACTCGCCCGGCTTCATCATGGCCAGACAGATGGCGTGGCAGCGATCGTCGGCCGGCATTTTGTAACCGACGCCGAACGGGAACACCACGCGCTTGAGTACGGCACCCACCACCTTGTTCGGGAAGTTCTGGAAGAAGCCCTCGAACGCCTTGCCAATCAGGTAGAGGTTGCGCTCCACCGCGTACTGCACGAACGGCAGATCGGAGACCATACGGCCCTGATCCTCGTAGTGTTTGAGGGTGGCGGAGGCCAGATAGAGGTGGCTCAGCACGTCACCCAGACGGGCGGAGATCATCTCCTTGCGCTTGAGATCGCCACCCAGCATCAGCATAGAGACGTCGGCGCACAGGGCCAGCCCTTTACTCATGCGGGAGAGCTGCTTGTAGTAGCGAGCGGTTTCACCGGCTACCGGCGCGCTGTTGAATTGACCCAGAGTCAGCCCCTGGAACAGGGAACCGAAGAAGTTGCCGGCGCCAAAGGCGATGTGCTTCATCAGCAAGGCGTCAAACTTCTCGAGACCGCGTTCCACGTCGGTGTCAGCCGCAGCTTCCAGCTCGGCAAAGACGTACGGGTGGCAGCGGGTAGCACCTTGCCCGAAGATCATCAGGTTGCGGGTCAGGATGTTGGCCCCTTCCACCGTGATGGCCACCGGAATACCCATGTAGGCGTAGCCGGTGTAGTTTTTCGGGCCCAGCTGGATGGCACGACCGGCGTGGATATCCATGGAGTCATCCATGATCTGGCGCGCCATCTCGGTCATGTGGTACTTGGAAATCGCGGTGACGATGGCTGGTGCCTGACCCAAGTCCAAGGAACCTGCGGTCATACGACGGGCCCCTTCCAGCTGATAGGTGAGGCCGCCGATGCGGGCCAGCGCCTCTTGCACCCCTTCAAACTTGCCGATGGACATGCCGAACTGCTTGCGCACGTAGGAGTAGGCGCCCACGGTGCGGCTCGCCATGTGACCGCAAGCGGTGCCCAGAGCAGGCAGCGAGATGCCGCGACCGGCGGAGAGGCATTCGACCAGCATGCGCCAGCCGCGACCGGCGTAATCCGGGCCGCCGATGATCCAGTCGAGCGGAATGAACACATCCTTGCCGAAGGTCGGGCCGTTCAGGAATGCCAGACCCATGGGGTAGTGGCGATCGCCAACCCGCACGCCCGGGTGGCTGGTGGGGATGAGCGCGCAGGTGATGCCCAGCTCTTCCTTGTCACCCAGCAGTTTTTCCGGATCATAGAGTTTGAACGCCAGCCCCAGCACGGTAGCGCGCGGCGCCAGAGTGATGTAGCGCTTGTTCCAGTTGAGGCGAATACCCAACACCTCTTCACCCTTGTGCATCCCTTTGCAGACGATCCCCTTGTCAGGAATGGCGCCGGCATCGGAGCCCGCTTCCGGCCCGGTCAGGGCGAAGCAGGGCACCTCTTTGCCATTGGCCAGCCCCGGCAGCCAGAAATCTTTCTGGGCCTGGGTGCCGTAATGCATCAGCAGCTCGCCCGGGCCGAGGGAGTTGGGCACCATGACGGTGACCGCCACGCTCAGGCTCTTGGTGGCGATGCGGGTGACTATGGTGGAGTTGGCAATCGCCGAGAATTCACGGCCGCCGTAGGATTTCGGAATGATCAGGGAGAAGAAGCCTTCCTTCTTCAGATAGTCCCACACCGGCTCCGGCAGGTCTTTGGTTTCGTTGACGATCTTGAAGTCGTCAACCATGGCGAGCAGGGTTTCGACCTGATTGTCGATAAAGGCCTGCTCTTCGGCGCTCAGTTCGGCCTTGCCGTAACCGTGCAGTTTTTTCCAGTCGGGGTTGCCGCGAAACAACTCGCCATCCCACCAG
Organism: Aeromonas sobria; assembly: GCF_006243315.1. Lineage (GTDB taxonomy): Bacteria > Pseudomonadota > Gammaproteobacteria > Enterobacterales > Aeromonadaceae > Aeromonas > Aeromonas sobria_A. The sequence continues at coordinate 66,370 of NZ_NKWE01000034.1, forward strand.
ACGGAGCCGGCTTCCATGGCCTCCCGCTCGGTAGCTGACAAGGGCGGCAGTATCTTTTTGAAGATGCCGAACACCGGACGGGTTACCACCTTTTTACGGATGGAGGGCACGCCGAGCACAACGGCTATCGCCAGCACCAGCAGGACAAGCAATGTGATCATACCGAAGTTCCTTCTATTTCACTGTTTCCGTTGATTTGTTGTTGGTTGTTACACAGCCAGGGAGAGCCTGGTCGACTCCACGGGCGCCCCGACTCCGGACGCCAGATAAGGAATAACGTTGCGCACCAGCCCTTCCACATCGAGCTGTTGGCCAAAGTCGGCCAGGGCGATGTCGCGTAGCGCATCGGCGGAGGCCATGGTGAACACGACTGTGCCCAGAGTGAAGTGCAGGCGCCAGAAGAGATCCGCCGGCGACAGGGCCGGATTGGCCTTGGAGATCGCCTGAGTGATCCGCATCAGAATGGGGCCGTAGTGGGCGGTGATAAAGCGGCGCAGGTGGCCCTGGCTGTCGATATAGCCGCGTCCCAGCAGCTGCATGAAGATGGCCGGGCCGTTGGCGCGCACTGCCGAGAGTTTCATCAGCGGCTCGACAAAGCTTTCAAACAGTTGCAGCAGGGTCAGCTGCTCCTGCTCCATCAGCACCCGCAGGCGGGCATCGAGATCGGGCATGAACAGGCTCATGTAGCGGTCGAGCACCGCCTGGATCAGCTCCTTTTTGGAGCCGAAGTGATAGTTCACCGACGCCAGATTGACGTCGGCCTCACTGGTGATCAGACGCAAAGAGGTATCGGCGAATCCCCGCTCGGCAAACAGCACTTCAGCGGCATCGAGAATACGGTTTTTGGTATCGATTTTACTCACTGGTCACCTCACTTAAACGAATGTTTAAAAAGTACGTTTCATAACGTGAAGTGTCAAGGGAATGTGAATAAGTGTTAGCGGAATGTTTTTCGATGAAAAAAGCAAAGTGGGCGGAACTTAGTCAAAAAGCAGGACTCTATATCTATGCCACTGCAATTAAACATTAAGTCTCGCCCAACCTGCACCATGCTAGTTGGGCCTTTTTTTGCGCGTTTGTTACCGGTTTGCGGTTTGCAGGCAAAAAAAACCGCCGCAGGGCGCGACGGTGGGGAAAGTGAGTTCGCGTCATCCTGACGGCAAACTATCGATGCGAGTTCAGGCTGTATCGACGGGGGCAGTATGCCAGCCAGAGCCCCTCAGACTATGTCAGCTTCGCGGTATTTTGTGACAAAGTGTGGCAAGCACTGGCGTGGCCCAAGCTGCCGCTCTTTGTTATGCTGCCCCTTCAAAATATGAGGGGAGAGAAGATGAAGTACCCGGTCGATACCCACACGCACACCATTGCCAGCACCCACGCCTACAGCACCATCCACGACTATCTGCCGATAGCCAAGGCCAAGGGGATCAAGCTGTTCGCCACCACGGATCACGGCCCCGAGATGGCGGATGCCCCTCATGTCTGGCACTTTGCCAACTTGCCAATACTGCCAAGAGTGGTGGATGGCGTCGGGATCCTGCGGGGTATCGAAGCCAACATCAAAAACCTGGAGGGGGAGATCGACTTCCCCGAGCGTTACGAATCGCGCCTCGACATGATCATGGCGGGTTTTCATGAACAGGTATTCCCTCCCTGCGATCAGGCCGCCCACACCCAGGCGATGATCAACGCCATCAAGAGCGGCCGGGTCGACATGATCAGCCACCCGGGCAACCCCTCATTTCCCATCGACATTCAGGCGGTGGTCAAGGCGGCGGCTGACTATCGGGTGGCGCTGGAGATCAACAACTCCTCGTTCATTCACTCGCGCCCGGGTAGCGAAGGCAACTGCCGCGCCATCGTGGAAGCAGCGCGAGATCTGGGAGCCTATCTCACCTTCGGCTCCGACTCCCACGTCGCCTTCAGCCTCGGTGATTTTGACCACTGCCACCGTCTGGTGACCGAGGCGGGCTTTCCGCGAGAGCGGATCCTGGTGCGCTCCCCCCGCGCCCTGCTCGAATTTCTCGAAAGCCGTGGCCGCGCCCATATCCCCGAGTTTGCAGACCTGTAGAAATTCGCTAACACATTGAGCCAATAGATAAAACAGGATTGGTGCAGCAGTGACTAGCGTCATCTGCAAATAGCAGAGATGGCTGGGAGGACCATGAGGCAAGCTTTGTCCATCCCAGCCCCTTGGCAGGAAAGAGCGGAGGCTTTGTTATGCGTTTTAGCAACGTCACTATCAATAAAATTAACACGCTCGCGAATCCCATTTAGTGTGGCGACCTTTTTCTTCCCTTGTTGCCGGAAGTTTGGAATCACCACTGAATACCAGATAAAGCAAAACCCCGCTCAGACTGATGCCGGAGCGGGGTTTTGAGTCTCGCGAGATGGTGAAGGAGTTACTGCACGAACTGCTGATGCAGCGCCAGCTCATCAAACAGCTGATCCTGAATAGACGCTCCATTCAGATTGGGCATGCTGTGATCTGCGAGAGAGCTGTAAGGATTGCTTCCGTCTCCTATTGCTGCGCCTTGCGAGCCCGAGTCCAGCGGCGCCAGCTGGTCATCGAGTTCGCTGTCTCCGCTATCGAATAACTCGCCAAACACCAGCGCCGCACCTTGCTGGCTCTGCAGCGTGTTGCTCTGAAGGGTGCTCTGGCTGAGCGCGCTGAAATCAATCAGATCATCCTGCATCTCGTTGCTGGCGATGCTGTGACTTACCCTCTCATCGCTGACTATCTCGCTGGTCAGCGCTGGGGCAGCCGCCATGCGCAAGCTGATTGGGGCGGATACTCCGCCAGCCAGATCTTGAACGGCGATATCCAGACTGGTTTCGGCGGTATCCCCGTCACCATCGCGCAGGGTGAGGAGGAACTTGTCCTCTCCGTCGCCGTGCACATCCTTGGCCTGATAGTCGTACTGGCCGGTTTCGAAGTTCAGCACCAGCTTGCCATTGGCGGTATCCAGGGCCAGCTTGCTGCCATCGGCTTCCTTGATGTCGCTATCGCTATCGCTGTGATGGGCGAAGATGCCGTTTTTCTGCTGATCGTAGAAATAGGTCTTGCCCTCATGGGTCAGGCTCTCGATCCACTCCCCTTCGATCGACGATCCGGTGAGATCCCCGTGCAACTGGCCAGGTACCGACGCGGTGAGGGTGCTGATGATATCGGCATCCTTCTCCACCTTAATGGCGGTGCCATCCTGACCTGCCATGGGCTCCAGATACTCCAGTGAGGAGCTTTTGCCGATGGCGAGCATATTGATACTGTCAAAGGGGTTGCCATGTTGATCCAGAATGTGATCCATGGACTCGCCCAGGATCAGCAACTGCTCGGCCTTGGTCGGTGCGACCCGGCCAGTGAGCAGATCCTGATAGTGCTGCTCACCACCCACTTCATCGGGGCTGATGCCCTGCATCAAACGACCGCGAATTGAGTGGGAAAAGTCTGAAGGGCCGGTCCAATAAGCGAAGTCATATGGTGCGCCATCAGAGAGGAAATAGAACTGCTTATTGGTGCCTTCCATTGCACGTAGATCCTGATCGTTACCCAAGATGGAATCGATTTGGTCAAGTGCCTGGTAGTAGGGAGTTCCACCTGCTGCGCGGATCTTACTGAAAAAATTTTCGATCTCTGCTACCGAGTGAAGCCATTCAGACACCTGACCGGAAGGGGAACCCGAATGTGCTGCAATTTTGAACTGAACAGTTCCTACCTTGTCGTATTGTTCGAACATGGCCTTGATTGCATTTTGGGCGAGAGTACAGCGGGATATCCACTGATTATTTTCACCGATCACATAGTCATTCATTGAATCAGACATATCCAACGCAATGACAACGGAATTGGATTGTGGTGCCATATCCCCGGTGGTGAGGGTCAGGTGGGCAGGCGCAGGGGCGCTGTCGATCACATCGATCACCAGTTCTCCCTTGGTGTGCTGGTTGCCAACCTTGATATCGAGCTCGAACGGCAGCGAGAGGGTGTCCTTGCCAGCTGCGCCATGATCGAGTGGGCGGAACAGATCCAGCTCATAAGTGCCGCTCTGCGGGTTCAGTTGTGCTGTCAGAACGTTCACCTTTTGGCCCGCATCCATGATAAAGCCGGTCAGGGTCAGGCCATCACTGCTCACCTCGTAGCTCAGTGGCTTGCCACCACTGCTGACAGCAGTACCTGTCTGCCGGGTTGCAAACTGGTAGTCGTGGGGGGTGGCATCCTGAGCGCCCGGCAGAGGGCCTTCGCTGTGTGCGTGCGCACCGCCAGCCAGTCCATCCTCTTGCACCGTCACATGCAACGGAGCAGGAGCAGGTTGCGTCTCACCGAGCAGGGTGATGGTGACGCTGGCATGATCTGTGGCACCGTGAATGTCGCGAATGACGTACTCAAATTTGATCTCTTTGGCCTCGCCCGCGACCAAATCCCGTTCAGCCTCTGGCAACGTCAGCAGGTATTTGGCGGCATCGAATTGCAGTTTGCCATTGACCAGGGTGACATAGTCCGGGTAGCTCCCCGGCACGATGGAGATGGCATCCCCGTTGGGATCTGAGTCGTTGCTCAATACATCGAGGGAGAGCACGCCGGTCTCATTGGTCTGATAGGCCTGATCGAAGTGGGTCAGGTTTGCGGTGACCTGGGTGATAAAGTACTCGGAGCCTCTCGGATCGACGATGCCGTCCTTATAGCCGAGAGCTGACATTTCGATGGTGTCAAAGTAGCGGCCACCGGCATCGATCTGCACATCCTGTCGACCGCCAGAGGTGCCTTCGAAGATACCGGTCGCAACCAGCTCGCCCTTGTAGAAGGCTTTCCAGACACCCCGCTTGATACCCGGTTCCCAGCCGCCATGCGCCTTGTCGTGCCACAGGTTTTTGACCCCGATGGTGGCATGGTTGGCAACCTGACCCTGCTGGAAGGCAAATCGCATGGCTTCGCTCTGATCCGCGCTGTCGAGGTAGCCGATCTGCCCGGCCTGAACAGTGTCTGCACCTGGTTGCTCAATTCCTGATTTCACCCCGAAACGATGGTCGCCATCGCCGGTGTAATCGGATTTCTCGGCATCGGCCACTTTCTGCCCAGTCTTGGCATCAATGACATAGTAATCGACCTTGATATCGCCGCTGGTGTCCCAGTTCTGCCCGTCGAGAGTGACGATCTTGTTGTTGGCAATGCCGTCCTCTTGCGCATCGGGCGCTTCGTTGGTGCCGGTGATGGCGACGGT
>NZ_NKWE01000035.1:0-44833 GCF_006243315.1 Aeromonas sobria
TTATGACGACAGTCCCTAGGAGATGTTCAACCGTTACTGTGACTTGGCAGGAATAATCTACATTTCAACTAGCCAAGCTTTATGTAGACCGGTCTAAAAATTGAGCTGATAAAAGGACGCTATGGTTTTGATTTGCACATTAGCCAGCTCTACAAGAGATCGGTTTTATGTGAAACATGTCTAGTCGCTCTGCGAGTTCATATCAATTTTTAAGCAGAGACCGATAAAGCACACTGACTCACCCTAAAAACGCCGAACAAACCGTGAGCACATCCGTTCTTCAATTCTCACAAGCATGTTAAAAGTTTTTGCAAGTTTGTCGTCACTTACAAAATTGGACTCATCTGTGGCAAGCTTACGAAGCTGTATGATATAGCTGTCCATGCTTTCCTGACTTGAGTCAAGAGCATGTAATCGAGCTAACAGATTCTTTATCCTCTGAACCTTAGCTACATTAATCTGCGCAATAATCACAGAATCTTGAGCCTTTCGGTCAGTTTCTTTCATGGCAGTGCTAAAGGACTCTGACAAATCCTTTAGTGCTGCTTCTATTTGCTCGATCGCTTTGTTAACTTCACTATTTTTAGCTTGGGTTGCAGCATTCTTTCGATTAAGAGAGGCGCTAGCAAACCACCCCAACAAAGTTATCGGGATCGTAGAAAGAGCCACAGCTGCGGTGCTTGGTAACTCCCCATTTTTGACACTGACAATCAGAGTGATCAGAGCTGGGATGAAACATATCTCGCACCATAAAATGAAACTCCAACGTTCACCAGACGTCACCTCACTTTTTTCTTTGCAAGGCATTCGTGATGTACTCTCTTATCTCCACAATAACTGAAGGGTCATCTTTCGAAATCAGATGCTCACTGACAAACTGAATGTCAGACTCACTAATCCCCGAGCTTGTCCCTACTCGGACTAAACCACCAAAGACTTCTTCCAAAAATGAAGAGCCGTATCCAAAAACCCCATCCAGATCAACGCATACCTGCCCATGACTACGAATAGCTGGAATTAGGATATCGTCTCTAAAGGCCTCACCACTGTTCTCACCAAGTTCCTTTGTTCTAGGTCCTGGGAAGACAGAAAAGTCTTTAACGAAAATGGTTTTCATTTCAAAACACCTTTAGGCAAAGGAATAGTCCACTCGACGATTGTGCCAACAATGGACTGTTCACTACTTTCTCTGGACTCATTAAGGACCGGATCGTTACCATTCCTTGCGACATGATGGTAACGATAAACACCTTTATTTGATATTACTGTAAGCCGAGAATTTGGAATCTTTTCAATTGCAGACTTCAAATCCTTTCCACCGTTCCCTCGATGGGAGAGACTTGTGCGAGTCCTTTTAACATCCATTGCAGCCATGATGTAGTCTGCATCATTAGAGAAAACGCCGCCTACCTTCTGTTTCAAAAGATCTAACAACCCCTTTGGTTGCGTCTGCTCTAATGTCGCTGATATGCCGACACCTTTGTCCCCAATCAATACTGTCAGCTGATCCGCAACCAACGCCGTAAAACACCACCATCTGTGGCCTTCAGGTTGCTCGCCTTTCCAAATAGCAGGGAAGTAGGCATGCTCAACAACGTTATTCATTGCTTCAACCAGCGGACCAAAAAGACGCTGTGCTTTTCCGCCCGTTCTCTGTACCAAAGAGGTTTCTACAGCCTGGAGCATTTGACCAGCTGCATCACTGTTCACTTTTACCCCTCGGATGATGTCCCAACACTTTACGTTAGCCAGCTCACGAGAAGTAAACTGCTTAAAACCGAGCGCAGCGTAGAATCCAAGACGATTTAATACGCTATCAACAATCCGGACTCGATCTTTGCCGCCATTGATGTTGACTGCATGAGGACGAGTAACCCTGAAGCGTGGCTTAGCCCCTTTCACGTTGTTCAACGCAAATTCGACTGATGAGATCATGGATAAAACTGCAGCAGCAGTAGCTAGTTCCGTGCAACGTAAGTTGATATGAACAACTCTTCTAGTCGATGGGTCTGAACCACAAGGGGACTTGATTGCGTTGACAATAGAACTGATGAAAATCGATGACTTTGCTCGATTTCTTGGATTATAGAGATCAATAACTTTCGGGGCATCCAGAGTGACCATGGCACTATTATGAGAAAAACGACCTGTTTTACTCTTTGGACCTCTCATACGGACTCTGATAGAGAACCGCCTCATGAAACGACGGTGAGCTGCTCTCAGCCATTCCTTTGAGTTTCGTTTTTCAAGCAGCCTCATTTAGATCCCCAAGAAAGAAAAGCTAGTCATTATCGCAACTAATCTACAAACAAAGCATCTGGTCATTTATACAGCAAAGATATTGTGTCGCCATTTTGCCGCCACTTTGAGGCACAAAAACAAAAAGCCACCCTTTAGGGTGGCCTTAAGTCATTCAATTCTAATGGTGCCCGGGGTCGGACTCGAACCGACACGATTATTCATCGGCGGATTTTGAATCCGCTGCGTCTACCGATTTCGCCACCCGGGCAACTGCGAGGGATTATACGAATGGCGCGATGCCATGCAAGGGGTTTTTCTATTGAATACGCTCGTTTGCTCATTTATTCAACGCCTTGCCGATAAGGGGCCAGTTACATAGAATGCCGCCATCATCTTAATGGAATAAAACGATGGCCAAGCCTAAACAAGTCCAACAAAAATCCCCCACACTCCCCCGATACCCGTCGGCCACTCTGCTGCGACGAATTGGCGCGCTGATCTATGATGCGCTGGTCGTGACCTCCCTGCTCATCATCGCCGGTTTTATCGGGATGGCAGTGGCAAAACTGCTGCTGGTCAGCGGGTTGGCCAGCGTCCCGGCAGGCGAAGATACGGTCTGGTTGCTGACCCGCCACCCCTTGAGCCTGATCTATACCCTCTGGCTCGCCTTCGTTGTCTGCGGTTTCTACACCTGGTTCTGGACCCGTGCCGGCCAGACCATCGGCATGCGCGCCTGGCGCCTGCGTATTCAGAACGAGGATGGCAGCCATATCCGTGTCACCCAGGCGCTGATCCGCCTTGCCACCGCAGCCTTTGGGCTGGGTAACCTGATGTGCCTGTTCAACCGCAAGCAACCTCGTGCCTTCCAGGATATCTGGGCCGAGTGCGAGGTCATAGTGCTGAGCAAGCAAGAGAATCTGGAGATGCTAAACAAGTAATCCCGAATCAATGTAGCAACGGAAGCAATGTAGCAACGAAAGAGGGCACCAAAAGGTGCCCTCTTTGCATGGCCGCGCCACGGCTTACTGCTTGCGACTGAGAATGTAGAAAGAGATACCGCCAAACAGCAGGCTGGGGGCGACGGCAGCCAGGATCGGCGGCACCGCGTAGACCAGACTGACGGGACCAAATACCCGATCGCTGACATAGACGGCGAAGCCGGTCATGATCCCCATCAGCATCCGCGCACCCATGCTCACCGAGCGCAACGGGCCGAAGATGAACGAGGAGGCAAGCAGGATCATCGCCACCACCGAGAGCGGTGACAGCAGCTTGCGCCACATCTCCAGCTTGTAACGACCGGCATCTTGCTTGTTGGCGTCCAGATAACCTATGTAGTCACGCAGACCTGAGACCGAGAGATTTTCAGGGTCGATACTCACCACCCCCAGCTGTTTTGGGGTCAGCTCGGAGTTCCACTCCATCTGGGCATGCTGCTCGCTGTTGATCTGCGCAGGGTCGTCGAAGCGAGTGACCAGGGTCTGTTTGAGCAACCAGTGGTGCTGATCAAACACCCCTTCTTGCGCCTGTACCACATCGATCAACTTGCGCTCGGGGGTAAAGCGATAGAGGGTGATGCCGGTCAGAGCACCATCATTGCGCACACCGTTGATATTGACGAAGTTGTTGCCATCGCGAGCCCACACCCCGTAGGCAGAGACCGTCAATCGCCCCTCGGAGATGGCACCAGCACGGATATCATCCGCCATCCGTTTGGCGATAGGGGCCACGTACTCACCCATCAGCCCCACCAGGATCATCAACGGGATCGCCGTCTTTAGCGCCGCCATCACGATACTGATCTTGGAGCGGCCCGCCGCCTGCATCACTACCAGCTCGGAGCTGGTCGCCAGCTGGCCTAAACCGATCAGACCGCCAAGCAGCGCCGCCAGCGGGAAGAACAGCACCGCCTCCTTGGGCATGGAGAGCAGCACATAGTAGAGGGCATTTACCATGTCATAGTTGCCCTCCCCGACCGACTTGAGCTGCTCCACATACTTGATGAGCGCCGCAAGGCCAACGAGCGTGATTTCGCACAGCAGGATCGACATGAAAATGACCCTACCGATATATCTGTCGAGAATGCCAAACATCAGCAGAAGTTCCTATGTTGCAGCATCATGCTGATTTTCTGTTGAAATAACGGCCCTTCACCCCGTTCCACCAGCTGGTACCCTGCACATTGAGGGGCAAGCCGATAAACAGCAGGTAACCGAGCGGCACCAGGAACATCCCCGGCCAGTAGGGCAAACGACCGCTATCGATGGCCGAGCGGGCGGCGCTGAGCAGCAGGAAGTAAGAGAGATAGAGCATGATGGCCGGCAGCAGTTTGGCATAGCGCCCTTGACGGGGGTTAACCCGCGCCAGCGGTACCACCAGCAGAGTCAGCACCGGAATGGAGAGGGGCAACGACAGACGCCACTGCAGCTCCGCCATCATGCTGTTGTCCTGGGTACCGAACAGCTCCAGAGTCGGTTTGGCCGCCGCCTTGCGGTTGGAACGCTCCAGCTCTTGCTGGCGGATCACCAGACCATATTCGCTAAAATCGGAGACCTGGAACTGCTTGCCGGAGAAGTTTCCCTCGTAGCGGGAACCATCTTTGAGGGTCAGCCACTGCAGACCGTTCTCATCGACTGTCACCACCCCTTCGGTCGCCACCACCACCGAGGGGGGATTGTTTCCCTCCGCCCGCTGCAATACGAAGATTTTCTGCAGTTTTGAACCGTTTTCGTTCAAATCCTGGATATAGGCAACCAGACGCCCCTTGTCGAGCTCCATAAAGCGGCCTGCCTGCAGGAAGGAGATCCCCGGATCCGCCTTGAACTCGTCGATCACCTGATACTCACGCTCCTTGGCTTGCGGGGCGATCCAGCCGGTGTTGAAGGCGGCGACGGCGGCAGTCAGCAACGCCAGCACCATGGCGCTGCGCATCACGAAACGGTGACTGAAACCCACCGCATGCATCACCGTCATTTCGCTTTCGGCATAGAGACGACCGTGGGCAAACAAGATGGCTAAAAAGAGACTGATTGGCAGCATCAACAGCGCCATATTGGGCAAGTTGAGCAGCAACAAGGTAGATACCAGCCGTGTCGGTACCTCACCATCGGCGGCATCACCGATAATCTTGATAAATTGTTGGCTGACAAAGATAAGCAGCAATACGAAGAGCACTGCCAGCTGGGTTTTCAGGGTTTCCCTGAACAAATATCGGAATACGATCACAGTCATTCCCAAGTAAACTTGTGTTTTTAGTCGAATGCCTGAAAAATAGGGCCGTATATTGGATTTTTACCAGTTTGAACTGCGGAGCCTGTGGCTGTTCGCTCCGCCTCTGATACCCCAACAAGCACCGCATTATTCAATAAAAGGTGCCTTTTGTCTTTAGGATGTAGGAGATTCCATGGAGTTCAGTGTAAAGAGTGGCAGTCCTGAGAAGCAACGTAGCGCCTGCGTCGTGGTCGGCGTATTCGAGCCTCGTCGCCTCTCTCCGGTTGCCGAACAACTGGACAAGATCAGCGATGGCTATATCAGTTCGCTGCTGCGCCGTGGCGACCTGGAAGGGAAACCAGGCCAGATGCTGCTGCTGCATCAAGTACCGGGCGTGCTCAGCGAGCGCGTACTGCTGGTCGGATGCGGCAAGGAGCGGGAACTCGACGAACGCCAGTACAAGCAGATCATCAACAAGACCATCACCACCCTCAACGAAACCGGCTCAATGGAAGCGGTCTGCTTCCTGACCGAGTTGCACGTCAAGGGCCGGGATACCTATTGGAAGGTGCGCCAGGCGGTAGAAACCACCAAGGCGGGCCTCTACAGTTTCGATCAGTTCAAGACCAACAAAGCTGAACCACGTCGCCCGCTGCGCAAGCTGGTATTCAACGTATCGACGCGTCGGGAACTGACCATTGGTGAAAAAGCCATCGCCCACGGTCTGGCAGTAGCCAAGGGTGTGCGGGTCTGTCGTGATGTGGCGAACATGCCGCCCAACATCTGTAATCCGGCTTATTTGGCCTCCCAGGCCCGTCGTCTGGCTGATGCCTTCGACAACATCACCACCAAAGTGATCGGTGAGCAGGAGATGGCTGAACTCGGCATGAACTCCTATCTGGCGGTGGCTCGCGGCTCCGATAACGAAGCCATGATGGCCATCATCGAATACAAGGGCAACGCCGATGCCAAACCCATCGTACTGGTCGGCAAGGGTCTGACCTTTGACTCCGGCGGCATCTCCATCAAGCCGGCCGATGGCATGGATGAGATGAAATACGACATGGGTGGCGCCGCCTCCGTGCTGGGTACCATGCATGCGCTGGCCCAGCTGCAACTGCCGATCAACGTGATTGGTGTGCTGGCTGGTTGCGAAAACATGCCTGGTGGCAACGCCTATCGCCCGGGTGACATCCTCACCTCCATGTCCGGCCAAACCATCGAAGTGCTCAACACCGATGCGGAAGGTCGTCTGGTGCTGTGCGATGCGCTGACCTATGTCGACCGCTTCGATCCGGAAACCGTGATCGACGTGGCGACCCTGACCGGTGCCTGTGTCATCGCTCTGGGTCACCACACCTCGGGTCTGCTGGCCAACCACAACCCGCTGGCCCATGAGCTGCTCAACGCCTCCGAGCAGGCGGGCGATCGCGCCTGGCGTCTGCCGCTGTTTGACGAGTATCAAGAGCAGATCGACAGCCCGTTTGCCGATATGGCCAACATCGGCGGTCGTCCGGCCGGTACCATCACCGCAGCCGCCTTCCTGTCACGCTTCACCAAGAAGTACAACTGGGCCCACCTGGATATTGCAGGAACCGCCTGGAAGAGTGGCAAGGATAAAGGCTCCACCGGTCGTCCGGTGCCCCTGCTGACCCAGTTCCTGCTGAACCGGGCTGGCGTGGATATCGAAGAGAAAGAGTAACTCCCCTGCCCCTTCCGATGGCTGCATCGGAAGGGTTAGCGTTACCCTGAACCACAAGGAAGAGGCCCGCCTCTTCCTTGTTTCATTGTTGTTTCAGTGAGATGCAGACGGGAAAATCCCCTGTCAGCCTCTGCGGCGGTCAATAGTCCGTCACCGCAAAACGGGATCCACCTGATGAGCCAAGTGACCTTTTACCTGATGAACGAACCGGATGACGAGCAAGCCTCCGCGGTCGAGCGGCTCGCCTGCACCCTGGCGGCCGAGTCGTGGGGCGCGGGCCATCTCTATCTGTTGTGTGACGATGAAGCCCAGGCCCTGCGCCTCGACGAGCTGCTGTGGCAACTGCCACCTGAGCGCTTCGTGCCCCATCAGTTGCAGGGCGAAAGCGGCATGGCCCCGGTGGAAATTGGCTATCAGCCGCCGAAACGGCGCTATGCCCGCCTCATCAATCTGGCCAGACAGACACCTTTGTTTGCAGGACACTTCGCTCAAGTGGTAGATTTTGTCCCCACTGATGAAACTCAAAAGCAGCAAGCCCGCGAGCGCTACAAGCACTATCGCCAGGCAGGTCATACCCTCGAGATGAGGGAGCAGCCCGTCCTTGCCGCACCGGATCCGGCGCAGCCCTGACTGTAAGCTATTGATCTAAAAAATAATCAACACCAGACTCCATCCATCCAGATTACGGCGAGACCATGGAAAAGACTTTTAATCACAATGCCATCGAACAGGCGCTCTATCAGCACTGGGAATCCCAGGGTTACTTCAAGCCCCACGGCGACACCAGCAAAGACTCCTACTGCATCATGATCCCGCCGCCGAACGTCACCGGTAGCCTGCACATGGGTCACGCCTTCCAGCAGACCCTGATGGACACCCTGATCCGCTACAACCGCATGCAGGGCAAGAACACCCTGTGGCAATCAGGCACCGACCACGCCGGTATCGCCACCCAGATGGTGGTTGAGCGCAAGATCGCTGCAGAAGAGGGCAAAACCCGTCACGATTACGGCCGTGATGCCTTCATCGACAAGATCTGGCAGTGGAAGGAAGAGTCCGGTGGCACCATCACCCGCCAGATGCGCCGTCTGGGCGACTCGGTAGATTGGGAGCGCGAGCGCTTCACCATGGATGAGGGTCTCTCGAGCGCCGTGCAGGAAGTGTTTGTCCGTCTTTACGAAGATGGCCTGATGTACCGCGGCAAGCGTCTGGTGAACTGGGATCCGAAACTCAACACCGCTATTTCCGATCTGGAAGTGGAAAACCGCGAGATTAAGGGCCACATGTGGCACCTGCGCTATCCGCTGGCCAACGGCGCCAAGACCGCCGAAGGTCAGGATCACCTGATCGTCGCCACCACCCGTCCGGAGACCATGCTGGGCGATACCGCCGTGGCAGTGAACCCGGAAGACCCGCGCTACAAGGCGCTGATTGGCCAGCACATCCTGCTGCCGCTGGTGAACCGTCTGATCCCCATCGTCGCCGACGAACACGCCGACATGGAGAAGGGCACCGGTTGTGTGAAGATCACCCCGGCTCACGACTTCAACGACAACGAAGTGGGCAAGCGCCACAGCCTGCCGATGATCAACATCTTCACTCTGGACGCCCATGTGCGTGCCGAGGCCGAAGTGGTCGATACCAACGGCAACCCTTGCGCCGCCTACGATGCCGCCCTGCCAACCGAGTTCGCCGGTCTGGAGCGCTTCGCTGCCCGCAAAGCCATCGTGGCCAAGCTGGACGAGCTGGGCCTGCTGGCCGAAATCAAGGATCACGTACTGCAACAACCCTACGGCGATCGCGGCGGCGTGCCCATCGAGCCGATGCTGACCGACCAGTGGTACGTGCGCGTGGCACCGATGGCCAAGACCGCCATCGAAGCGGTGGAAGATGGCCGCATCCAGTTCGTGCCCAAGCAGTATGAAAACATGTACTTCTCCTGGATGCGTGACATTCAGGACTGGTGCGTCTCCCGTCAGCTGTGGTGGGGTCACCGCATCCCGGCCTGGTATGACGACGCTGGCAATGTCTACGTGGGCCGTGACGAGGCGGAAGTGCGTGCCAAGCACAGCATCCCGTCCGTGACCACCCTGCGTCAGGACGAAGACGTGCTCGACACCTGGTTCAGCTCCGCCCTGTGGACCTTCTCCACCCTGGGCTGGCCGAACAACACCGAAGCACTCAAGACCTTCCACCCGACCGACGTGCTGATGAGCGGCTTCGATATCATCTTCTTCTGGATTGCCCGGATGATCATGATGACCATGCACTTCATCAAGGACGAAAACGGCCAGCCGCAAGTCCCGTTCAAGACCGTCTACATCACAGGTCTTATCCGTGACGAAGAGGGCCAGAAGATGTCCAAGTCCAAGGGCAACGTGCTGGACCCGCTCGACATGATCGACGGCATCTCGCTGGAAGATCTGCTGGAGAAGCGCACCGGCAACATGATGCAGCCGCAGATGGCCGAGAAGATCGGCAAGCGTACCGCCAAGCAGTTCCCGGAAGGGATCGATGCACACGGTACCGACGCCCTGCGCTTCACGCTGGCAGCGCTGGCCTCTACCGGTCGTGACATCAACTGGGACATGAAGCGCCTGGACGGCTACAACAACTTCTGCAACAAGTTGTGGAACGCCTCCCGCTATGTGCTGATGAACACCGAAGATCAGGATTGCGGCTTCTCTTCGCAAGGTAAGGGTGGCGAGATGGAGTTCAGTCTGGCGGATCGCTGGATCCAGTCCCAGCTGCAAGTGGCCATTCGTGACTTCCGCACCGCGCTCGATACCTATCGTTTCGATATCGCCGCAGGCGTGCTGTACGAATTTATCTGGAACCAGTTCTGTGACTGGTATCTGGAGCTGACCAAGCCGGTACTGGGCAAGGGTTCCGAGGCCGAGCAGCGCGCTGCCCGCCACACCCTCGTCAGCGTCCTGGAAACTCTGCTACGTCTGGCGCACCCGATCATCCCGTTCATCACCGAGACCATCTGGAAATCGGTAGCCCCGCTGGCTGGCGTACACGCCGACACCATCATGATTCAGGCCTTCCCCGAGTTCGACGCCGCCAAGGTGGACGAAACCGCGATGGCGGATCAGGAGTGGGTGAAGGAGTTCATCGAAGGGGTGCGTAACATCCGCGCCGAGGTGAACGTAGCACCCAGCGTCGGTCTGAACGTGCTGCTCAAGTGCGATGCCAAGGATGCCCAGCGCGCCGGTGACAACGAGGCCTTCCTCAAGTCGCTGGCCCGTCTGGAATCCATCCGCGTACTTAGCGAAGGTGAAGTGGCTCCGCTGTCAGTGAAGAAGCTGATCGGTGCCACCGAGCTGATGATCCCGATGGCCGGCCTCATCGACAAGGACGCCGAACTAGCTCGTCTGGCCAAAGAAGTGGCCAAGCTGGTTGGTGAGTGTGGCCGCATCGAAGGCAAACTTGGCAACGAAGCCTTCGTCGCCAAGGCGCCGGAAGCGGTCATCGCCAAAGAGCGCGAGAAGCTGGAAGATTACCGTCTCCAGCTGACCAAGCTGGAAGCCCAGCAAGCCGAGATCGCCGCCCTGTAATAAATACCGCGTACTGCGCGCGACAGACACGCCTCTACTTTGAGCGCTGTCTGACCTACAGCCCAGCAAGCCTGCCTTGCTGGGCTGTTTCTTTTCTGCTGCCGGACGACCCGCGCGACCGCGATACGGATCCGCTTATCTGGTCAGGCAGGATGTCCCCCCCCAGCCTGCTCAAGTGAACCCGCAGCAACCGGCTGGTTTACCTCATCCCGGTGGCCAGCAAACCTCGGGTAAATCAGAAATTGTTGTACGGCTTGTGTTCACCCTTGCCAACATAAGATAGCCTCCCTCTTGAGTCAGGCGAGCACCTGATTCAAGGCTCCCCATCCATCCCTGTTATCCGAGGCTCAACATGTTTTTTCAGGTCGTCTTCCTCGCCTTGCTGGCGTTGCTGCCCATGGTCAATCCACCCACCACTGCCACCCTGCTGCTGGGGCTGAGCAAGGGGATGTCGCGCGAACATGTGCGCCGTCAGGTCAACCTGGCCGCCATCTATCTGTTCTGCACCCTCTGCATCACCTTCTTTATCGGATCCTCAATTCTGGATCTGTTCGGGATCTCCATTCCGGGCTTGCGACTGGCGGGTGGCCTCATCATCGGTTTTATCGGCTTTCGCATGCTGTTCCCCGCCCCCGCTCAGGCAACCGGGGTCGACATCAACCAGAGCATCGCCTTTGTGCCGCTCACCATGCCCAGCATGTGCGGCCCGGGCACCATGGCACTGGTGATCAGCGGGGCCGCACAGATTGCGGAGCTGCCCGGCGAGTACAACCGCCTCACCATCTATGGCGCCATGATCACTGCTTTTGCCCTGATGAGCCTGATTAGCTGGGGCGTCCTGAAGCTGGCGGATCCGGTCTGCAAGATCCTCGGCGCCACCGGCATCGACGCCATGACCCGCATCATGGGCTTCCTGCTGGTCTGCATGGGTATGCAGTTTTGCATCAACGGCATCAAGGAAGTGGCACAAGATCCGGTCTTCCACGGCGGCCAGGCCGTGCAAACCGCACCGGCGCTACCGCAGGTTTCCAGCGCGTTTGATCAGTTGCCGCAGAAGCCCGCCAGCGCTGATTGAAAACGCTATCAAAAAGTCCCTGACGATCTGCACTGATCTTGTTCCTGATCATGTTATTGACATGCAGATGAGTTAGCTTGTTTTTCATACAGACTATATTCAGACGGACGCTGATAGGTTTGTTGGTGAATACCCACTCAATTTCAGGAGAGAATGCAGATGGATAAAATGCTGACCGAAATAGGAAGCCATAGCCTGTTTCACGAATACCTGAACGTGGTGGGGATTGCGAGCCCATCTCTCGCCAAGATCGAACAGCGCTGGGAATATAAAGATCAAGAGCAGCTGGTTGCCAAAATCCAGATCGACAAACTGGGTAACGCCCGTTACTTCATCGACGCCCGCGCCATCTCCGTCAACTGATACCGATTACTCCGCAAGCCCCGGCCAACTGACCGGGGCTTTTTGTTGTCTGCCATCCGCTAAATAGCAAAACCCCGGCAAGAACCGGGGCCTGATTGCGTCGGGTTAGGCCGCTGCGCGGCTAATCCAACCTACGAAGTGCCACCCACGGTGAGCTGGTCCAGTTTTAGGGTGGGCTGGCCGACACCGACCGGCACGCTCTGTCCCTCTTTGCCGCAGATGCCGACCCCACGATCCAGCGCAAGGTCACACCCCACCATGGAGACCTGACTCATCGCCTCGGGGCCGTTGCCGATCAGTGTTGCTCCCTTGATGGGCGCAGTAATCTTGCCATCTTCGATGAGGTAGGCCTCGGAGGCGGAGAAGACGAACTTGCCGGAGGTGATATCCACCTGACCGCCGCCGAAGTTGGGGGCGTAGATCCCTTTCTTGACCGAGGCGATGATCTCGGCCGGATCATACTGACCCGCCAGCATATAGGTGTTGGTCATGCGCGGCATCGGCATGGCGGCGTAGGATTCGCGGCGACCGTTGCCGGTGAGCGGCACGCCCATCAGGCGAGCGTTCTGCTTGTCCTGCAGATACCCCTTGAGGATGCCGTTTTCGATCAGCACGTTGTAACCGCCCGGCGTCCCCTCGTCATCGATAGAGACGGAGCCACGCCGACCCGGCAGGGTGCCATCATCGACGATGGTGCAGTGTTTGGAGGCAACCTGCTCGCCGATGCGACCGGCAAATGCGGAAGAGCCCTTGCGGTTGAAATCCCCCTCCAGACCGTGTCCCACCGCCTCGTGCAGCAGCACACCGGGCCAGCCAGCCCCTAGTACCACCGGCATGGTGCCGGCTGGGGCATCGATGGCCTCCATGTTGACCAGTGCCTGACGCACGGCTTCGCGCACATAACCGAAGGCGCGGCTCTCCAGCCCGTCCAGTTCGAGGAACCAATCGTAACCAAAGCGGCCACCGCCACCGGCACTGCCGCGCTCACGGCGATCGCCCTTCTCGGCGATCACGGTCACCGACAGGCGCACCAGCGGACGCACATCGGCGGCCAGGGTGCCATCGGTAGCGGCCACCAAGATCTCTTCATAAACACCGCTGATGGAGGCCATTACCTGATTGATGGCGGGATCCAGACTTCTGGCGAACTTGTCCATCTGCTCCAGCAGAGCGATCTTCTGGTGCTTGTCGAGGGTCTGCAGCGGATCCATGGCCGGATAGAGCAGGTTCGCTTCGGTGCGAGCCCACGCCTTCACCTTGCCGTGGGCACCTGCAGCGGCGATGCCGCGAGCGGCAGTCACCGACTGTTGCAGTGCCAGCAGGCTCAGCTCGTCCGAGTAGGCGAAGCCGGTCTTCTCGCCACTGACGGCGCGCACCCCGACCCCCTGATCGATGTTGTAGCTGCCATCCTTGACGATGCCATCTTCCAGCATCCAGGACTCGTGCCAGCTGCGCTGGAAATAGAGATCGCCGAACTCCACCTGATGGCTCATCAGGCTGCCGAGCAGTTGCTGCAGGCGCCCTTCGTCGAGATCATTCGGGGCCAACAGGGAGGCACTAACCTGGCTCAATAGACTCAATCTTCTTCTCCAATCTCGCGGTGAGATGTCGTAACGGTTAATTCATCCGGTGTGGCCCGGTGTTCAGTTCGTATTCGCAGGGTGCAATGAACGCCGTGAATGGCGCCGCCAACCCCAAGATCGGCACAGGTGCAATGCGCTTCGCTTGTTGCACCCTACCTCAATCAACACCCCGGAATCACAGCAGCCGGGCGTGCCTCAGCACCGGCATAGTGCGCTTCAATTCGTCGATAAGCCCGGCATCCATCTGTGCCAGCACAGTGGCGCGGCCCGATGGCTGGCAAGCCAGCACTCGACCCCAGGGATCGATCACCATGCTGTGGCCCCAGGTCTGGCGCCCCGTCTCGTGAATGCCGCCTTGGTTGGCAGCCACCACATAGCACTGGTTTTCGATGGCACGGGCCCGCAGCAACGGCTCCCAGTGCGCCTCGCCAGTCACAGCGGTAAAGGCGGCAGGCACCAGCAGCACACGGGCACCGGCACCGGCCAGCTGGCGGTAGAGCTCGGGAAAGCGCAGATCATAACAGATCGAAAGGCCGAGGGGACCAAAGGGGGAGTCCACCAACACGCACTCCTGACCAGCACTGAAGGTCTCCGACTCCCGATAGCGACCGTGATTGTCCGCCACATCCACATCGAACAGGTGGATCTTGTGGTAGTGGCCCTTAAGCTCACCGCTTGGGTCAAACACCAGCGAGCTGGTGTGGATATGGTCAGCACCTTCGATGGTGGTCGGCATAGCCCCGGCCACCAGCCAGATGCCAAAGTCACGGGCCCACTCGGCCAGTTGCTGCTGGATCGGCGCGGCTCCACTCAGCTCGGAGCCAATCGCCTCGGCGCCATCCAGATAACCCTGCCGCTCGCCAAACAGGGCAAAGTTCTCCGGCAGCAGCACCAGCATTGGCCGCTCTTTTGGCAAGGCTGCCAGCTCGGCGGCTATCTGCTCCCGGTTATCCTGCCAGTGACGGCCAGATACCAGCTGTATTGCGGCTAACCACATGACGCTCTCCTTGTCGCTTGCCTTGTAGATTGGACCATCAGACGGTGACAGCATCCCCCGCCTGCAGGGTGTAATCCAGCACTATGATGCGCTCCAGCACCGGGCGAAAGATGGCCTTGAGGGCATCGTGATCAGGATGGGGCAGATAGCGTTGACGGGCTGCTTCGTCGGCGAAGGTCATCAGCACGCTGTGGGTAAAGCCTTCATCCTTCCCTTCGGGGCTGTCATTCAGCCCCCACTCCACAGCGGTCACGCCGCTGATCTTGGCCGGCATGGCGAGAAAGGCGGCCCTGACGGCAGCAATGTCAGCGGGGGGTGCATCGGGCTTGAAGGTGATCAGCAGAATATGTCGGATCATGGCTCTCTCCTTGAGCGTGAGCAGGTCGAGGCTAGGGCGGCGCCAGCATCAGGGCTGGCGCGGGCTACCCGGTTGTGGATTCAGCAGGAAAGGGGTGGCGGCTGGCAGCGTGGGCGCCGCCGCATCGACCGCCTGTTTCTGCTGCTGGTTGAGCTTGATGCGCGCGCGATCCCGGCCAGCTTCAATGAGCTTGGGTGCATCGAGCGGGCCCGAGATGCGAAAATCGATGCGGGTCACCACATCCACCACCGGCTCCAGCAGTTTGGAGAGGGCCAGCACATAGAGACCGGTGACCGGGGTGATGGAGAAGGCCGCCACCACCGGCAGGGTGCCCCCCAGATTGGGGGAGAAGCTTAGCTCGTAGTCGAGCTGCCAGCGCACCAGATCGGCGATCCCCTCGCCGCGCAGATTACCTGCCGCCCCCTTCATGTAGAAATCATCATTGCTGACCTGCCCCTGTTTGATGGTGGCAGAGGCGGACATGGATTCGAAGTAGAAGCCCTTGTCGAACACATCGCGAAAATCGAGGCGCAGTTTGCGCAGCAGGGAGTCGAGGCTGAGCAGGGAGAGCAGCCGAGCCCCCTTGTCGTTGACCTCCCGCAGGGTGCCGCCCTCCAGCTGATAGTTGGCACTTCCCCCCAGGGTTGGCAGGCTCGGGCGATAGGGCACATCCTGCCAGTTGAGATCAAAGGCGAGGGAGCCGGGGGCATCGCCGATGGGCGAGGTGTAGCCGAGCCGCTTGAGCAGCAGCTCGCTGTTGTTGCTGGTCAGCTTGCCACGGGCGCGGGTCTGCATCCGGTTGCCATCGGCCAGCCAGTCGACGCTGCCGGTCAGTTGACTGCCCGCCAGTCGCACATCCAGTCCCTTGAGAGTCACCTTGTTGGCACCGGGCACCAGCTCCCCTTTCACTTCGCCGAGCGGCAGCTCGCCAAAGCGGCAATCGACACAACTCACCTGCAGCCAGGGAATGGAGGCCATGATGGCGTTGTCCTGCTTCGCATCGGGATCCGGGCTGAGATCCGAACTCTTGCCGGACCAGTGGATGCGGGCAAACTTGGCATCCACCGGGCGATTGGCCACCGTAGGCAGGCGGATCACCCCCATCACGTCGGGGCTGTCGATCATCACCTCGGTCGCCTGATTGGTCGGCCCCACGGTGAAGCGGGTGGCCTTGAGGGTGGCACTGCCGATATAGGCGCGGGCCAGCTGACCATCCACCCACCACTCCTGCGGCAAGAAGGAGGGGCCGACCACCGCATTGCCACTCTGGTTCTGCGCTGGCAACCACTGTTTGAGTCGCGCCAGCCAGCCGCCCACATCGGCCTCCTGCTGATTGATGGCAAGCAGCATGGGCACATCCCGTAGTACCCGGGCGCCCGGTTGCCCCACATCGACCCTTAACCGACTGAGGTAGGGCACCCCTTCGCCGTAGACCAGTCGGGTCTGCATATCCACATCGGCACCCAGCACGGCACGAATGTCGGCGCTGCCCTCCCGGCCACGGGCGATCACCTTGAGCGGCAGACGGCTGCTGGCCGCCTTGGCCAGCGGCAACGGCAGATCCAGCCCCATCCCCTGCAGGTTGGAGTCCATCGCCAGCTGGAAGCTGAACGGCTTGCTGTCAGGCAGGGTCAACCCCAGCTTGCCGCCCCAGTTGCTGCGGCCATTGAGGATACCGAATGAGGAGATGGCTGCCGGTTGGCGGCGGCTATCCCACTGCCCCTTGAAGTCGAGATCGACCTGATAGCGATCCGGGTGCTGGCGCCCCTGATAGTTGAGGGTCAGCGGCTGGTTCCACAGGCTCGCCTTGAGATTGCTGAAACGGGTCTGCTCGTTGTCATACTCAAGGCGTCCCTGCACCTGCTCTAGCGGCAGATCCAGACTGGCGACCCGCACCTTGTTGTTGCTGAAGGTGGCATCGCCGCTCGCCTTCACTTCGCTCTCGCCATCGAGGGGAATATCGAGCTTGACCGAACCGGCCAGCGGGCCGCGGATCTCAATCTCCCGCAGCGCCTGACCCACCGAGCCCCCCAGCGGGGAATCTTGCAGGTAATCACTGATGGCTTGGCCCTCCCCCTGCACCTTGGCATCCACGTAGAGATGGCCACCGGGAGAGAGGCTCGGGATCCAGGCATGCACCGAGTCAGAGCTGGCCTTGCCGAGCTGGGTGGAGCGGCTGTGCATATCGAGACTGGCGTTCTGGAACAGCAGATCGATCTGCAGGTCAGTCAGCGATTGCCAACCGGGGAAGAACTGGTAGGTAGCCTGCTCCAAGGGCACCGCCACCTGGAAGATGCCCTCGCCTTTCTCATAAGGGAAATCCCTGAACTCGCCATACCAGAGCAGGTCAGCGCCCTTGGCCTTGCCACCCTTGAGCGCGCCGCTCAGGTAGTCCACCAGCCCCTTGTCCATCACTTGTAACGGATAGTAGCGATCAGCGTTGCCCGCGTTCTTCACGTCGATGCGGCCGGTCAGGGCCAGAAAGGGGTGTTCGAACAGATCGAGCCGAAAGCGGCTGGCCAGGGTCAGGTCCGGGTTATCCAGCGCGATATCCTGACCATAGAGCACCCACCCTTGCGCCTCACGCCACCAGTCGAGACGAGCCGAGAAGCGGTCGACCGGGATCGGCTCCTTGAAGTGACGGGCCGGATCCAGCTTGTCGTTGAGCAGTGCCACGCTGGCGCTGCCCCCCTTGGGGGTCAGCCAGAACTCACCGTTGAGATCGCCAAAGCCGGGCACGTCGTGCCAGGCGTTCAAGCTCACATGGGAAATCTGGCCGCTGAGGGAGAGATCCTGCCAATCGGTATCCGCCTGCAGGGTCAAATCGGTCAGCTTGCCCTTGGGCTTGCTCTGCTTGAGCAGTTCACTCTGGGCAGGATAAATCCCGGAGACCAGCTGGCTCAGCTGGGCGATCTGATCGAGATCGATCTGCGGCACATAGCCTTGCACTCGATCGCCGACCCGCTCCAGCTGCAACCGGCTATGCAGCCAGGGCTTGTCATCCAGCTTGAAAATCACATCGTGGCTGGCCAACTGCCAGTTCTGGCCATCACGGCGCAACTGGATCTTGCCACCATCCAGCCCGAGACGATGCAGCCCCTGATCCTTGAGATCCTTCCAAATCAGATAATTGTTGCCAAATTCCAGCAAGGTGTTGCCCAACTTGCCGTGGTCAAACTCGCTCCAGAGCTGAAAGTCGATCTGGCCCGCCAGTTTCGGCTCACCGGCATGAATTTTGGCAAGAATGGGGCTGATATCGAGCTGGCGAGCGCCCAGATAGAGCTGCCCCTTGAGGCGATCGAGCCGGGCGGTCGGCGCGTCCACATCCAGGATCAGATCGATGGTGCTTTCGCCCACCCCGTTGATCAGGTAGGCCTTGCCGACCCCCTGATGGCGTTTGCCGCGGTTCTGCCAGCGCAGTTGGGCAATATCGAGGGCCCGCAAATCACCAACGGAGGTGGTGACACTAAGACGGGTGTTATGTACATCAAAAGTGGTGAGCTGGGTCAGCAGAAAGCGCAGCAAGGCACCTTGCTGCGCGTCGCCCTCGGGCTCGCGGCTATTGGCTGGCTGGCTGAAATCGAGGGTAATATCCCCATCACTGAGGATCAGTTCGCCAAACACCGGCTTGAGCTGATTGAGGGTGCGCCAGAAGTCGAGATGCACCCAGGCTTTGCCGAGCTGTACGGTAAAACGCCCCGAATCCGGGGCGATGGCGAGTTGTTGCAGTTCGAGGGCAGGGCCGGACTGTGTCCAGTCCAGTCCCACCTGACCTACGCTGACCTTGAGTTGTGAATCCCCCAGCAGAGTGTGGATCAGACTCTCCCGGTATTGGTTCAGCAAAGGACCACCGACCCGCACCAAGGTGACCATCATGGCCAACAGTACGAACAGGATCCCCAGGGCAAACCAGCCCCGACTCAGCCAGCGATAGACCAATTACATCATCACCACGTCAAACTGCTCCTGACCGCAGAGGGGTTCGCTCACCACCCTCACCTGCTTGCCGATGAACACCTCCAGCTCAGCCAGACTGTGGGACTCTTCGCCACGCAGATAATCGGCCACGGCTGGCGCCGCATAGACGGTGAACTGATCCGCATCATAAGCACGGTTGACCCGGATCAGCTCGCGCAGGATCTCGAAGCAGACCGACTCCACCGTCTTGACCCGACCACGCCCCTTGCACTCCGGGCACTCCGAGCAGAGCACATGCTCCAGACTCTCGCGGGTGCGCTTGCGGGTCATCTCTACCAGACCGAGCTGGGAGAAGCCGTTGACGTTGGTCTTGGCGCGATCTTTGGACAGCGCCTGCTCCAGACTGTGCAGCACCCGACGGCGGTGATCTTCGGACTGCATATCGATGAAATCGAGAATGATGATGCCGCCGAGGTTGCGCAGGCGCAGGTGACGGGCAATGGCCGCCGTTGCCTCGACGTTGGTGTTGAAGATGGTCTCTTCCAGATTGCGATGGCCGACGAAGGCGCCGGTGTTGATATCCACCGTGGTCATGGCTTCGGTCTGGTCGATGATGATGTAACCGCCAGATTTCAACTCCACCTTGCGCTCCAGCGCCCGCTGGATCTCGTTCTCCACATCATAGAGATCGAAGATCGGCGACTCGCCAGAGTAATACTCCAGCTTGTTGGCCAGCTCCGGCACGTACTCCTCGGTGAAGCGCTTGAGCTGATCGAAGCTCTGGCGTGAATCGACCCGGATCTTGTCGAGCTCGGCACCGACAAAGTCACGCACCACCCGAAATGCCAGGCTGGGATCCTCATAGAGGATCTTGCAAGGGGGATACTTCTGCTTGCGCTCGAGGATCTTGCGCCACAGCCGTTTGAGGAAGGCAGCATCCTGCTCCAGCTCCTGCTCACCCACCCCTTCGGCGGCGGTACGGATGATGTAGCCACCCAGATCATCTACATAGCTAGCCACGGTGCGCTTGAGTCGCTCCCGCTCCCCTTCGGATTCGATACGCTGGGAGACGCCGACGTGGGCACTGCCCGGCATAAAGACCAGATAGCGGGATGGCAGGGTGATATCGGTCGTGAGACGGGCCCCCTTGGTACCGAGCGGATCTTTCACCACCTGCACCATGATGTCCTGACCCTGGCGCACCAGCTCGGCGATGTTGCCGACCTGGAACTGCTCTTTCTCTTTTACTGCCACACATTCGGTGTGGGGTACGATATCGGAGGCATGGAGAAAAGCGGCCTTGTCCATGCCGATATCGACGAATGCCGCCTGCATACCGGGCAGCACCCGACTGATCTTGCCTTTGTAGATATTGCCCACAATGCCGCGCTTGGCCTGACGCTCGACATGCACTTCCTGCAGCAGGCCGTTTTCGACCAGCGCAACCCGGGTTTCAGAGGGAGTAACGTTAACCAGCAGTTCTACTGACATAAGTAACCTTGCCTGTTCCAGTTTTGAATTCTATAGAGCCAATCCGGTACAACGCGCGCAAGGGAAACGCAGCAGAGCACAGCTGACGGGAAATTATTTGAGCTGTTCCAGATGATGCTTGATCAACAGGTCCGTCTCCAGCAGGGGCAGGCCGACCACGGCGCTATAGCTCCCCTCGATACGGCTGACAAACTTGCCGGCAATACCCTGAATGCCATAAGCCCCGGCCTTGTCACAGGGCTCACCGGTCTGCCAGTAGGCCTCGATCTCGGCCTCGTCCAGTTTGCGAAACGCCACATTGGTGCTGACCAGACGAACGTCACAACGGTCCTTGCTGGCCAGCGCCACCGCCGTCATCACTTGATGGACCTTGCCGGAGAGTGCCTCCAGCATATCTTTGGCGTCCAGCAGATCGGAGGGCTTTTCCAGCACCCGATCCCCCAGCACCACAATAGTGTCGGCACCGAGCACAGGTAAAGCCGTCGGTGCGGCGGCGACACCGGCGGTGGCCTTGTCACGGGCGAGGCGGCAGACATAATCCTGCGCCTTTTCACCCTCTTCCCGCTGCTCGGGCACATCCAGTTTCAATACCTCAAAGCGGTAGCCAAGCTGGGTCAGCAGCTCACGGCGGCGGGGAGAAGCCGAGGCGAGATAGAGTTGTGGTTCGTTGTTTTTGTTCATTTTTACCTAATGTTGAAGCGGCGCCGCAGATTGCGCAGCACCAGAAACACCCAGGGCCATATTAACATCGTCGTCAACGTCGACCAGAAATAGGCAAGATTCAGGCTGGCCTGGCTGAACAGGTGCTCGGCCCAGAATATCGTCATCTTGCCCACCAGCGACAGGCAACCGATGATCAGCGCCTGCTGCCAGAGGGAGAAGTTGCGGATCTTCTGGAACTGGAAGGCCGCCAGATAGGTGGTGATGGCCATCGCCATCGCCCGCACACCGAGGGTGCTGCCAAGCAGCACATCCAGCAGCAGGCCAGCGACCCAGGCGGTGCCGACGTTGGTGCGATGGGGCAAAGCCAGCGCCCAGTAGATCAGCACCATGGCCAACCAGTCCGGACGGAAGGGATCAAATTCGAAAGGAAGCGGCAGGATCGACAGGCTCAAGGCCAGCAGGATCGAAATCCAGATCCAGATCCTGCCACTGGCGGGTTGTAGCATCAGCGCGTCGCTCCTGCGGCGGACGCAGCCGGCGCGGCAGCTTCACCAACCTCATCATGCACTTCAGGGTTCTTGTCGGTCCACAGCAGCAGCAAGTAACGCAAGCGATCCAGCTCCACCAGCGGTTTGGCTTCGACCTGGGCGAAGGGCTTGCCCTCCACATACTCGGAACGGGTCACGGTCGCCACCGGATACCCTTCCGGGAAACGGCCGCCAAGACCCGAGGTGACCAGCAGATCACCCACCTGAATATCGGTGTTGCGCGGCAGGTTGCGCAGCTCCAGCGTGTCGAGCTCGCCACTGCCGGAGGCGATGGCGCGCAAGTCGTTACGCAGCACCCGCACCGGAATGCCGTGGCTGGAGTCGGTGATCAGCAGCACGCGACTGGTGGTGGAGCCCACATGGAGCACCTGACCAATCACCCCCTGATCAGTGATCACCGCCTGACCGTTATAGACGCCATTCAGCGCGCCTTTGTTGATCAGCACCTGATGGCTAAAAGGGTCGGAGTCCACCGACAGCAGCTCGGCCACCATCTTGCGGGACTCTTTATGCACCGGCGAACCGAGCAGCTCGCGCAGCCGCTGGTTCTCGTGCTCCAGATGATCCATCTTGAGCAAACGGGAACGCAGGGTGAACAACTGTTGTTCCTGCAGCTTGGTCTGTTCGATGAGATCGGCACGGGTCTGCACCTGGGTCGACATGGTGTCGAGCAGGGTACCGGGCGCATTGGCCATGTATTGCAGGGGACTGACTAACGAACTGAGGTAGACGCGGACGTGGGTAAACACACCGAAGCGGGAATCCGCGACGATGGCAGCGATGGAGATGATGACGGCGAGAAACAACCGTAACTGAAGCGAAGGGCCTCTACCAAAAATGGGTTTCATGGGTCGTCAAAAAAGAGCCGGCACGCTGGCCGGCTTTGGGTCTTATTCGTAGTGGAACAGGTCGCCACCGTGCATATCAATCAGCTCCAGCGCCTTGCCGCCACCTCGGGCCACACAGGTGAGGGGATCTTCAGCAACGACAACAGGAATGCCGGTCTCTTCCATCAGCAGACGGTCGATGTCTTTGAGCAGTGCGCCACCACCGGTCAGCACCATGCCGCGCTCGGAGATGTCGGACGCCAGTTCCGGCGGAGACTGCTCCAGCGCCACCATGACTGCAGCGACGATACCGGACAGCGGCTCTTGCAGCGCTTCCAGGATCTCGTTGGAGTTGAGGGTAAAGCTGCGTGGTACACCTTCCGCCAAGTTACGGCCACGCACTTCAATCTCGCGCACCTCTTCACCCGGATAGGCAGAACCGATCTCGTGCTTGATCCGCTCGGCAGTGGCTTCACCAATCAGGCTGCCGTAGTTGCGACGGACGTAGCTGATGATAGCTTCATCAAACTTGTCGCCACCGATACGGACGGACTGGGAGTAGACCACACCGTTCAGGGAGATAATGGCCACTTCAGTGGTACCACCACCGATATCAACCACCATGGAACCGGTCGCTTCGGAGACCGGCAGGCCGGCACCGATTGCAGCAGCCATAGGTTCGTCGATCAGGTAAACCTCACGGGCACCGGCGCCCAGTGCGGACTCCTTGATGGCGCGACGCTCGACCTGAGTGGAACCGCACGGCACACACACCAGCACACGGGGGCTGGGGCGGAAATAGTTATTGTCGTGAACCTGCTTGATGAAGTGCTGCAGCATCTTCTCGGTCACGTAGAAATCAGCGATCACGCCATCTTTCATCGGGCGGATGGCAGAGATGTTGCCTGGGGTACGGCCCAGCATCTGCTTGGCGGCATGACCGACAGCAGCGACCGATTTGGCGTTCCCGCGCTCTGTGCGAATGGCGACAACTGAGGGTTCGTTAAGGACGATCCCTTGATCTTTTACATAGATCAGGGTGTTGGCAGTTCCCAAATCGATCGACAGATCGTTGGAAAAAACGCCTCTGAGCTTTTTAAACATGGCTACGGGAAATCCTAAGAATTTGGAGGTGCAGAAAACCGGCTAACTTTACCAATGCCCACCCCAATGGGCAAGCGCTCAAACTGTCGCCAGTCAATCAGTCGCGACAAAAGTGCGAGTCATCACTCACTGCCGCGGGCTTACAAACGCTAATAAACAAGGAGATAGGGGGTAAGATCCTGAAGATCCATCCCCCTACCTCCGTTACTGCATCACTTCACGTCGATAAATAATTCTGTCATTACCACGGCTGGAGCCGAAAATGGCCTCCCCTTGCAAGCTAATGGGGTCAGATAACCACGTCGGCGAAGATGGCTGTTTTGCCAAATCGACCTTGTAGGGGATCCGTACCGAGATATCCGGCTTGGCAAAGTGGAACAAGATCTCCCCATCTTTCGCCTGTGCAGCATCACCACCCGGTGCCGAGCTTCCCAACCCCAGCTTGATCTTGCGGCCCGCCCCCAGATTCAACTCGCGGGTCGCCGCATCAAAGGTGTGACTCGGGTTGATGAAAGTGAACCCCTGATTGGCCAGAGAGAGCTGGGTACATTGGTCTTCCTTATTCAGCAGCCAGTTGCCCGCTTCGTAATATTGCATCCGCTGTGGAATGGCCAGCGGTGCCGAGGCAACCCCGGCCTCAGTCCCTGCCAATAGGCGGCCATACAACAGTTTTTGAGTGCCCAGCCGCACCGCATCACAACTAGCCCCAGCGCAGGCTCCTGCTACAACCGCATTCATATTCGGATTCGCCAACCGCGTAGTACCGCCATCCTTATCATCGACTTTGATACCAAAGCTCAACGTGGCAAACGGTGCTTCTGGACTAGCAGCACGATCAAAGCGGGTATTCAGCCCGAAAGGTGACTGCTGATTTATACTGGCGACGCCACTTGCCCAACTAAGCGAGGGGGACAGTGTAATACGCTTGTCACGCGCGACCCCATCCAGAGCATTCGCCGCCACCATCTCGGCAACCCCTTTAGCGAACGCCCCCTTATAGTTCTGTGTCGTCCCTTGCTGCAGATTGCGCGCAGTGAGCACAAAACCACTGGCAAAGGGCTGACTCATGTATGTAAAGGCATTGCAGGCAGGCGTAATAAAACCACCACTCAAACTGTAATCCCAAGGTACGAAACGACCGATGGGCGAGCTCCAGCGCTGCACTGTCTCAAGTTGGGGAGATTCATCCTGATAAGCGGGATAAGGCACAAAATTGCTGACGCCTAACTGGATCACCCCTACCTCCGACCAATTCGCTACCACATTATTTGCCACCCCGTTCGCCAACGAGATCGCGGTTGGCGAAAAAGCACCTGCAGCACCCGCAGCCGGTGCCAGCAGCGCCCAAGAGAGCGTCTTATTACTGGTCGCAAAGCCTGGGGTTAACTGATCCTGAATATTGACCGCACTGGCTTGTAACGTAAAAGACTCACCAGCTTTGCGATACACGGGACAGGCGGCATACGTGCTGTCGCTATTGCCCGAGCAAACACCCTGTCCTTGAGCCTGGAGTGCGATCGCTTTGGGAATCACAGCAACCGTATCGCTACCGGTCAGCTTAAGGGTGCCCGTGGCATCGGTTTTCTGGAAAGTGGCATCCAGCCGCAACACCCCCGCATCCGGGTATTGCACGGTCAGTTGCCCCACACCGTCACTATCGAATGTCACGCTCGCGTTGCTGGATGACGTGATCGCTGCAGCATTGACGCTCGGTACAGCGTTACTGGCCGCCTCAGACACAACCTTGATCGACGTAAATTGGAGGGTCTGATTACCCGTTAGCAAGGGAGCACACACCTTGGTCGCCCCCGCATCGTTTGATTTGATAGCGCGAATCGAGGTAACCCCCGAAGCACCGGCATAGAAGGTGGGCACATTGAAACGCAATGCGGCATCGACAAACGAAATGGAGCAATTGGCGTCAAGCACGCCATCTTTAAAACAGCGCAGCGGAGCAGCAGGCGTTGCTGTCACAATAGACAGCGGGATAGCGCCAGCCTGATAACGTTGCAAATTCAACGCGGCACTACCTGAAGAACCCATCACGACCGGATTACTACTCCACCCCTGCGTGGGTGACAATGTCACGTTAGCGCCGAGATCATACAATGTTGAACAGTCGCCATTGGCACAGGCTTTTAGCTGCACAGTGGCGACTTCACAGGTCAGCGTCTGGGCACCATAGTGCAGTTCATAATGATCAACCTGATTTTGGTTGCCACCGCATGAGTATCCAGAAGAGTCGATAACTGAGTTCATACCCATTTTTATCTTCGGCGAACTTACTCGACCATGGATGTAGGAAGGTGAGCCCATTTTCAAAATATTTCCCACTCCCCCCTCTTGCTGATAGACCAAGCCACTGATAGTTGCTTGAGCGCCCATATCCAAAGTATCGTATGTAACCAGTAGTAATTTACCTATATCCCCTCGAATATTTGCACCTGTACTATTAATAAAGCTAGCACCGATCATAGTTACGTTCTCAACAAATAATCGAACAGGCCCAGCAGCCTCAATAAGAGTATTATCATACATCTTCAAGGTTTTAATCCAATAGTCACCTGCAGCCAAACGTACCGTGTAAGGCTTACCATTCCGGCCACTCCCCAAATCAAGTATATTTATAGTCAGACCAGCCTGCCTGATGTCTAGTGAAGAACCATTCTTTGTCGATATAGTTCCGAATGATTTACCATCTGCGACTGTTAAATACCTATCGACCCCTTCTTGAATACCAATGTTGGGGCTGGTTGGCCATGATGATGGAAAAGCTGGAAATGACAGATTAGCTGTATTGTCTGATGGCAAGCATCTTCCACCATCACAGGACTGAGGATGATCCCCCCTGATTTGCCCACTATTTTTATACCCCAGCGCACCACGGGTTGTTCCTTTTATCAAGCCCATCAGCGACCACTCACTCCCGCTCAAGTCAATCTGATGATTTGCTGCTCGTCCTTGTGCTGGATAAGGGAATGCTTGCTTGCAAAGAGCAGAAAAGTCATTTTGCTGAGGACTCGGTTCATACCGTAAGATGATGTCATCCCAAGAAATATCATCGAGATCACCTCTCCCTAATGTCTCTAACCATAACTCATAGGTACCCGCAGCTAACTCGTACTCAATTGGCCAGTTGACCTCACCATTTCCAGAAAAATAGAAGACCAGCGGTGTATCGACAGACCCTTGCGTCCTTATAAACATCCGACTGCCATTCGGCACACCCCAGTCTCTTAAATTAAATAAACTGAGATTTTTTAATTTTGATTTTTGATTGAGTGTAAATAAGTGCTTAACGTACGTTCCACTTGGAGAAGGTGGATACCAACGACTTCCATCCGAGTTATCACCAAGATGAGTCCGCTCGATAAAATGAAAAGCATCACTTATTCCTGCAGACACGAGCCTTATACCATTAAACTGAAAATCATCCCAGTCAGAACAATTTGATTGATAACGCCACTGATATATACCATTTCTGAAGCACCCCCCCCAAACCGCCATTTTATATTCGCCAGCTGGAAGCGATATTGGACTGGATATGAGGTCTGGTGTTAAATCGTTTGACTTCTTGTCAAACAACACATCAGCGTTTTCATTCCATATAACAACATTAACCCCAGCATCTAATCCTGCAGCTCCATCCAGTTTCACCTCACTAATAGTTAATGCTTCTGATAGTGAAAAATTAATGGGCGCAACAGGGATAAATACCCCCCCGCTCTGCCGCACCATTACAGTAGGGAGTAACGCATCACCATTATTATTACCAATGTAAAATTTACCAGGCAAAAAAACATCCGCCCATGACAGCGAACTAAATAACAGGCCAATTAGAACACAGCAATTGATCATGTAACGAATCATGGGTTAGCTCCATCATAAGCTTCGGCCATCAGGGTTCTGCTTACAGCAAAATCGGGGTTGGCACTGTTGAGGTCCGAGCTACCACAGGTTCCGACACTCTCGAGACGATAGCCATTGGTCACTGATCCGTTATAGGTCACCGGCACCATGGCGCAACGAATCGCAGCCTGGCAGTTGGTTAGCCCGGGATTGTTGGCAAAGTTCAGCGTGCTGGTTGCAGGGCAGACCGCAGTTGGTGTCGGTTGGGCGAGCGTGCGATTGGGGAACAATCGATATAGCGCCACTTCAAGCCCGCTTTGGGCAGCCAGCAGGGCACGCACACTGCGCACCTCCACGGTATTTTTCTCGCCACTATCCACCAGAAAACGGCCCATGGCAGCAGCCAGTAGCGCCATCACCACAATCACAAACAGGGCGATCATCAGGGCACTGCCGCGCATCCGGCCGAAAGAGTGCGGATCAAGGGACATTCAGCACCTCTATCTTGTGGTTGAAGGTGACCGACTCGCCCTTGCGCTCAAAGATAAAGCGCATGCCAAATCCCCCTGCAGCATTAAAAGTCGAGGCAGAGGTCTCCCGATAGAAGACATTGCCAGGCCGGAGCGACTCAGCCATCAAAGTACCTAACGGCATGCTACCGCCTACAGTACTGATCGCAGCACTGGCGCGATATAAGGCTCCGTTTTGCACGCAATAACGCACCTGCTCACGAGCAAAATAGACCCGGCTGCCAGGCGATTGGCCGTCCAGCGGCGCACCGCTATATCCGATTGCCTGGGCGCCAGAGATCACTGGCCCCACAGCAGCGACCTGCGCCACGCAGCGGCCATAATCACAGCGGTCCCATATCGACTGCGTACCGCTGGAAACGGGTTGGGGAAACACCGCCAACCAGTCCTTGTTTTGCTCAACCGAAACAGGCGGCGCCACCATCACCAACTCAAGTGTGGATGAGGAGCCAGACGGGCGATTAAGGGCAAGATAGCGGCCAGAGTTGCTGATCGGCCAGAACCGCAGACAGGGTCCTTGGTCCAGCCAGTTGCCACCCTGATCTTCAATTCGCTCCGAGCCCGGCACCGCATCACGCAGTTCGCGGTTAAGCCGCTCCATGGCGAAGCGGGCGTCGCTCATCAGCTGCTCACGGCTGCTGGCATCACCATAAATCTGGGTGCCGATACCGATAAACTGGCTGGTAAAGGTCGCCATGATGCCGAGCAGCAGGATCACCATCACCAACTCGACCAGAGTAAAACCGCGGTTACCCCGAGGTTTACGGTAGGTTCGATTAGTCGGTAGGCGTAATCGGACGACAGAAGTGGCTGCAGGAGCGGACATTTGGGCAGGCAGGCAACACCCAACAGCGGAGCAGTCCATCAGTAGTTCCCCCGATAGAAGGAGAATTCGAGCACGCTCCCATCCGGCAGCTTGATCTGCAGATCGATGCGCTTGCCCACAGAGCAGGGGGCGGTGCAACTCTTGAAGGTGCCATCGCTGAAATCGACGGCACTGACCACAATCTTGACCTGATAGTTGCGATACTCCTCGCCGCTGATCCCCGCCGCAGTCTGGGTAAGCGTGTTGGCATTCAGCCAGTTATCTGCGGTATCAAAATCATCCACATCGTTATAGGCATAGGGGGCGGGCTCGCCATCCGTGCCATAACTGCTGGAGCAAGGAGAGATGGTCACCCCCACAACCTGCTCGCCACAGCGATAGCGACCACCGTTATGATCCGACTGTTCATCAAACGATTTTTGCAGGATCTCGCCGGAGAGGCGCTGGGCTAGCTGGGCGGCACGCACCTGCTGCACCGGATCCACCGCCTGCGGCGCCTGATTGATCAACAACCCCAAAATTCCGGTCAGCGCCACCGCCAGCAGCACGATGCCGACGATCAGTTCAATCAGGGTGAAACCGCGCTTAAGGGATCTCATGGATAAACCCCTCGCGTTCGATCTGGATACGGCTAGTCTCACGGCCATCGGTTACTTGCAAGGTACAACCCGTCGCACAGGTGCCTAGCGGACGCCCCATCTGATCGAAGCGCAGCACGAAGCTGTTGTTGCTATTAAGGGAAATTGTCATACCCGTCGACGCGGTCACCAGCCGACCACGAGTGCGCAGATTATCGGTCCAGCCACTGCTCAGATCATCGCTGGCAGGACACGCAGCATAAGTACGGTGGGCAAAACGGGGAGAAGCAACCACCAGCTGGGTACAGCGGTTGGCGGGTTCATGCATATTGACGGTCTGTACCAGCCGTAGCCGGGTCAGCAGTTCGTCACGGACGGTTTGAGTTTCAAAGCCGCCTTTGCCCAGCCATTTTGGCACGGCAAAGGCGGCCAGAATCCCGAGTAACAGGATCACCAGTACCAGTTCAATCAGGGTAAAGCCTCGATTTTTTTCTGGCATATGTAGCCCTTTAAAAAAGATGGAGAGACAGTCGCTCTCCATCTTTGTGTGTATAAGGCTTATTTACAATCTTTAACTTCTGTAGTCGGCAAAGAGCCAGATGCTGCTTCGGTATAGGTAACAAAGCAATTTGTCGCAGTGCTAGCAGAAACTCCAGCTGGGAAAATCTTGATGCTACTTGATACTGGGGTACCAAAACTCCAATCGCCAGCACTCAAATCGAGTACCTTTTTGAGGTCTGCCTCGGTAGCTTTCGGATAGCCATAAGCAATCGCAACATTTACACCATTGCCAATATCCAGAGTAGTATCAGGCAACTTATCATTACCTGCGATAACCGATTTGCTATACACCATAGCACCTGCGGAGTTCAGAGAACCTTCCACACCTTTTAGAGTGGATGTACGCGCATCATCCTGCAGATTCAGGAACTTGGGTGCAGCGGTAACTGCCAGAATACCCAGAATGATAATCACGATAACCAGTTCGATCAGGGTAAAACCCGCCTGTTTTTTCATTTCACTTTCCTCTGTTAATTAATATTGGTGGTCACCTGACCGGAGGCCGGACGGTAACTGAAACTCATAAATGCATCAGTTTTGCCTTGCGGATCCTGATACTTGCCATCACTACCCTTACTCAGACTATTGACCAGATAGTAGCGGCAGACCGAACTCAGGCCATTACTGCTCACTGTGGCATAGTATTTCAGGTCATTCCCGCTACCGCGCACTTCATTGAAGCTGGCCGTAGCCTTGGGCGGGTTTTGCAGTAACCCCTCCCAAATATTGAGACAACGATCTGCGGTCAGATTGGTCGGGTCCACATCCGGTGTGCCGCTGGCGGCGCTATCCATCGGATAACCGGGGGACAGTTCGCCATTGCTGATCTGGGTTTCGGTCGGTGTGGTCAGATAGAAACGGCTGCCATCATAGAGCACGGTATTGAGGCTATCCTGCTTGGCTCGCCCCTCAGCTTCCCACTGGGCCCGCACCAGCGAGACACCGGTAGCAAAACCGCCGGAAACCCCTTCCACACTGGCCTTTTTCGCTTCATCTGTCACATCGAGAAAACGGGGCAACGCGGTTACCGCAAGGATCCCCAGGATCACGATAACGATCACCAGCTCAATCAGGGAGAAGCCCGATGCGTCTCTCATCATCCCGTTCTGTGGCATTGATGGTGCCATTGGTTTCATTGACATGCTCCCTTGGTAAGGGCCGACATTATTCCATGCTGGCCTAAAAAAATCATGTAGTTGGGTCATATGATTAGCTTCATTCAAGGCTTTTTCATCACCCGCCCGTCAGCAAACTGATAAAAGAGCCAATAACCATCCCAACCCATCTCGCAACCGCTGCCATCGGGGCGGGCCAGAAACTGCAGGGGAGGCATGCCACCGTCCGTCTCACCCACCAGTGCCAGCCACAACTGGCGGCAATTTTCCGAAGGGGATTGCAGTGGCACTAGCCCCAGGGGCCAACCCCGGGCGTCAAACTGCCACCCCTTTCCCACCACATGCAGCACTGGTGGACGCCGCTCATCAAGCCAAAGTCCGTGCAAACGCTGTGCCCGTTCGGCAAACTGCTCCCCCAGCAGGGTAAGGGTGAGCTGCTGCGCCTCCTCCCGGTTGCTCTGATAGCTGCGCACCAAGGTTGCGACGATCACCAGTAGCAGGATCACAGCGGCAATCTGCCGATATCCCGCCAGCCAGCGATCATCTTGCTGCGTCTGTCTGCTCATCCAGCCCTCGACTCCACCGATCACACCTGCTAATCACGTAAAAACACTCAAGAGTGAAGATACCGAGTTACTTGCCTCTTACGGCGCCCATCACGTCCCACCACTCAGACGTGAAGATACCCAATGACAGGGGATTACTTGCCTCTTACTGCTCTCATCACGTCCCACCACTCAGACGTGAAGATCTCCAGTTCCAGCAAGATTACTTACCGCGAACCGCGCGCATCATGTCCCACATTGGCGTAAAGATACCGAGCGCCAGGATCAGCACCATCACCGCCACGATCCCGATCAGGATCGGCTCGATGCGGGCGGTAAGGCTCTTGAGGTCATAATCCACCTCCCGCTCGTAATACTCGGCCGCCTCGTGCAACAGGTCATCGACCTGACCAGTCTCTTCCCCTACCGAAATCATCTGCATCACCAGCGGGGTAAACAAGCCGCTGCTACCAGCGGTGCGCAGCAGGCTCTCGCCCCGTTCGATACCGGCGCGCATGTCCCGCACCTTGCCAGCCATAAAGGCGTTATCCACCGCATCGGCCACCAGGGTCAAGGCGGTATTCAGCGGGACGCCGGCTTTAAGCATCATCGAAAAACTGCGGGCAAACCGGGCCAGCAGGGAACGCTCTATGATGGTGCCGACAATCGGCAATTTGAGTTGCCATCTGTGCCAGGTCAGCTTGCCCTTGGTGGTGGCAACCCAGCGACGCCAACCAAACACCATGCCCGCCAGCATGGCGAGCAGCAGCCACCAGTAGTTGACGAAAAAGTGGGAAGTGGCGAGCAGAATGCGGGTCGCCAGCGGCAACTCCACCCCGAATTTGGCGAACATACCGGCAAACACCGGGATCACCATGATATTGAGTATCACCATGGCGATACCGATGGCGATCATCACGAAACTGGGGTAACGCATGGCGGTCTTGATCCGCTTGCGGGTCTCCAGCTCCAGTTCGAAATAGGTGGCAAGCTGCAAGAAGGCCTCTTCCAGCTGACCGGTGTTCTCACCCACATGGATGATGGCGACAAACAGGCTATTAAACACCTTGGGGTGAGCCTGCATCGAGCTCGACAGTGGCCGACCGTTACCCAGATCCTCCCCCAGTGAATGGAGTGCCCGCTTGAGCGGCTTGCTGTGGGAGCTCTCCTCCAATCCGGCGATGGCGCGCAGGATCGGGATCCCGGCCCGGGTCAGGGCATACATCTGGCGGCTGAAAATCACCAGCTCATCCAGCTTGACGCCCCCTTCCAGCAGCAGTGACCAATCGATGGCGGCAGATTTGGCCTTGCCCGGTTTAAGCTCGGTCGGCATCACCCCGCGGCGCATCAGCTGTTCGGCAGCGGCCATCTCGTTGGCCGCCTCAACGACGCCACTGGTGGCATTGCCCTGACTGTCACGCCCCTTGTAGGCAAAGGAACTCATAAGATGTACCTGCCCCACAGCGCGCTAGCGTCATGGCAGCCATAGCAGGTGTTGGCGATGAAGTGAGTCATGGCTTACCCCAGATCCTCGGCCAGTCGCAGCACCTCGTCCACCGAGGTGATCCCCTGGCGGGCATAATCGAGCGCCGTCAGCGCCAGCGGGCGGAAGTGTTCGTGCTGACGGGCCGCCTTGGCAAATCCTTCTGCATCGTTACGGCGCAGGGCATCCATCATGGGTTGATCCAGCTCCAGCAGTTCGTACACCCCGATCCGACCAGAGTAGCCGGTAAAGTTGCAGCTCTGGCAGCCACGGCCCTTGTGATACGTGTGCTGGCCCGGCGCTTCGCCAGAGAGCACGGTGAGCCAGGTGGCCTGCCCTTCGTCCGGCGCACTCTCCTCGACGCAGTGCTCACACACCCGCCGCACCAGCCGCTGGGCGACCACCGCCCGCAGGGCGCTCGCCACCAGATAACCCGGCGCGCCCATGTCGATCAGGCGCAGGGCACTGGTGATGGCATCGTTGGTGTGCAAGGTGGTCAGCACCAGGTGACCGGTGATGGCGCCCCGCAGGCCGATCTCCACGGTTTCGTTGTCCCGCATCTCCCCCACCAGCAGGATGTCCGGATCCTGACGCAGGGTGGAGCGCAGCACCTGAGAAAAGGTGAGACCGATCTTGGGGTTAACCTGCACCTGATTGACGCGAGAGAGGCGATACTCCACCGGGTCTTCCACCGTGATGATCTTGTTGCTGGCCTGGTTGAGCTCGGAAAGCGCACCATAGAGGGTGGTGGTCTTGCCGCTACCGGTCGGGCCGGTCACCAGGATCATGCCGTGAGGACGATGGAGTTGGCGGCGGAAGCGGGTCAGGATATCCGGCGGCATGCCACTGTCGGTCAGTGACAGGATGCCGGAGGATTGATCCAGCAGACGCATTACCACCGACTCACCATACTGCACCGGCATGGTCGACATCCGCACATCCACATCGCGGCCACGCACCTTCATGTTGAAGCGGCCATCTTGCGGCAAGCGTTTCTCGGAGATATCGAGCCCCGCCACCAGCTTGAGGCGCAGCACCAGCGCCTGGGCGATCCGCACCTCGTTGAGGATGTTCTCGTGAAGGATACCGTCGATCCGCTGACGAATGCGCAGCACCTTTTCGTCCGGTTCGATGTGGATATCCGAGGCACCCACCTGCACCGCATCTTCGAACAGGGAGCGCAGCAGCTTGGCCACCGTCGCCTCACCCTCGTCATTGGCGCCCAGATTGCTGGAGCCCAGCTCGAAACCGGAGTCCTGATACTCCTCCTGCAGCTGTTCGGCGAAGCTCTCGATCTCGCGGGTACGGCGATAGAGGCGGTCGAAATACTCCAGCAGTTGCCCTTCCCGCGCCACCGCCAGCACCATGATGCGCGGACTGAGCAGCGCGGCGATGGCATCGAGGGCGCTCAAATCAGCCGGGTCCGACATCGCCACCGTGACCCGGTCGTCGGTCAGATTGACCGCCAACGCCCGATAGCGACGCGCCTGCACTTCAGGCAGCAGCGGCACTGCGGCGGCATCGATGGTGAGGTTGTTGAGATCGAAGAAGGGCACATTCAGCTGGCGAGCCAGGAACTGCAGCAACTGCACTTCACTGATAAAACCGAGGTCAATCAGGGTCGAGCCCAGCTTGCGACCGGTCTGACGCTGCTGCTGCAGGGCAAGCTGCAGCTGATCATCAGAGATGATCTGCTCTTGTACCAGCAGGTCGCCGAGGCGCATTTTCAGTCTGGGTTGTGCCATTACTACTCCGATAAATGTGATTCAAAACCCGCCACCAAGCCCGCTTCGCTAATCGAATCTACGATTTATCAAGGGGTTAGTTGGCCAATACGTTGTTCCAGCCAGCTGGTTGACGCCTCGCCGAGGTTGCCGTGCAGCAGCGCATTGCGATAAGCATCAAGCGCCCGCTGACTGTGGCCCTGACCATCTTCTGCAACGCCGAGGCCAAGCCACCAGCGGCCCTGATCCGGCTGCTGATGCAGCAGCTTCACGTAGAGCGCCGCCGCATCGGCATTCTGGCCCAGCTCCTGAGTCAGCCCGGCCCAGGTGGCGTAATAGTCCATGTTGCTGGCCAGATCCGGCTGATAACCGGCTAACCAGCCAAGGGCCTGCTGCTGTTGCCCCTCGCTGATGGCAAGGCGGGTCAGCAGCAGGCGAAAATCAGGCTGTTGCGGGTTGAGCCGGATCCCCTCCTCCAGCAGCTGACGGGCCTCGGTCAGGCGGCCTTCGCCGTAAAGCAACCCGGCCAGCTGCTCGCGCGCCCCCTGGCTGTAAGGGTCGTGGGCCAGCACCTGATAGTAGTTGTCCTGGGCATCGCGCAGGCTGCCCTTGGCCATGGCGGTGGTTGCCTTGCGATCCGCCAGTGCCGCCAGCTCTTTGGCCGACAGCTCTACCGTCTCAATCTTCAATACACTCGGTTTGCGCGGCGCGCTAGCGACCGCCTGCTGCTCTGCCGCCAGTTCGGCGTAGAGCTCGGGCTGCAGCTCTTCGGCGCTAGGTTCAGACTCATCGACATCACTGGAGGCATCGAAGGGCGCGCCATCAGCCAGCTCGCTCTCGTCATCCCCTGCATCTTGATACACAGCATCTTGATCTTCGTCGGCCAGGTCGTCAGCGATAGCCTGATGACGGGGCAATGGCAGGGCTGCGGCCACCTCGACCGGCTCGGGCTGACTAACCGGCGCGGCGACCCTTGTAACCACATCGGGGGTCACCGCATCGGGGGCGACCACTTCGCTGGGTGCCGCAACGAAATGGGTCTGCTGCCAGTAGATCCAGCTTCGCCAGCCGAGGATCCCCAGCGCCAGACCACAGATCAGGGTCAGCAGCAACATCCACCATCCCTGCTGCCGTGCAGGGGCAATATAGACGGCAGCGCCATCGGATCCTTGCTGGCGCTGATCCAGATCTTTGAGCATCTGGTTGATTACACTCATGGCCAGACTCCATAAGCCAGGGCGCACCCCAGCAACAGTAACAGCGGCCACCAACGCCACGGCGCAAGGCGGCTGGCATCTTCGGTGTCACGAATGGCGAGCCGCACCAGACGGCTGTCGATCTGGCGCGCCCCCTGACCGTAGGCCAGCATCAGGCACTTCTGCGCCAGCACATTGATAAGTCTCGGGATACCGCGCGATGCCCGCCACAACCTGCGCATGGCGCTGCTGGCAAACAGCGGCGCACCGCGATAACCGGATACCTGCAATCTGTGCTCCAGATAGGCGCGGGTCTCGTCAAAACGCAGCGGACGCAGGCAGTAAGAGAAGCCAATCCGCTGGCGCAGTTGGCGCAGGTGCGGCTTGGCCAGTCTGGCATCCAGCTCCGGTTGGCCGAACAGCACGATCTGCAGCAGCTTGCTCGATTCGGTCTCGAGATTGCCAAACAGGCGGATCGCCTCCAGGGTTTCGTCCGGTAGCGCCTGCGCCTCATCAATAAGCACCACCACCCGACTGCCCTGCTGATGCAGGCTGATCAGGTGGCGATGGATCCGATCGGTAAGATCCAGCTCGCTCTGATCCCGCACTGCCAACCCCAGCTCCAGCGCCAATGCGATACGCAGTTCGGCCGGGGTGAGATGGGGATTGGGCAACCAGGCGAGGCGCACCGGGCACGCTTCCGAGCCCAGTTCGCTCAGCAACTTGCGGCAGAGCAGGGTCTTGCCGGTGCCCACCTCGCCGGTCACCTTGATAAACCCCTCCCCCTGCGCCAACGCCCAGTTGAGTACCTGCAGCGCCTCTTCGTGGGGCGGCAGGCCGTAGTAGAAGCCGGTATTGGGGGTGAGGCTGAACGGCGCCTCCTGCAGGCCGAAGTGGGTCAGGTACATCAGGCGTCACCTGCCAAGGCGCACAAGCGGCCTGTGCTGGCAAGGCAGCACAGGCCGCTCGGGATAAGGGTGACCGCATCGTGTGTCATGGTTCAGCCCTTGGCCGGATACCACTTGTCGAGCAGATCGGAAGACCGTTTCAGCTCATTCTGCCAGGTATCTTTCTCCACCACGGTTGGTTTGAGCATGATCACCAGCTCCACCTTCTTGGTGCTTTCACGGCGGTTGGTGAAGGCCTCGCCAATCCAGGGGATGTCACCCAACAGCGGCACCTTGCTGACGATCTCCTGCTTGTCGGTCTTCATCAGACCGCCGATGACGATGATGTCGCCGTTATTGGCCTGCACCACGGTATCGGACTCGCGGATCGAACTCTTGGCGAGCGGCAGTTGCAACTTGCCACCCGAGGTGCCCATGTCGATCACCTTGTTTTGCTCTTCGGTATCGATAACGGAGGGATGGATGTGCAGCAGCACCTTACCCTCTTCATCGATCTGCGGCGTCACGTCCAGCGCGATACCGGAGAAGAAGGGGGTCAGCTCCACATTGGGCGTCTTGTCTGTGCCCGTCGAGGTAGTGGTAATGGTGGTGGACGCATTGGTGACGTAATACTCGTCCGTCCCCACCTTGATCACCGCCTTCTGGTTATTGGTTGCGGTGACACGGGGGCTGGAGAGGGTATTCACATCACCCTGGGTCTTGAGCAGGTTGACCGCCACGTTGAAGTTGCCGTCGGAGATGGTAAAGCCTGCACCGCCCCCCAGCGCGCTGAAAATCTGGTTAGGGGTGGTGGGCAACCCTGAATTAGCCGCCGAGCCACCACCGGTGATTCCCTTGTTGCCATCCCAGCTGGCGGAGAGACCGCTCCAGTCCACCCCCTGCTCGTAGCCTTCGTTGAGGGCCACTTCGATGATCCGCGCCTCCAGCACCACCTGACGCTTGAGGTGGCTTTCGGACTGGGTGAGGAACTCACGGACCGCCTTGAGCTCTTTCGGGTAGGCACGAATGGTGACCAGACCCGCCTGCGGACTGGTGATCACCGCGCGGCCGTCACCACTACCGATCAGGGTCTGCAGGGAGTCGCGCAGATCGGTCCAGTAGTCGCTGTTGGTATCGGTCTCGATACGGGTGCCGTTGTTGTTGTCACCGCCCGAACTGCTGCTGGATGAGCTGTTGCTGCCGCTGTTGTTGGACGCACTATCAAAACTGCTATCGCTGCTGCTGTTATTGCTGTCATTGGCGGTCACCCCGCCAGTGCTGACCGAGGTGCGGGAGAGACCACGACGGGACATCATCAGGTAGTTGACCGGGATGGTCTCGGTGCGCAGGCCAGCCGGATAGATATGGAATATATTGCCCTTGCGCTGCACATCGAAGCCATACATGTCGCCCACCACCGCCAGTACTTCCGGCAGGGTCACATCCTTGAGCTCGACCGACACCAGCCCGGCAACCCCGGGATGGACTGCCACGCTGTAACGGGAGCCTTTGAACAGGGAACCGAAAAACTCCACCGCTTCCACATCATTGGCCGCAATCCGCAGCCGCTTCTCAGGCATGCCTACCGGCATCTGGGGCCGGTTCAGCTGCAGCAATTCACTCTGCACCGATTTGGGCAGCGTCGTCAGAGGGGCAGCCTGCTTCTGCTGTTCGTTCATGGCATGCTTGAGCGCATCCTTGGCCTGGGTCGGCTCGGGGTGCTGATACGTGGTACAGCCCGCGGCCATCATGGCCAAAGTGATCAGACAGAGACGGTGTGTTTTCATGTAATTAGGGCACCCTGACTTGCAATTAAACTCGATAAAACAGGCTCACCTCACAGGAGGCAACACCGATTCAAACCCGGATCTTGCTGGCAAACAGTGCCACCGTATGGCGTTTTCCCGCCTTTTCCAGCACCACGGCATCGGCATTGATGGCCAGCAGCATATAGCCATCCACCTGCTGCCCGACCCGATAACTCTTGCCATTGAGCACTGCCAGTGCCGGGCCATTACCCAGCATGACGCTCTGCAGCTTCGGCAACCCGGCACTGCTCTCGCCAGTCGCACTGGCACCGACCGCCACACCCGCCAGCGGCGCGGTGGGATCCTGCAATACCTCGACCTGCTCCGCCTGTACCAGCAAGCTGAACAGGCAACAGCACAATGCAAACACTCTAGCCACGGATAAACTCCTTACTGGTACTCAGGGTGTAGATCTCCATCTCCACCACGGCGCCGGGATAGGCTTTGACCTGATAGTCGAACTGCTTCCAGTAGAAGTGGCGCGGCAAGGCTTCTAGCGCTTTAAGATATTGATAGACATCGAAATAGCCGCCTTCAAGCTGCAGCCGGATACCGTGCTTGTAGAGATTGACCTGCTGCTCTCCCGCCATCAGCGGGGTCGGTTCCAGCGAACTGAGGGCCAGCATATGAAGATTGGCGGAGCGGGAGAGCAACGCCTCCAGCACCAGCGGCATCTCGTGCGCCGGGATCAGATCCACGGTCTGGGCCTTGAGCTCACCATCGACCCGGGCCAGATCGACCGCCACCTGCGCCAGCTGGTCGTGAACCCCCTGGTTGGGATCCCGCTTGAGCCGGGCCTGCTTGCCGAGGTTTTCCAACGTCATGATTTCGAGGTCGCGCTCGGCGGCGCTCAGGGCGATGCGATCCTGTTGCAAACGGATATCGGCGTCATCGAGCCAACCATAAAATCCGGCAGCCCCCAGCAACACCAGACCGGTCAGCAGCA
Source organism: Aeromonas sobria (assembly GCF_006243315.1). Classification (GTDB taxonomy): domain Bacteria; phylum Pseudomonadota; class Gammaproteobacteria; order Enterobacterales; family Aeromonadaceae; genus Aeromonas; species Aeromonas sobria_A. Next base: position 39,689 of record NZ_NKWE01000035.1, read on the forward strand.
TTAACACCCGCTCCCGCTGGCTCAACACGGCGATGCGCTGGCCCCATGCTTGCCATTGTGCTTTCAGGTTCATCAGGGTTTCTCCCGCGCGATGCCGCTCAACTGGAAGGTCAGGCGACCCTCCTTGTCACGGCTCAGGGTCAGTTCACCAAACTCCTTGCCTACCAGACTCGGGGTCTGCTTGAAGCGGTTGACCCAGGCCGGCACATCCTGACTGCGGCCAGCAAAGCCGGAGAGGTTGATCCGCCCTTCGTTGATTTCAATACGCTGCAACGACAGGTTGCTGTTGCGAATGCGGGACAAGTCCGCCATCAGGCTGGCGTAGCCCTGGGATTTTTGCAGGCTCAGACTGCCCAGCTGACGCATCAGCCCCTGCTTGGCGGTCAGCTCATCCTGCTGGTTGGTGAGTTGCTGCTGCAGGCGGGGATCCGCCTGATGACGAGCCAACTCGGCGTCCAGTCGCTGGGCCTCGCCGCGTTTGAGCTCCAGTTCGACATTGCGCTGCGCCAGCGCTCGGCTGACCTGTTGCTGCTGCCAGCTGTAACCGACGCCGACCAGCAAGATCAGCAGCAGCGCGCAGCCCCATACCAGCGCCATCTGATTGAGGCTGGCCCACTGCCGTTTGGGGCGAAACTCGGCGCCATAGAGGTTTATCTGACGTTTCATCACGCATCCTCCCCGATGGCGGCGGCATAGGCCGAGAGATACTCAACGCCAGCCAGCACCGCTTTGTTGGCCATGGCGGAGACGGCAAAGCCGAAGGTCTGCTGCATGTGGTGGGAAAGGGTGCCGATAAAGGACGAGGCAATGGCCAGCTGCATCTGACCGAGCTCCGGCAACTTGAGCTGGCCCGCCAGATAGTCAAGAGAGCGCTGGATCTCCAGCGCCAGCGAGTCGAGCAGCATGCTGTCCGGCTCATGCTCGCCAGTCAGGCTGGTAAAACCGCGCAACTGGCGAGAGAAGCAGAGACCCCCCTGATGGAAGACCAGCAGTTGCAGATCCTGCCCCTTCGGCTGCCACAGCAGCATGCGCACCGTCTCGTCCGCATCATAAAGAGAGGTCAGTGCCAGCTCGTCGCTGATGATGGATTGCAGAGTGGCAATACCATTGATGGCATCGGCCAGCTGTTGCACCCGGCTCTTGGGCAGGCAGATCACATTGATGCGCGGCCGACCGGCCGGCGCGGTCGGCAAATCGACATAATCCATTGCCAGTTGCAGCACCGGCTCGCTGACATAATCTTTTACCGCCCAGGGGAGCGCCCCCGCCATCTCGGCATCGGGCACCGCGGGCTTGTCGATCTGGATCTGTTGATAAAGGCTGGCGGCGAGGGCTACCCGCACCTTAGACTTGGCCAGCCCATGACGACTGAACAGCTCATTGATGGCAACCGCCCACTCCTGTGGACCGTTAATAGAACGAGTCGCAAAAACGGGGGAATTGCCCACCGCAGCCAGCATGATCCTGTCATTGGCCAGCAACAGCCCCACCTGGCGGCTTGGCGTCGATCCCCTGAACAGTTGTTTCATGTGAGCTCGCCCATCAATAGTGGTTAAATGTTTGAAATATTAACATAAACAGCAAATTAGCTTCCATATAAAAGACGGACTCACCATTGCAAGCCAAGTTTCCAGCTGAGTCAGATGACGCCGCGATCCTGCCCTCGCCCCTGCAACGCCTCCATCACCCCTTGCTGCACCGCTATGGTGTCGAGCTCTGGTGCAAGCGAGATGACCTGATCCATCCCACCATATCAGGCAACAAGTGGCGCAAGCTCAAACACCATCTGCTGCACGCCAAAGCGCAGGGCAAGCAGCATCTGCTGTCGTTTGGCGGCGCCTACTCCAATCATATCCACGCCTTGGCGGCGGCAGGGTGCCAAGCTGGTCTTCGTACCACTGGTATCATACGGGGCGAATCCCATGCCGTCAGTAACTCTACCCTGCAGGATGCCAGACGCTGGGGTATGGATCTCGTTTTCGTCGACCGTCAGAGCTATCGGCAGCGGCAACACCCCGAGTGGCTAGCCCAATTTGCGGCCAGCGACACCCTGATCGTGCCGGAAGGGGGCAGCAGCCCGCTGGCCATCCCCGGCGTCGCCGAATTGGTGGCTGAAGTGCCCTTTTCGCCGGATCTCTGGGTCCTGCCTTGCGCCAGCGGCGGCACCCTGGCAGGGCTGATTGCAGGCAAGCGGCAACAAGAACAGATCCTCGCCATTGCGGTGCTCAAGGGAGGTGGCTTTATCGCCGACGAGGTGTGCCGCCTTCATCCTGCGGCCACCAGCATCCCCGGCTGGCGGATCGCGCTGGATCACCACGATGGTGGCTACGCCAAATTCAGCCCTGACCTCTGGCTGTGGGTGCAGGATTTCAACGCCCAAACCGGTCTGCCCCTTGAACCCATCTACAGCGGCAAGGCGATGTGGGGACTGTTTCGCGAATTGGCGGCGGGCCGCATCGCCCCCGGCAGCAAGATCATCTTTATCCACACCGGCGGCATGCAGGGATTGGCGGGCTTGAAAGAGCAAGGCCGCCTCTAAGCCGCAACCCTCTTTTCAGGATCAGGCTGGCTCAATAAACAGCCGCTGAGGCGGAGCAAACCAGGGGCCCTGACCGGCATGCACCCCGAGGTGGCGCAGCATCTTCCACTCGTCGCCACTCTCCACTCCCACCGCCAGCACCCGGGTGCCGGTATTGGCACAGCCCCCCACCAGACTGCGCACCGCCATCTGGTTGACCTGACGGAGATGGATCTCCCGCACCAGACTGGGATGCAGTTTGAGGAAGTTAATTTCAAACTCTTTGATGTACTGGGTGCTCACCACATCCTGACCGGCGTGATCAATGGCCAGCCGACAACCGAGCATCCGCAGGGAGCGCAGCGGCCGTTTGAGCGCCTCAAAATGGCGAGTGACCTGGGATTCTGACAACTGCAGAACCAACCGCTCGTTGGTGCTGCGGGGCAGCTGGAACAGGGCGAAGAACAGCCAGCGCTGAAACTCGCGGTTGAGCAGGCTCTGGGCACTCAGGGTCAGGCTGATGGGGCAGCTCTGCTCGGGGCGCTGGCGCAGCAGGACCAGGGTCTGCTCTGCCACCCAGCGATCCAGTGGCAACAACAGCCCCACCTTCTCCGCCATCGGCATGAAAATCCCCGCCTGCAGGGCCCGTCCCTGCTCGTCATGGAGATAGGTCAGCAACTCCTGCTGCAGCACCACCTGGTCCCGATCCTGCTGGATCGGCTGGCTATAGAACTCGATGCCCTGCTCTTCCAGGCGACGGCTGATCAGGGTGCGCCAGCGCACCGAGCCCTTGCTGCTCTGCTCCTCATTCAACTGCTTCTCATAGAGGAACCAGCCATTGTGGCCCTGCAGGCGGGCACTCTTGAGGGCCAGCTCAGCCTCCTCCTGTACCTTGAGCAGGCTATCTTCGGCCTGATAACAGACGGCACCGAGATACACTGCTGTTTCGGGATTGACTGTCTGTGGCCAGTGCAGCCGTTGCAGGCTCTTGAGCAGCTGGTTCGCCCCCTCCACCATTTCACTTTCGGACATATTGGGCAGCAACACGGCAAACACTTGTCCGGCATAACGGGCCTGCAGAGCACCATTATGCTTGCGCACGAAGGCACCGATGGTGGCACTAGCTTCTAACAGCAGGTCACGGCTCTGCAGCTCGAGCGGCTCGGACTCCAGCTCTTCAAGGCAAGCGAGATCGATCAGCAACACGCCACCACTCATCACGCTCGCCTCCATGATGGCGCTCTCCAGCCGGTTGTCAAAAAACAACCGGTTGCCGATACCGGTCATCTTGTCGACATAGGCGTTGCTGCGGATAAAGTTGTCGAAGCGGCTGCGCTCCTTGCGAGCATCCGCCAGCTCGGCGAGCAGGTGATCGATGGCCTGACTGGCAGCCACAGGCCACTCTTCGGCGGGGTCATGATTCAGCTTGGAGAGTTTGTCATCGAGGATCAGCTGGGCGCGAATGCTCAACAGCTCGGCACCGAGCAACTGCTGGCGCAGCCAGCGAATGGAGTACCAGAGACCGAACACCACGATAAAGACGCCGAACGAGATGCCGGACATCGCCCTGATGGAGTACTCCGCCTCCTTGAAAGGGCGCTCCAGCTTGAAATTGGCCTGCATGTCGGCCTGGTGGGGCAACGGCAGGCTGTATGGCTGCAACAGCTGTTCATCGACTGAATCCTGCACGTTGCGGAACCAGTAGACCCGCTGGTCGTTCTGACGAACCTCCAGCTCCACCACATGAGCGGCTCGCAACAGGGTGGGCAGCCAACGGCTCATATCCTCCATGTCATGAGCCACATCCAGCTGCTTGTCGATCACCTCGACCAGCGCATCGACCTTCTTTTGCTGCAACTCCATGCCCAGCTGGCGAAAGCTGAACACCCCGCCAATCAGCACGGTCGCCATGGCGGCGATCACGCACAGGGTGATAAAGGAGACAAGCTGTGTTGTGAGTTTCATGCACCTTTCCGTATGCCCGGTACCATCCATGTGACCTCATGCTAGCAGCGGCGTCAGTACCGCAGCTATGGATGAAGCGCCCGCTTCTGCAATTTAAGCGGGCAGCATAACCAAAGCACGGAGAGAATACCAAGAATGGGGGGCGCTGATGCGGGGCTGATGCGGTACGAGGGGAGATAGCCAGCAGAAAAATGGTCCCTCAACGGGGACCAAAAGGAACACTCATATCAAAACTAACACTCTGTGCTACTGATAAAAAAACAGATACAGGAGTATTGAACACACGGTGAGTCAAACCGCACAGTCACTCTAATCCAGTTCGGATAAGCCGAGCAATTGTCATTTATGACAGGTCAGCGATTGAATCTTGCGTGAAAGTTATAAAATTCATTACAAATCAAATGATTAATATCAACCCCAATCAGTTTGATAACTCTGATTCAAATTGATTGTACTAATGCATTATGATGACAATCTCCAACTGTGTCTTATGAAACTGGCAGGTATCCCTTGTTACGCATCTCACCCGTTTGGCTCAGTGTGTTGCTGTTCATGGCGCCTGTGGTCATCAGCCAAGCTCTGGTGCCATTGCTCAGCCAACCGATGGCACACCATCTGCTTAGCCAAAAAATGGCCGAAATTAAAGGCTATGTCCCAATTAC
>NZ_NKWE01000036.1:0-33250 GCF_006243315.1 Aeromonas sobria
GCTGTGGAAAGAGAGACAACAGGTGTTGAAAGGCTGGGGTATCCATGATGGTAGACCTCAAGGTGATGGCCTACTTCAAGCTTAGCCTTTCAACACATAATTGGGACAGAGCCAATTTTATGAGTGAACAGTTCCCCCAGTTTCAACTCGTACCGGGTAATTGAACACCGGAAACTCCCGCTCAATCATCACCACACATTGCCAAAAACTGATTTTCAATTCCGGTTACATTCCTGCCAAATTGCATGATGACGTGGGGGCGAGTACAATCTCGCACCCCGAATATCCGGCGCACCTTTTTTAGATAGCCACGGATATGCCGTCATCGGGTCGCGCGGCATTGAACCTCCTCTCGGAGTGTCATCTTGCACCGCTACTCAACCACTACGATGCCATCAGGTGGCATCGTCCTGATTTGCAATCAGATATTAAAGAGTCCGCCATGTTTAAACCAGAATTGCTCTCCCCCGCAGGTTCCCTCAAGAACATGCGTTACGCCTATGCCTATGGCGCCGATGCCGTCTATGCCGGCCAGCCCCGCTACAGCCTGCGGGTGCGCAACAACGAATTCGATCACGAAAACCTGCAGCTGGGCATCAACGAAGCTCATGCGCTGGGCAAGCAGTTCTATGTGGTGGCCAACATCCAGCCCCACAACTCCAAGCTCAAGACCTTTATCCGCGACATGCGCCCGGTAGTGGAGATGAAGCCGGATGCGCTGATCATGTCCGACCCCGGTCTTATCATGATGATGCGCGAAGCCTTCCCGGATATGCCGGTTCACCTCTCGGTGCAGGCCAACGCGGTCAACTGGGCCACGGTGAAGTTCTGGCATCAGATGGGCCTGACTCGTGCCATTCTCTCCCGTGAGCTGTCGCTGGACGAGATCGAAGAGATCCGCATGCAGGTGCCGGAGATGGAGCTGGAAGTATTCGTCCACGGCGCCCTCTGTATGGCCTACTCCGGCCGCTGCCTGCTCTCCGGCTACATCAACAAGCGTGACCCCAATCAGGGCACCTGCACCAACTCCTGCCGCTGGGAGTACAAGGTGCACGAGGGCAAGGAAGATGACGTGGGCCAGATCGTCCACCGTCAGGAGCCCATCGCCATCCGCCCGGACAACACCCTGGGCCTTGGCAAACCGACCGATGCGCTGGTACTGCTGGAAGAGTCCAACCGCCCGGGCGAATACATGAGCGCGTTTGAAGACGAACACGGCACCTACATCATGAACTCCAAGGACTTGCGCGCCGTCGAGCACGTCGAGCGACTGACCAAGATGGGCGTTCACTCACTGAAAATCGAAGGCCGCACCAAGTCCTTCTACTACTGCGCGCGCACCGCTCAGGTCTATCGCAAGGCCATTGACGATGCGGTGGCGGGTCGTCCGTTCGATCGCAGCCTGATGGGCACCCTCGAGAATCTGGCCCACCGCGGCTATACCGAGGGCTTCCTGCGCCGTCATAACCACAGCGAGTACCAGAACTACGACTACGGCTACTCGGTCTCCGACACCCAGCAGTTTGTCGGCGAGATCACCGGTCGTAACGGCGACATGGTCGAGGTCGAGGTGAAGAACAAGTTCCTGGTGGGCAACAGCCTGGAGCTGATGACCCCGCAGGGCAACCTCAGCTTCAATCTGGAGCAGATGCAGAACCGCAAGGGCGAGCTGATTGATACCGCGCCGGGCAACGGTCACGTGGTCTATGTGCCGGTGCCGAAAGAAGTAGACGTCAACTTCGGCATCCTGCTGCGCAACCTCGGCGAGCGTCAGGATACCCGTCAGCCCCATTCGGCCGCTTGAGATGTCACTGCTCATCACCGACAAGTGCATCAACTGTGACATGTGCGATCCCGAGTGCCCCAACCAGGCCATCACGCTTGGCGAGGAGATCTACGAGATCGACCCCAGTCGCTGCACCGAGTGCGTCGGTCACTATGAGAAACCGACCTGTATCAGTGTCTGCCCTATCGACTGCATCATCTGGGATCCCGCTCATGTGGAGACCGAAGATCAGCTGATGGAGAAGTTTGTGCGGATGCACAGACAGTAAAACCGGCAGTAGCAGATGCACAGTTAGAGTTAAATGAAAAAAGGCCGAGCAATCGGCCTTTTTTGATCCTGCGGTCAGTCGCAGATCATCACTTACTGACCAACCGCTTCAAGGCTTCCAGTTCGCGCTGGGCCTCCAGCAACTGGGTTTGGGCTGCCTCCAGCTTGGCCTGCCGCTTGGCGATCTTCTCCGGCTTGCCGCCAGCCGTCGCCTCCTGCAAGTCACGTTGACGATCCGTCACTTCGCGCTGACGCTGACTCACCCGCTGTTGCTGCTCTTCGAGCAACCCCTCATCGGTGCAATAGGTCTTGATATTGCGGGTGGCACTCTCCAATCCGGCAATTTCCCCGCTGTTGTTGTGCGCCTTGGCAAACACCAGCTGATCATTGACTGCCTGCAAGCGCGCATCGCAGCCGACCGGTTGACTGGCGTGAGCCTGACTCGCCAACAACAGCAATCCTGTTCCTACACTTTTCCACATCTCGATTCACCCGGTCATGTTTGCGAACTGACCATAAGAACCGCGTTCCGCCAACGGGTCAAGCAAGCAGGAAAAAGGTGCGACAGAAGTTGTGCGACATCACGCAATCGCCACCCTATTGGTTCTACAATGACGCTTTTTAGGATCAGGAGTCTCTTATGAATCAACAGATTGTGGTGATTGCCAACGGCGCCCCTTACGGCAGCGAATCCCTGTTCAACGCCCTGCGTCTCGCTATCGCCCTCAACGAGCAGGGTGGCGCCAGCCTCAAACTGTTCCTGATGTCCGATGCGGTGAGCGCAGCGCTGGCCGGTCAGGCACCGGCCGAAGGGTACAACCTGCGCCAGATGCTGGAGATCCTGCTGGCGCAAGGGGTGACCATTCGCCTGTGCAAAACCTGCACCGACGCCCGTGGCATCACTGCCCTGACACTGATCGAGGGCATTGAGATCGGCACCCTGCCGATGCTGGCCCAGTGGACCCTGGCCGCCGACAAGGTACTGACCTTTTAATCACGGCACCTTGGCTGCTCTGCGAGAGCACTACCTGGCGGCCTCCTCCCGAGCGGAGGAGCTCCGCCGCCCATGATGACGGGCGCCAGCTTCATAAAGCCAAAAGGTGACCACACAGAGCAGCGCCATCAGCACATAGAGCAGCTGGCCGCTCCACTGCTCGAGGATCCAGCCTCCCAGCAGGGCGCCTGCGGCCCCGCCCAATCCTGCCAGTGCGCTGGCGCCAAAGTAGCTTCCCTTGAGGTGGGCGGGGGCCATCTGGTCGATCAGCACATTGAGCAGGGGGAACAGGATGGTCTCGCCGATGCTGAGCAGCAGCACGGCACCAAACCAGTGGCTGCGCACCGTCGGGTCCCCCAGCGCGAAGAGCAGCTGGGCCGCCAGAAAGAGCGCCATGCCGATATGAAGCCGCACCCGCACCGGCCAGCGCGACAGCAACCGCAGCAGCGGAAATTGCAGCAGCACCACGGTCAGGGCATTGGTTGCCACCAGCAGGGCAATCAGCTCGGCCACCTGCGGCATACCGGCCCGGGTCAGATATTGCACCAGCGGCGAGTGAAACTGGGAGTAGACCAGCACCATCAACAGGTTGGCCATCACCAGCAGCAGAAAGGCGCGATCCGCCAGCAACACCTTGATGGCATCCCGCAGCCCGGGGCCAGTCGCCCCCGACTTGCCTTCGCTGCCAGCTTTACGAAATCCCCAGCCAAAGGCCAGCGCCAGCAGCAGATAGCTCACCACCAGAAACAGGAAGGTCTCCTGCTGGGCGTTGATCCCGAGGGTCACCCCGAGCAGCGGCCCCAACGCAGCCCCCAGGTTGAGCAGAAAATAGCGCAGGTGCAGTGCCAACTCCCGCGCCTTGGCCGAGGCCAGGCTGTCGGCCATCAGCGCCTTGCCGGGGGCATCGATGAGCCCCGACGAGAGGCCACTGCCCATCACCCCGATCCCGAGCCAGAACACTGTGTGCGAAAAGCCGAGCAGTCCGAAACAGAGCATCGCCACCAGACAACCGGCCAGCAGTATGCTGCGCCGCCCGAAGCGATCAGAGAGCCAGCCGCCGTAAAAACTCACCAGAGTGGAGAGGGCCATCGAGCCCCCCAGCAACAGGCCGATGAAGGTGGCCGAGAGGTCATACTCCCGATAGAGCAAAATGGAGAGGAAGGGCCACACCATGTAGTAGCTGGTGCGCACCATGAAGGTGCCCAGAATGACGATCCAGACCAGCGGGGTAAAGTGCCTGAAGGTGCTCCATAACATAGCTCTGCTCCATGACCCCGCAGCGGTTACCACAAGATCCTTCATTAAACGGGGAAAGCATTCAGTTGTAACAGAGGGCTTCAATAGAAACAATGCTCGCTCAACATCAAGGTGCCACCGGATGCAAAAAGGCCAGCCGGTGGGCACCGGCTGGCCTTTTTATCACGGGATTCCCTCAGGCTAACACCAGAGGGGCGGGCTTAGCGCCAGGGGCTCTGCTGCCACAAACGCCCCAGTCCGGCTTCGAGCGCCTGCGCGCCCTGCTGCCCCAGCTTCTGAGTCAGGCTTTTTGGCTTGCGATAGCTGATGCCGATCACCTTGTGGTGGCAGGCCTGCGCCAGCAGGTAGTCATCGCTGGTGCAGAGGGTATCCACCAGACCCAGTCCCTTGGCCTGACTCGCCAGCCAGTGCTCACCGGTAGTGACCTGATCGATATCGAGTTGCGGGCGGTGCTCGGCCACAAAGGTCTTGAAGCGATCGTGGATCGCCGCCAGCTCCTCGCGAAACTTCTCGCGCCCCAGATCGTCGTTCTCACCGAACATGGTGATGGTGCGCTTGTACTGACCGGCGGTGTGCATCTCGAATTCGATGTCGTGCTTTTTCAGCAGCTTGTTGAAGTTCGGCAGCTGGGCGATCACCCCGATGGAGCCGACGATGGCAAAGGGGGCAGCCAGGATCTGATCCGCCACGCAGGCCATCATGTAGCCGCCGCTCGCCGCCACCTTGTCGATGGCCACCGTGAGTTTGACCCCCTTGTCCCGCAGCCGCTGCAGTTGGGAAGCGGCCAAGCCGTAGCCATGCACCACGCCGCCACCGGATTCGAGTCGCAGCAGCACCTCGTCGCCGGGCTGGGCAACCCCGATCACCGCGCTCACCTCTTCGCGCAGGGAGGCCACCTCTTTGGCATCCATGCTGCCGTTGAAATCGATCACGAACAGGCGGCTGCGCTCATCACCCGCCTTGGCGCGCTTTTTCTGCTCCTCTTTCTGCTGCTTTTCCAGCACCTTGCGCTCGGCCTTGCTGGCCAGCGCGCTCTTGAGCGCAAACTGCCCCTGCTCCAGCTCGCTCGAAAGATCGGTCACCACCAGCTCTCCCTTGCGCGCTTTCGGCTGGCGGCTGCTGACGATCATCAGGATGATGGCGCCGATGGCCAGCAGGAAGGTCACTGTCTTGGCCAGAAACAGGCCGTATTCGGTCAGAAATGTCACGATGGACTCCACAATGGATCGGTTTTCGTCACATTCTAGGGAGTTTGGCGGATGCGCGCAAAAAATCGCAGTCAGCGTGCCGAAAAACCAACTGTACCATCACAACCTCTCTATTTTGTTCACATTTTTCTTGCCACTGGCTGGTCAAACAGGCGCGCGGATCAGTACACTTGGCGCCGATTGCCATGCACTTATGGCCGGAATTTGTTAACAGGAGTTGTCATGCTCGATTATCAGGCACCCCGCGATCTGCTCAAGGATAAAGTCATTCTGGTCACCGGTGCCGGCGACGGGATCGGCCGCGAAGCCGCCCTCACCTACGCCGCCCACGGTGCCACCGTGATCCTGCTCGGCCGCACCAGCGCCAAACTCGAAGCCGTGTATGACCAGATTGAAGCCGCCGGTTATCCGCTGCCCGCCATAGTGCCGGTGGATCTGAAAGGGGCCACTGCTGCCCACTACCGCGGCATGGCCGAAACCTTCGCCCAGCAGTTTGGCCGCCTCGACGGTGTGCTGTTCAACGCCGGTCTGCTCGGCACCCTCTCCCCGTTTGAACACATTCAAGAGAAAGAGTGGGACGAGGTGATGCAGGTCAACGTCAAATCGGAATTCCTGCTGACCCAGGCGCTGCTGCCACTGCTGCGCCAGACCGCCAAGGCGCAGGGCGAAGCCTCCATCGTCTACACCTCCTCCAGCGTGGGTCGCAAAGGGCGCGCCTACTGGGGCACCTATGCCATCTCCAAATTCGCCATCGAGGGGATGATGGAAGTGCTGGCCGACGAGCTGGAGAACACCGGCGTGCGGGTCAACACCCTAAACCCGGGCGGTACCCGCACCAAGATGCGCGCCAGCGCCTTCCCGGCGGAAGATCCCATGAACCTCAAGACGCCAGCCGATCTGATGCCGCTCTACCTTTACCTGATGGGGTCAGGCAGCCGCGGCAAAACCGGCCAGACTTTTGTGGCCCAGCCGAAATAAACAGATGGCGCAGCCCAAATAAGCAGGTAGCGCAGCCCAAATAAACAAGTTGCGTGGCTCAGCCCAAATAAATCAATAAAATACCCAGAGAGTTGTGCCGCAGGGATTAAATTGAATAGGGAGCTTCGGCTCCCTGTAGCAGCCCCTGACCATCCTATCTCCAATCAGGTTGAATTATGTTTCGTCCCAAGAGCACGTTTGAGCAATGGCGGATCTTTCAGGCGGTAGTCGATTGCGGCGGCTATGCCCAGGCGGCCGAGGCGCTGAACAAGAGCCAGTCCTCCCTCAATCATGCGGTTGCGAAGTTGCAGCAGAGTCTGGGAGTGCCCTTGCTGGAGGTGCGCGGCCGCAAGGCGGTGCTGACCCCGGCGGGAGAGATCTTCCTCAAGCGGGCACGGCAGTTGAGCCAGCAGGTGGAGGAGCTGGAGAATCTGGCCAACAACCTAGAGCGCCATTGGGAGCCGCAGATCAACCTCTATGTCTCGGCGTTGCAGCCAAGGGATCGCCTCTATCGGGCGCTGGCCAGCTTCTATCCCCGCAGCCGGGGTTGCCGGATCAATCTGCACGAACGTATTCACTGTCACTTCAATGCCCTGCAGCCGGGGGATCTGATGCTCTCGGAGCACCTGCCCGGCGATCAGGCTGGTCTGCCGCTGGACGAGGTATCCCTGCTGCCCCTCTGCGCCGCCAGCCATCCACTGGCACAGGAGAAGGGGGCGATCCGCAGCGATGTGCTGATCGGCCACAACCAGATAAGCCTGCATCCCCCCATTCACCGCTCGGTAGACTGGAACGATGCGGATGACATCGGCTGGAAGGCCACCCACTACCACGAAGTGACCGCCATGCTGCGTCTCGGCCTTGGCTACGCCTGGCTGCCGCGTCATCTGGTGGAGCGGGAGCTGGCGGAAGGCTCGCTGGTACAGCTGGATCTGGAAAGTGGCAACGAGCGCCACCTCTACACCTATCTGCTGACCCTCTCCCCGGAATCCCTCGGCCCCGCGACCGAACTGCTGCTACGCTGCCTGCGCAACGAATATCAGAGTGAGTCAGCACAGCTCCCACGCATCCAGCCCCGGCACGGCAAATAACAGCTAAATCCCCCGTCAGACGTCGGGCACCCGCCAGCAGGCGGCCAGTGCCACCAGCGCCAATCCCAGTGCCACCATAAAGACCCCGTGAAAACTCCACACCTCCGCCACCACACCGGCGATGGCCCCTGCCATGATGGAACCGGTACGGATACTGTTGGCAAACAGGGTGGTCGCCACCCCCGCCCGTCCCGGCATCAGATCCTGAAAATAGGACATGCCGATCCCTGCCACTATGCCGATGAAAATGGCATTAAACAGCTGCAGCCCAATCAGGGCATGTTGATCGGTGAGGGTCACCAGTCCGCCATAAAACAAAGCGCCGGACAGCACCGCCAGCAACATCATGGGGCGCTTGCCAAAACGGGCCGTGTAGTAGCCTGCCAGCAACATAAAGGGGATCTCGATGGCAGCGGCAGTGCCCATCAATATCCCTGCAAGCTTCTCATCCAGTCCCAGCTCCCGGGTGATATAAAGCGGCATATTGATGAGGTACATGCTGTTGCAGGTCCACATCAGGGTGGAAGCAATAAAGAGCGCCCGCACTGCCGGGTCCCGCCAGCTGCTGACCCGCTCGGTCTCTTCAGCCATTTTGGGTAGCGGCAGGGAGGGCAACCAGCGCCACACCACAAACGCGCAGAGCAGATAGGCCAGCGCCGAGGCCAGGTACATCAGCTCGAAGCCATAGCCGATGGCCAGCGCAAAGGCGATGGGTGGGCCTATCACCCAGGCCAGCGAAAACTGGGCCCGCATCACCGAGCTGAACATGTCTGCCCGCTTGTTCCGGCTGTCCGAATACTCCCGCGCCAGAGCAAACAGCTGGGGGCTGGCGGTAGCCGCCAATGCCGCCAGCAACACCCCCAGACTCGCCAATAACCAGTAATTACGGTTCCAGGCAAACAGCAGCGAAAGGGCCACCCCGGCAAAACAGCAGCGCAGGATCAGCCGTTTGCGATCCCCCTTGTTGTCGGAGCGATGACCCAGCCACTGGGTGACCAGAATGCCCACCACCGCATTGATGGTGTAAAAGAGCCCGACCAGTACCGGGCGCACCTGCACCTCCTCGGCCAGAAACAGGCTCAAGGTCGGCACCTGCAGCGCCACCGCGACGCCAGTCATGAAGGTCACCGCCAGAAATGAAAGGGACACCGGATCCGGGCGTTTTACCGCCGCTATCGACAAGCTCATTGCGTTACCACTGATTGGAAGGAAAAAGGCGGGCCAACTGGCTGCGGCCGTATGAAAATTCGGCGCTTATCTTATGTCACTATCAAGAGCAGGTTCAAGGATGGCATAAGCGGGTGTGCGCCTTGCGAGGGAGGCCGTGACCCCGTAGAGTGAACCCCCATCCGACCAGCACAAGGAGTTCGCATGTTTGATTTTGATCGGGAAATAGAGCGCAGTGGCACCATGAGCCTGAAGTGGGACAAGTACAAGGATCAGGATGTGCTGCCCATGTGGGTTGCCGACACCGACTTTGCCTCCCCCCCTGCGGTGGTCGAGGCGCTGACCGCCCGGGTTGCCCACGGTATTTTTGGCTACTCGCGCCCCTCGCAGCGCCTGATCGAACTCATTATCGAACGGATGGCGACCCGCTATGGCTGGGCAATCGAGCCCGAGTGGCTGGTGTTCCTGCCCGGCGTAGTGCCCGGCCTCAACCTCGCCTGCAAGGCGTGGAGCCAGCATGGCCGGGGCATTATCACTCCCAAGCCGGTCTATTACCCCTTCTTGCAGGCGCCCGGCTTCAACGACCGTCCGCTGCTCACAGTGCCAATGATTGAAGAGGCAGGACGCTGGGTGCTGGATCTGGCAGAGCTGGAGCGTCAGGCCCCCGCCGCAGATCTGCTGCTGCTCTGCAACCCCCACAACCCGGGCGGCACCATCTTCACCCGTGACGAGCTGCTGGCCATCGACGCCATCGCCGCGCGCCACAATCTGGTGATCTGCTCCGATGAAATCCACTGCGATCTGCTGCTGGATAAACATGCCCGCCACATTCCCTACGGCGCCATCAGCCCAGAAGCGGCCGAGCGCTGCGCGGTGATGATGGCCCCGAGCAAGACCTTCAATATCGCCGGTCTGTGCTGCTCCTTCGCCATCATCCCCAACGCCCGTCTGCGCTTTAGGCTGCAGCAGGCAATGCGCGGCATCAGCGCCGATGTCAATCTGCTGGGCTTTGTCGCCGCCGAAGCAGCCTATGAGGGTGGCGAGCAGTGGCTCTGCGAGCAACTCGACTATCTGGCGGCCAATCTGGCCCTGATCCAGCAGGCGGTTGCCCGCTGGCCCGGCGTCACGCTGGCCAGCCATCAAGCCACTTATCTGGCCTGGATCGATGTCAGCGCCCTTGGCCTTGCCGACCCCATCGCCTTCTTCGAGCAGGCCGGGGTCGGGCTCTCACCGGGTGCCCAATTTGGCAATGGCCAGTTCGTGCGGCTGAACTTCGGCTGCACCAAGGCACGGCTGACCGACGCGCTGGCGCGAATGGAAGGGGCAATCCTCAACCACAGCAAGCCCTAGTCAAGCGGCAACGGGATGGGGTCAGCCCCATCCTTTGTTACCCGGCGTCGTCAGCCACAGCTCCACTTAGTAAACGGTCAATTATGTCTCTACGGATCTTGCGTCACCTTCTGCTCCCCCTCTGTGCGCTACCTGCGCTGCTCCCCTTGAGCAGTCAGGCACTGACCATAGGAACCGGCCCGCTCAATGGCGTCTACTACCCGACGGGCGGTGCCATCTGCCGGGTGCTCAATGCTGGCCATGCCCTGCACGGGGACAGCTGCACCGTGCAGAGCACCCGTGGCTCCATGGCTAACCTCAAGGCGTTGAACAAGGGGGAAGTACAGCTGGCGCTGGTGCAGTCCGATGTGTTGCACCACGCCCTGCACGGCAGTGGCCCGTTCAGCGGGCAGGGCGCCAACCATGAGCTGCGCAGCCTGTTTCGTCTCTATCAGGAGTCGCTGACCCTGCTGGCAGCCCCCAATAGCGGCATCACCACCCTGGCGGATATCGAAGGGAAGCGGGTCTATCCGGGCAACCCTGGCACCGGTGAACAGATCACCAGCAAAGCTCTGATGGCGGCGATGGGGTGGCAGCCCGGACAGTTTGTCGCCTACCAACTCAAGTCGAACAGTGAACCACTGGAAGGCCTGTGTGATGGCTCGCTGGATGCCGCCTTTGTGGTCGAGGGTCATCCCAGCCTCTCTATTGGCGATCTCATCAATCGCTGCAAAGTTCGTCTCATCCCCATCGAAGGGGAGCAGGTCGACAAGCTGCTCAAACATCATCCCTACTACCAGCGCAGCCGCATCGCCGCCAACCTCTATCCGGGGCAGACCAGCTCTCTCAACAATATCGGGATGAGCGCCGAACTGGTGACGCTGGACAGCTTGCCGGACCCCATCGTTCGTACTGTGCGCGATACCCTGCTGGCCCGAGTCAAGCAGTTCAGCCGCCTCCATCCCGCCCTGAGCAAGGTGACCCCCGAGCAGTTGCAGGCGCAAACCGAGCTGCCTTTGCACTCGGGGATGTCAGATCAGCCACCCGAGCCGTTATCACTGACCCCCGAGCAATTAGCACCAGAGCAGTTCACAGCGGCGCCGTTGACCTCAGGCGCAGAGCAAACGGCGATGCAGGCCAGTGCCGCCGAAGGGACGGCAGCCCTTACCGACATCCCATCGGATGCCACCGCCACCAGTAGCGCAGCGCTGGCCACCGGGAGCGCAGCGCTAACCACCGAAAGCGCAGCGCTGGCTACCGAGAGCGCCCCCCTGCCCGAGGCAGCGCTCGAGGTCACCCCTGAGCTGACAGCGCCGCCCGCCGAAGTGACGACCAACGCCAGCCTGACACCCTCGGCCTCCTCCGCCGCGCCAACTATTCCTGCTGTATCGGCTGCGGTATCGGCGGCCGCTGCGACCCAACTGCAGACAAGCGCCGCATCGGCAACGGTGTCAGCAGCGCAGGGAACACAACCCACGGCCAGCAGCGCGGCTGCTAGCGAAACCCCACCACAGGAGAAGGCCGACATGGCCCTCTCACCCGCCACCAGCGCAGCCGCGCCGCTGCAACCCTGAATCGGGCAGCACAGAGCAACGCATCAGGGCAGCCTCGGCTGCCCTGATTGTGAGTGCCCACTTGCGCTAACTGGCTTGTGGCTAATAGCTGGTGGCAATTGTCTTGTGGAAATGGTTGCGCAACCTGACTGCCCTGCTACTGCTCAAATCCCCGGTTCAGATAGGGATTGGGCTTCTGGATCTCCTCCTCCACCCAGTGCAGCAGTTGCTTGATCGCCCGCGACAGCACCTGATTCTGCCGCACCACATAGCCCAGACTGGTGCCGGGAAAATCGCTCAGGCTGGTGACCGGCGCGGTCAGGTTAAGGCGCGGATGCAAAGAAAAATCCGGCACTATGGCAACGCCAAAGCCGGCCTCGGCCCAATCGAGCTGGGCATCCACGCTGCCCACCTCCATGATGCGGCAAGGGGGCAACGCCAGCAGCGGCAGGGACGGATCGATCACCGCCCGGGTACGGGTGTCATGGCCCAACAAGATCAGGGTCGGCTCATCGAGGGGATCGCTCTCTCCCGCGATGGCCCGCTCTTGCCAACGTGCCAGCCCGTGGCCCAGCGCACACCAGGTCACCTGCTGCAGCTCGGTATAGAACAGCGGCTCGCTGCGCTTTTGCGCCATCACGAAGCCCAAATCCGCCTTGCCCGCCTTGACCAGCTCGGCGGCCTGATCCGAAGTGGTGTTAAACAGGGTGAGATCGATGCCGGGAAACTCCCGCTTGAAGCGCTGGAACGGCTGGATCAGCAGCAGCCGCGAGATAATGTCGCTGGCGGCGATGGCCAGCGTCCCCTGACTCAACTGATTGAGGGCATTGAGATCGGACTGACAGAGCTGCAGCTCGGCGATGGTGCGTTCGGCACTTTGCAGCAATCGCTCCCCCGCCTGCGTCAGCCGAAACGGGCTGCGCTCGATCAGCCGCACCCGGGTCGCCTGCTCCAGCCGCTTGAGATGCAGGCTGACATTGGGCTGGGTCATGTGCAGCTCGGTGGCGGTTTGGCCAAAATGTTGCAATCTGGCCAGGGTGACAAAGGTTTGCAGCCAGTGAATATCCAGCATAAGAGTCCCTCAACCCGCTATTGACGCGGTCTGTACGGCAAAATTGGGCCGTTTGCCGCTTAATTGGCCACTATTATATGGCTTTCTTATCGGAATTATAAAAATAATTAATTTTTCTAATCCGCATCAGGCTCCTAGGATGGACGCCTAACGTCTTAGGAGAAAGAGTCATGTCGTCTATCGTAGTCGTAGGTGCTAACTGGGGTGATGAAGGCAAAGGCCGCATCGTTGATTATCTGGCAGGTCAAGCTGGCGCCAGCATTCGCTTCCAGGGCGGCAACAACGCTGGCCACACCGTGGTCAACGATCTTGGCACCTTCAAGCTGCACCAAATCCCCAGTGGCGTATTCAGCCCGGATTGCCTGGTTGTTCTCGGCCCTGGCATGGTGATCAGCCCAGAGAAACTGACCGTTGAGCTTGATGAAGTCAAAGCCTCCGGCGTGACTCCGAAGCTGGCAATCTCTGATCGCGCAACCCTCTGCCTTCCGCTGCACGCGCTGGAAGATACCCTGGAAGAGCTGCGTCTGGGCGATGGCGCCTATGGCTCTACCCGTCAAGGTATTGCTCCGGCCTACGGCGATCGCGTGATGAAGAAAGCGATCCTGGTTGGCTGGCTGAAGCAGCCGGACGTGCTGGTCGAGCGCATCCAGTTCATGCTGGACTGGAAACTGCCGCAGATGAAGGCTATCTATCCGACCTTCGAATTCACCCAGACCGCCCAGGAGATGGCCGACTGGCTGCTGGAAGTCTCTGCCCCGTGGATCGACGCCGTGTGCAACGTCAGCATGCCGCTCAAAGCGCTGCAGGCTGAAGGCAAGACCCTGCTGTTCGAAGCGCAGCTGGGTGCTGGCCGTGACCTCATCTATGGTGAGTACCCATGGGTCACCTCCTCCCACGTTTCCGGTGCTTATGCCGGTATCGGTGGCGGCCTGCCGGCACTGCGCCCAGAGCGCATCATCGCCGTGGCCAAGGCATTCAGCTCCTCTGTCGGTACCGGCACCCTGCTGACCGCCATGGAGAACCAGGACGAGTTCCGCAAGATCACCAACGAGTTCGGTGCCACCACCGGTCGTCCCCGTGACGTTGGCTACTTCGATGCCGTCGCCACCAAGAACGGTGTTGAGCTGCAAGCGGCAACCGAAGTTGCCCTGACCAAGCTGGACTGCCTGACCGGCCTGCCGGATCTGAAGATCTGCGTCGCTTATGAAGGTGCTCACACCGAGAACCCGATCTGGCCACAGACTGCAGCCCTTAAGCCTGTCTATGAAGTGATGGAAAGCTGGAGTGAAGACATCACCGGCTGCCGCACCTTCGAAAGCCTGCCTAAAGCCGCTCAGAACTACGTGCTGCGTATTGAAGCACTGCTGGGTGTGCCGGTTCCGATGGTTTCCGTCGGCCCGGGCCGTGACGAGATGATCCTGCGCTAAGCAGCCCGCTCATCGTCAAACAACAAACCGGCATCCATGATGCCGGTTTTTTTATGGCTGCCATTTAGCTCTCGCCCTTGAATCACCCGATGCCATGGCGCAAGCCAAGCGCCCTGCACTCCCAGGTCAACGTTGGGCTACGATTTTTAACCCAACATACGGGATTTGATGACGCAGCTCAAAAAACGATGTTTTTCTGATGGTTACCTCCGTTTTGTGCTCGCTGGCACAGCTTCGTTTGACTTACCATAGCCATCCAGAACCTGTTGAACTGCGATGGGTTGCTGCCAGCGCAGGTCAAGGGAGCATATTGGAAGCTGTAATCCACGGGCGGTAGCGTATTTTTATTTTCGTAGGTTGGCGCAGAGCGCAGCGAAGCCCAACAGGCGAGTATTATTGCGCCAACCAGAACGGGATAAACATGGATGTGGCAGTTCGGTAAAACAAACTCCAGTTACATTTCTCGGTAAACGTTGGGCTTCACTTCGTTCAGCACCAACCTACTATTTTTAGCCCAACATACGGGATGTAATCCACAGGCGGGAGCGTGAAATTGGGTGGCATTACGTATCGCTCAGAAAAGTGTGTGTCCCAATTTTCACGACAACATTAAGAGATAATCAAGTCAATTATGATGTTTTCAATAAATGAAATTTATAGGACGTAATAATGGAAAGTGTACCATCAAATTTACCCATCATGTTTTTTTTAGCTGCACTGACATTATTGATGTTAGGATTTTATTTGTTACGACAGAAAAAGAAGTATGAGTCTCTAATTTCAAACCGTCAAAAACAAATAGATGAAAATCCTATTGAAGTAATCCTCGAACAACTTTCGGTCCAGTATAAGAAAATTGAAAATAATATAGAGCATGGACTAAAGGAATTAAATTCCCTTAACGAAGGGATAGCACAAACAAAGAGTCTTTCAAAATTCATTGATATTGGATTACCACCACCTACATTTAGACTAGGTGATAGCGAGTCCTTAAAAGAGAACATTAAAAAATGTAGGGATGAACAGTATAATTGCATAGCAAGAGGAAATGCTACTGATGCAATATCAAACTGGACATTTTTTGGCAGTAAATCTGATGGTGAAAAAATGACTGGCGATTATCGCTCATTATTACTAAAAGCCTTTAATTCCGAGTTTGAAACAATACGAAAAAAAATGCGGCTGAATAGTTATGATGTTGCTTTTAAAAAAATATATAGATTGAATGAGCAACTCACAAAATTAGGTGAAACCGTCGGGGCATTCATTACAACTCAGTATCTTGAATTTAAAATTAAAGAACTTACCGTTTGGCATCAAGAGCTGGTTAGGCTTGATGAACTTAAACAGATAAAGAAAACACAACAAGCCGCACTCAGAGCACAAAGGTCATCTGGCGATGATGTGGATGAGTTGGATGAAGAGATCGGTGTAACGGAATCACAATTAAAAAGAGCGCAAAGATCGGCAGAAAAATTGGTCGGTGAAGAGCGGGCAAGGATGCAATTACGCATTGATGAAATTGAGGAGGAAAAGCGAAGGCTGGAAGAGAAATACTGTCGCGCTATTTCACAAGCCCAATTAACCAGAGCCGGTTATGTATATGTGATTTCCAATCACGGTAGCTTTGGTGAGAGTGTTGTGAAAATAGGCATGACGCGACGCTTAGAACCAATGGATCGCGTCATCGAACTAGGTGATGCAAGTGTCCCATACAAGTTTGATGTTCATACCTTAGCGTTCGTTGAAGATGCACCGAATGTGGAAAAAACTCTGCATGAACTATTTTCTGATAATCGAGTTAATAAAGAAAATCTTAGAAAAGAATTTTTTATTACTGATCCGAAAACAGTTAAAGAAGCAATGGTAAATATGGGGATTGAATCTGATTGGTACTTTGATACTGAAGCAAAAGAGTTTCGTGAGAGTGAGCTAATACGATCTACATTACATGCTCAAACAGGCAACACGAAACTATCTTCCACATTACCTGCAAGTATCTAGGATAAATATCATGTTGATTATTAGCATAATCAGTTTCACTCTCGCTGTAGTATTTTCTTTTTATTGCTATCAAAATCTACAAAGATTAAAGCCTACTTATGATGAGCTAGAACGTCTCTTTTCTCCTGTTGAAAAAGAAAAAGCCAAACTGGGTGAAATCGAAGCGAAATATCGATTACTCCAGCAAGACTATCAAAATGGTAGGTCTACACTACGGTCGAAAGAAGATCTGATCAGCCAATATGACATAGGTATAGGAACTGTAGATCAGATAATGTATAAAAGCTCCAAAGACTCATCCAGTTTAGATGCACTAAATACGAGACTCACCAAAGTTCAGGATGAAGCAAAAAAACTGGTTAAGGATAAGCAAGCTTGCATCTGTACCTTAGGAGATAACCTAGCGGTCAATAACAGCAAAGCAAAAGCGAAAACGCTGATTAATCGTGAGATTAAATTGCGTCTTAGATGCTTCGATAACGAGGTTGATGCAGCAATTTCATTGGCAGACTGGAATAATATCAATCGCTTAATAAGCCGTGTACGACGTAGTTTTGATGAAATAAATGACTGCGGAAAAATAATCAAGACTCAGATTCAAAATCCCTACCTTTTACTAAAACTTGAAGAGTTGATGCTTTCCTATGAAATAGTGAAATTGGTAACAGACATAAAGGAAAGCGAACGGGAAGAAACTAGGCTAAAAAATGAAGCCGAGCGTGAAGAGGCAAAGATCAAATCTGCGGCAGAAAAAGCGACAAAGAACAGGGAGTTGATGGAAAGACTAATTCAAAAAGAATTGAGTAAGCTTGATTCGGCGACTGAGGAACAACGTGAATTACTAGCAATGCACCAACAGGAGCTAGAGATCCTAAAACAACGCGAGAAAAGGGCCGTATCGATGGCACAGCTTACTCGGGCTGGATACGTCTATGTTATTTCTAACGAAATGTCCTTTGGCCCTGATGTAGTGAAAATAGGTATGACTCGACGGGTAGACCCATACGACCGAGTCCGTGAGTTGGGTGATGCTTCCGTACCGGACACTTTCGACGTTCATGCGATGTTTTACTGTGACGATGCACCCGCGCTGGAATCATCACTACATCAGAAATTTGCTCATGCCAGGATCAATTTGGTCAATAACAGGAAAGAGTTTTTTAGAGTTTCACCGGACGAGGTGATTACCGCAGTTGAACAGAATGGTATTGAAGTGCTCCGAGCAGCGTAAATCTATGTAATCCCACCTTCAATCAATAAAAAGGCGACCATCTGGTCGCCTTTTTATTTCTATCGTTTTCCCAATCAGGAATATTAACGAGCCGGTCGTTTAGCGCCATTTCCTTTGGCCGCAGGCTTGCCGCCCTGAGTGGCAGGTTTGGCTCCCGGCTTGACAGAGCCAGCGCGGGTCGGCGCCTTGCCCTTGTGCGCGGGTTTCCCCTGCCCTGTCGGTTTAGCATCTGGAGCTGCGGGCTTGCCGTTGCCAGCCCCTTTTTGCAACTGGCCACCCACAGGTTTGCCATTGCCCGCCTTGCCGCCATGTTTGCTGGCCGCCGGGGCATTAGTTGCACCAGCCTCGCTGCGGGCGGCACTGTTGCCACGTCCGTTGCTCTGGCCACCAGTGCCCTTGTTACCCGTACCATTACCACCATTACCACCATTGCCACGCTGATGGCTGATGTTGCTATGGCGCGTCAGGGCCGGTTTCAACCCCTTGTTGGTGCTGCGCGAGGCCACCGCCTCACCACGCCCTTCCGCTGGCACCAGACAGCCGGGGCCGTTGCCAATCAGGTGGCCCTTGCCCATGGCGAGCAGGGCTTCGCGGATCATCGGCCAACCAGCCGGATCGTGGTAGCGCAGCAGCGCCTTGTGCAGGCGACGACGGCGTTCACCCTTGACCACGAACACATCGCCACCGGTACGGCTCACCTTGTTGAGCGGGTTTTTCTCGGTGTAATACATGGTGGTGGCGTTGGCCAGCGGCGACGGGTAGAAGTTCTGCACCTGATCGAGCTTGAAGCGGTTCTCTTTGACCCACAGCGCCATATTCACCATGTCTTCATCGGTAGTGCCCGGGTGGGCGGAGATGAAGTAGGGGATCAGGTATTGCTGCTTGCCCGCCTCTTTCGAGTATTTGTCGAACAGCTCCTTGAACTGGTAGTAGCTGCCCATGCCCGGCTTCATCATCTTGGAGAGCGGCCCCTCCTCGGTGTGTTCCGGCGCAATCTTGAGGTAGCCGCCGACGTGGTACTTGGCCAGCTCCTTGATATAACGGGGATCTTCTACCGCGATGTCGTAACGCACCCCGGAGGCGATCAGGATCTTCTTGATCCCCTTGAGGTCGCGCGCCTTGCGATAGAGGTTGATGGTCGGGGTGTGGTCGGTGTCCATGTGGGCGCAGATGGTGGGCCAGACACAGGAGGCGCGACGACAGGTCTGCTCGGCCTTGGGACTCTGGCAGCGCAGCTTGTACATGTTGGCGGTGGGGCCGCCGAGATCCGAGATAACGCCGGTAAAGCCGGGCACCTTGTCGCGGATATCTTCAATTTCTTTGAGGATCGACTCTTCCGAACGGCTCTGGATGATGCGCCCTTCGTGCTCGGTGATGGAGCAGAAGGAGCAGCCGCCAAAGCAGCCGCGCATGATGTTGACCGAGGTCTTGATCATCTCGAACGCCGGGATCTTCTCGTTGCCATAGGCCGGGTGCGGCACCCGCTGGTAAGGCAGGCCGAACACGCCGTCCATCTCGTCGGTTTCCAGCGGGAAGGCGGGCGGGTTAACCCAGATGATGCGATCACCATGGGCCTGCGACAGGGCGCGGGCACAGCCGGGGTTGGTCTCGTGGTGCAGAATGCGCGAGGCGTGGGCGTAGAGCACCTTGTCCTCTTTGACCCGCTCGAACGCCGGCAGCTTGACATAGGTCAGCTCCCACGGCTTGGGCTTGGGCGGCTGCACCAGCACCGGCTGGGCCTCTTGGGCGGCAGGGGCCGCTTCGGTCACATCGTCAGAACAAGGAGCCCCTTCCATATAGGGGTTCATGATGGGATCGATGCGGCCAATCTGGTCGAGCTTGCTCGAATCCACCCCTTTCCAGCCCGGCAGCGGCTCCTTGCGGATCACGGCGGTGCCGCGAATGTCCTGCATGGTGTCGATGCTCTCCCCCGCTGCGATGCGGTGGGCCACCTCGATCAGCGGTCGCTCGGCGTTGCCGTAAATCAGGATATCGGCCTTGGCATCAAGCAGGATGGAGCGGCGGATGGTCTCGGACCAGTAGTCGTAGTGGGCGATGCGGCGCAGGGAGGCCTCGATACCGCCAATCAGCACCGGCACCTCTTTGAACGCCTCTTTGCAGCGCTGGGTATAGACCAGAGTGGCTCTGTCCGGCCGCTTGCCACCCACATCCCCCGGGGTGTAGGCGTCGTCGTGGCGCAGCTTCTTGTCGGAGGTGTAGCGGTTGATCATGGAGTCCATGTTGCCCGCAGTCACCCCGAAGAAGAGGTTCGGTTTGCCAAGGCGCATAAAGTCATCCTTCGATGACCAGTCCGGCTGGGCGATGATGCCGACCCGAAAGCCCTGGGATTCGAGCATGCGGCCAATCACCGCCATGCCGAAGCTCGGGTGATCCACATAGGCATCCCCGGTCACCAGAATGACATCGCAGCTGTCCCAACCCAGCTTGTCCATCTCTTTGCGGGACATGGGCAGGAAGGGCGCCGTGCCGTAGCACTCGGCCCAATAGCGGGGATAGGAGAAAAGGTTGGGTACCGGCTGCATTTTGAACACCTGGAAAAATTCGGGTCGCGCATTATACCGGTTGCGGCCAAGGGGAGCGATGGCTTTTTGTCCCTATAGATCCCGCGGAATAGGCCGCCGCCAGCAATAACAAGGGCGCCCGCAAGCGCCCTTGTAATGATAAGGCCGACAACCGGCCCCGCTTGGGTTCAAGTCAGGGTTCGGGTCAGAGTTCAAGTGAGCGTTCAAGCCAAGGCGCGGATCAGGGCGCCGGAGGGTGCGACTCCCCTGCCCCTTTGGCGGCCAGCGCTTCGTCAACCTGCTGATCCCGCGCCCCTGTCATACCAGCATGGCGCGCCAGCAGATGGTAGATGGCAGGCACCACCAGCAGGGTGACCAAAGTTGCCAGTGACAAGCCGAAGAACACCACGGTACCCACCGCCATCCGGCTCTCGTAGCCCGCCCCCATGGAGAGCATCAGCGGCACCGCGCCGATAATGGCGGTGAGGGAGGTCATCAGGATCGGCCGCAGACGGCGCACCGAGCCTGCGATGATCGCCTCCTCGAACGATTCCCCGCGCTGGCGCAGCTGGTTGATGAACTCGACGATCAAGATGCCGTTCTTGGTCACCATGCCGATCAGCATGATCATCCCGATCTGGCTGTAGATGCTCATCTCCTGCCCCGTTAGCCACAGGCCCAAGAGACCACCGAAGATGCCGAGCGGCACCGTCATCATCACCACCGCCGGGGTCAGGGTGCTCTCGAACTGGGCCACCAGCACCAGATAGACCACCAGCAGGGCGAGGCCAAACACCAGCGCCATCTCCCCCTGATTGTCGCGGTAATCTTTGGAATCACCGGCGTAATCCACCGTCATGCCGGTCGGCAGATTGGTGGTGGCCCAGCCATCGAGAAAATCGAGGGCCTCGCCGAGGGTGTGGTCGGGGTGCACGTCGGCCGTCAGGGTAATCGCCTTCTGCCGCTGGTAGTGGTTGAGGCGGTTGGCGGTTGCCACCTGTTTGACGGTGGCCAGGGTCGAGAGGCTCACCATCTCGCCGTTGGCGGCTTTCAGGTAGATGCGGCCAAGATCCGAGATACCGTTGAACTCGGTCTGGTTGCCGCGCAGATAAACGTCATACTCCTCGCCCCGGTCCACATAAGTGGTCTTGCTCACCCCGCCCAACATCGCCTGCAAGGTGTTGGCAACGGTGGAGACCGGAATGCCAAGCTGGCTGGCGCTGTCACGGTTGATGGTCACCTGCAGCTCGGGGGTCTTCTCGGCGTAGTCGAGATCCGGGCTCAGCATCAGGCCGCTGGCCAGCGCCGCCTTTTGCAGCTCAAGTCCCTGCAGGTAGAGCTCGCCATAGTCGTTACCCTGCAGCACAAACTGCACCGGCGCAGTGGACCCACCACGAAAACCCGGCATAAAGGGACGGATCATCACATCAGGAATACCTGACAGCTTGCCCCCCAGGGTGCGGGCAAACTCACTGGCGGTGATATCGCGCGCGGCCCAGTCGGTGAGCTGGATGATCGCCATGCCGGTCTGATCGCCACCGCGACCAAAGGCAGGGGTACTGAAGCTGAGCGCCTGCACCACCCCTTGCCCCAGCATCGGCATGATGGCTGACTCCACCTGCTGCATATTGCGCTTCATCCGCTCTATGCTGGTGCCCTCGGCCCCCTTGACGAAGACGAACACCACCCCGCGATCCTCGGTGGGGGTCAGACTGTTGGGGATCTGGCTAAACAGCGCGCCAATGCCGCCAAGGCAGAGCAGCAACAGCAACGGCATCCAGCGGGAGCGGCGCAATACCCACGCCAGCAGCTGGCGATAGATCCCCTCCAGCCAGCTCATGCCACGATCGAGCCCGGCAGTCAGTCGATTCGGCTTATCCAGCGGGCGCATCAGCCAGGAGCCCATGGCCGGGGTCAGGGTCAGCGCCACCAGCGAGGAGCAGAGCACGGCGAGCGACAGCAGGATCGCAAACTCGGTAAAGAGCCGCCCCACCATGCCATCCATAAAGGCGATGGGGACAAACACCATCACCAGCACGGCGGTGGTGGCAATGACCGCAAAGCCCACCTCGCGGGTGCCGTGCCAGGCGGCTAGCAGCGGCGGTTCACCCCGCTGCAGATGGTGGTGAATGTTCTCCACCACCACGATGGCATCATCCACCACCAGTCCGATGGCCAGAATAAGCGCCAGCAGGGTGATGAGGTTGATGGAAAAACCAAAGTACCAGGCGCCGATAAAGGCGGAGATCAGCGACACCGGTACGGTGATCGCCGGGATCAAGGTGGTGCGGGCCTGTCCGAGGAACAGATAGAGCACCGCCACCACCAGCACGGCGCAGATGGCCAGAGTCTCATACACCTCGTCGATGGCCTGCTTGATAAAGACTGTGGAGTCGTAATCCACCTCGAGCTTGGCCCCCTCCGGCAGGAAGCGCTGCATCTCGCCGAGCTTCTGCTCGATCCCCTGCGCCACCGCCAGCGGGTTGGCGGTGGATTGGGCGACGATGCCGATACCCAGACTCTCTTTGCCGTTGCGCTGATAGGCGCTGTCTTCGTTCTTGGCCCCCACCGCCACATCGGCGATATCGGCCAGATAGACGCTCTGACCGTTGGCGGCAGCGCGGATCTGCAACTGCTGGAAATCCTCCGCCGTGTGGTAGAGCCGGGCGATCTGCACCGCCATGGTCATGCTGTTGTTGCGGATCTCGCCGCCCGGCAGCTCGATATTGTCCCGCTTGAGGGCATCCTGCACATCGGTCACATTGATGCCACGGGCCGCCATATCCGCGGGCCGCAGCCGCACATACATCACCTGGGTCAGGTCACCGGAGAGCTCTACCTCGCTCACCCCATCCACCAGACTCAGGGGATCGACCAATACGCGGTTGGCGTAGTCGGTCATGGCGGTGCGGTCCATCTGGCTGCTGCTGAAGTTGAGCCAAATAGCCACGTCGCCGTTGCCGCTGTCTTTGGTCACCAGCGGATCATCGGCATCATCCGGCAGCTTGTCCTTTGCCCGGGAGAGGGCATCGCGCACATCAGAGACCCCTTCCACCATGTTCCAGCCGAGCTTGAACTCGACGGTGATCATCGAGCGCCCCTTACGGGTCATGGAGTTGATGTTCTTGATGCCGCTGATACCGGAGAGTTGATCCTCGATGGGTTTGGTCACCTGACTCTCCATCACCGAGGGGGCTGCCCCCTCATACATGGTGGTGATGGAGACCGACGGCGTCTGCACATCGGGCATCTCCCGTACCGTCAACTTGGAAAAAGCCACCAGCCCGAACACGGTGAGCAGGGCGCTGAGCACGACAGCCACCAGCGGGCGGCGTACTGAAATATCGGAGAGCCACATCAGCCGTTCACCTCGGCCAGATCACGCACCTGCACCCCATCACGCAGATTGACCAAGCCCTCGACCACGATGCGATCCCCCACTTTCAGCCCCTCGGTGACCCAGACGGTCTCCCCTTCGGTCTCGCCGAGTACCACCGGCACCCGTTTGACCCGGCCATCGGCCTCGAGACGGTAAACAAAGCGCTGTTCACCAGCGTACTCCACCGACTGGGCCGGGATCAGGGTGAGCTGCTGGGCAGGCAGCGCCAGCGCCACGTTGAGTAACATGCCCGGCCGCAACTGGCCGCTGTCATTGGGGATCATCACCCGCGCCTTGATGTTCTGGGTATCGTTGGAAACGCGGCTATCGAGGGTGGTGAGGGTGCCGCTAAAGTGCTGATCCGGCCAGGCGGTACTGGTGGCGGTGACCGCCATGCCCGGTTTCAGCAGGGAGAGGTAACGCTCCGGCACCGCCAGATCGAGGCGCAGTTTGTCGATCTCATCCAGATGCAGCAGGGTATCGCCGCTGTTGACCAGCGCCCCTTCGCTCAGATCAATCAGGCTCACGGTGCCAGCAAACGGCGCCCGCAAGGTGCGCAGGGAGAGCTCATATCGGGCGGCATCGAGCCGCGCCTGCACCTGCGCCACCATGGCCTCCTGCCCATCCAGCAACGATTGGGTCACGGCGCCACGGGCCACCAGTTTACGCATCTCCCCCAGCTTGCGATTTTCATCGCGCAGGCTGGCACTCTGCTCGGCCACCGCCGCCTGCTGCTTGCCGGTATCCAGCGCAATCAGGGTATCGCCCTGGTTGACCTGCTGACCCGACTGCACCGCAATCTTGACGATGCGACCGGTCACCTCGGGGCTGATCACCACCGAATTGTTGGCAACCAGCTTGCCCACCAGTTTAAGGGTCGGCTCAGCCAGACTCTGCGCGACCGTTTGGCTACGAATATTGACCTCTCTGGCCGGGGCTTTGGCGGCGGGTTCGCTGTGGCGCATGGTCCAGACAGCAGCAATCACAATCAAGGAAAGGCCCACACCGAGCCAGATACGCATTTTCATCGAACAATCCATGAAGAGTAGGAAGGTAAATCCAGATTGGGGCCATTTTAGCCCCATACTATGCCGTAACTATGTATAAATGTGACAAAACGTAACAGGCGTGGCGCGAGATCACTGCATCTTGGTCGGTTCAGTTTTTTTTCAGACCAGCTCGCATACACTAACGACAATTTCTTTCGCAACCCGACTGACTGCCTATGCCCAAAATGTCTGACCACCGCTTTCTCACACGCCTGACCTGGCTCCTGTTCGCCGTGGTCATCCTGCTGATTGGTCTGACCTTGCGGCAAAGCCAGAAACAGATAGAACGCCTCTACCAGAGCGGTACCCTCAACAGCGCCATCTACCTGCGGGATCGGTTCAAACAGACCGAAGTGTTTCTGGAGGCGATGCGCGGTCAGGCCGAAGAGCGACTGCGCAGCGACCCCCAGTCGGTGCTCACCCGTCAGCTCTATCGCCATATCGAGGCGCTGCCAGAGGGGCTGGCCCTCGACAAGCTCCCGGACGATTTACCGGCCGGACTGGCGGGCAACCTCACCGGTGACGGCCCGCTGCCACCCCCCGGTAGTTCGCGGGAGGCGCAACTTCATTTGGCGCTGAGCCTCTCCCCCTTGCTGGCCACCGCCAGCCAGCGCCTTGGCAACGAGATCGCCTGGGCCTACTTCACCGGGGTGGACAACTTCATCTACCTCTATCCCTGGATCCCCTCCAGCCAGTTTCGTTTTGCCCGCAGCATCTATGACAAGCACTACTGGCAGGATGCGCTGATGTCACCTAACCCCAGCCGGGACACCATTCTCTCCCGCCCCTACGAAGATTTTGCCGGACTGGGCACCATGGTCACCATGTCCCAGCCTCTCTACAAGGACGGCTCGCTGGTAGGGATGATCAGCATGGATATCCTGCTCTCACGCTTACAATCGCAACTCAATCAACTGACACCGGCGCTGGGTGAGTATCTGCTGCTCAATCATTACCAACAGGTACTGGCCAGCAGTGCGCTACAGCCGGTGGTGCCGAAAAACACCGAGCCAACCGCAGAGTACCAGTGGCGAGAGGGGGCATTGCAACTGACCCTGGCGATCCCGGACACCCCCTTGCGGCTGGTGCACAACGTCACCCTACTGCCGCTGGTGTGGGCCATGCTCTGCCAGTCCACGCCGACCCTGCTCGCCATCCTCTTTATGCTGCTGGCGGTCCTCTCCAACCTGAGATCCCATCGTCTCAACCAGCGGCTTAACTATCTCTCCTGTCATGATGCCCTCACCGGCGCCTTCAACCGCCACTATCTGGCGCGACTGGAGCAATCAGGCGAGCTGACGCGACAGCGGCCGGGGATCCTGATGTTCGATGCGGATCACTTCAAACGGGTCAACGACAACTTCGGCCACGCCGTGGGCGATAAGGTGCTGATCCGGCTGGTGCAGCTCTGTCAGCAACAGCTAAGAAAACAAGACTGCCTGATCCGCTGGGGCGGCGAAGAGTTTTTGCTGCTGGTCAACGATTGCAACGACACGCAGCTCGCCGACATGGCGGAGCGGCTCAGAACCGCCGTGGCCGGTAATGACTGGGGAGCCATTGAACCTGCGCTGGCCGTGACCATCAGCCTCGGCTATCACCCCCACGCAGATGGCACCCCGCTCCAGGAGGCGGTGCGCCGTGCCGACGAGGCGCTCTATCAGGCCAAGGCCAACGGCCGCAACCGCAGCGAAAAATGGCAGGGTGACGCCTGATGACTCTCGACGTAAGCTGATCCCTCACACCCCTTTTTGGAGGAAAGTCGTGCCACGTAAACCCCGCGTAGGGCTCGCTCTCGGGAGCGGCGCCGCCAGAGGATGGGCCCACATCGGCGTCATCCGCGCTCTTGAGCGTCTCGGTATCAAACCGGATTTGATCGCTGGCTGCTCCATCGGCAGCTTTGTTGGTGCTGCGTATGCCGCCGGAGAACTGGATCGGCTGGAGTCATGGGTGCGCGGCTTTACTCGCCTGCAGGTGGTCAGCCTGCTCGACCCGGCCCTCTCTGGCGGGCTGTTTCGTGGTGAAAAGGTGTTTGGCCTTGCTGCCAACCATCTGGGCAACCCGGAGCTGGAGTCCCTGCCGATCCCCTTCGCCTGTGTCGCCACCGAACTCGATACCGGCCGCGAGATCTGGTTGCAACAGGGCCCGCTGCGCCAGTCGGTACGTGCCTCCTGCGGCATGCCGGGGATCCTCACCCCGACCCGGGTGAACGACCGCTGGCTGGTCGATGGCGCCGTGGTCAATCCGGTGCCCATCTCGCTGGCCCGCGCCATGGGCGCAGAGGTGGTGATTGCGGTCAACC
This sequence comes from Aeromonas sobria, assembly GCF_006243315.1. Lineage (GTDB taxonomy): Bacteria > Pseudomonadota > Gammaproteobacteria > Enterobacterales > Aeromonadaceae > Aeromonas > Aeromonas sobria_A. The sequence goes on from NZ_NKWE01000036.1 coordinate 26,614, forward strand.
TCAACACTGACATGCACCAGCCCTGGACCGATGAACCGGATCAACCGGATCAACCGGGCAGCAGCGGTCTGCTCAGTCAGTGGCTCAATAGAGGGGAGACGCCCCCCGCTACGCCCGGTCTGTGGAGCGTGATGAGCGGCGCCATCAACATCATGCAGGAGCGGATCACCCGTGCCCGGATGGCTGGTGACCCGCCAGACATTCAGCTCTGCCCACGCCTTGGCAGCTTATCCATCATGGATTTTCATCGCGCCAGCGACGCCATCAATGAAGGGGAAGCCTGTGTCGAGCGCAACCTCGATCAGCTCAAGGATGAACTGGGCCGCCTCGGGTTACTGTAACCCTCACGCCCATCGCACCAACAAAAAGAGCGCCTTACGACGCTCTTTTGCTATGACCAAACGGCAGGCTTAGAACAGCCCCAACCCTTTAAGCATCACGATCAGGATCAGCAAGGGCGACACGTAACGGATGATGAAAAACAGTGGCTTGAGGATTGGCAAAGCCAGCTCGCCGCCATTGCTCAGGGCATCGCGCATCTTCTCCTCGCCCCATACCCAGCCCACAAACAGGCAGAGGAAGATACCGCCCAGCGGCATCAGAATGTTGGAGGAGAGGTAGTCAAACAGATCGAAGAAGGTCTTGCCCGCAATCTGCACATCCGCCAGCACGTTATTGGAGAGCGCGCAGGTGGAACCGACCGCCCCCAGCACCAGCAGGTTGATCAGGGTCGCCTTGGGGCGGCTCATCTTGAAGCGCTCGGAGAGCACCGAAACCGGCACTTCCAGAATGGAGAGCATGGCGCCGGTAGCCGCGATGGCTGACAGCACGAAGAAGAGCACCATGAACACATGGCCAAACGGGATGCTGGCAAACACCGCAGGAATGGTGATGAACAGCAGCGAAGGACCGGCGGTCGGCTCAAACCCAAAGGCAAACACCGCCGGGAAGATGGCGATACCGGCCAGCATGGAGACAAACAGGTCGGCGCACATCACCCGAAAGGCGGTGACCGGAATGTTCTGGTCATCACGGAAGTAGCTGCCGTAAGTCATCATGCAGCCCATGCCAATGGAGAGCTTGAAGAAGGCCAGCCCCATGGCGGTCAACACCACCCCTGCGGTGATCTTGGAAAAATCTGGCGAGAAAAGGAAGGAGAGACCTTCGCTCGCCCCCGGCAGGGTCAAACTGCGGACACCAATGATCAATAACAGGATAAAGAGCACCGGCATCAACTTCTTGGTGACCGCTTCGATCCCCTTGGAGACCCCCATCAACAAGATGCCGCCCATCAGGGCCAGTACCAGCCACTGCCACAGCAGGCTCTGCAGCGGGTTGCTGATCAGCGCGCCAAATGCAGCGCCGGTGACCTTGGGATCGGTGGAGAGAATGGAGCCGTCGATCGCCTTGAAGATGTAGGCAAACACCCAGGCAGCCACTTCCGAGTAAAAAGACATGATCAGGAAGGCTGCCAGCACCCCCATCACCGCAATCAGCCACCAGGGTTGGCCCTTGGGTGCCAGCTTGCTGAGGGTAGTCACCGCATCAGTCTTGCTTTTGCGGCCCAGCATGATCTCGGAGATCATCACCGGCAAACCGACCAGCAGGGTCGCGATCACGTAGACCAGCAAAAAGCTGGCGCCACCGTTTTCACCGGTCAGATAGGGGAATTTCCAGATATTACCGAGGCCGACGGCAGAGCCTAAGGTGGCGGCGAGCACGCCGAACTTGCTGGTAAAGCCATCGCGGGCCTTGGGGGTGGTTTGACTCATACTTGTCTCACTTATTTCGCATCATGCGAGATGAACCGGGTTTTGAGGGTAGGAATTTTCTGAGGTTTATGGTGGTTTGCCAAGATTTTTTGAGCAAAAGCCCTATATAGAGCACAGATAACGAAAATGCAGGCGCCAGGATGCTGATTTTCAGGCAAAAAAAATGCCGCCCGCAGGCGACATTTCTATTCACATTGATGATCACGCCTTGGCGAGATCATCCGGTCCAATCTGGCCGATTTCGGCGACTTTTTTGTCTGCCAGCAGCCAGAGGGTGAACTTGTGCAGATCCGGGTGGTGAGCCAGGGCAACCAGGAAGGCGCCACCCACTTCACGATAACCCAGCTCGTAGTTCTTCAGCGTGGTGGGGGGAACACCCAGCAGATCAGCAAACTTCGGACGGCTCAAACCAACCGCTTCGCGGATCTGACGGATCTTCTTGCCAACAGTGACGATATTTGAATTCATAATGTTCCATACTCCGTTTTTGGCGGATTTACTCCGCCTTATTTTTCGCGACGACTCGTAGTCAAGTGTATCAGTTTTGTGCGGACTCGTTATGGTCGAGCCTCTATCTTTATGAGCGCCTTTCGGCGACAACCCTTGTCTTCATCGCGGATGGTAATCGCTCAGCCGCTTCAGGTAAACAGTCTCGAAAAGAAACCCATATTGTGGCCCCCCTAATAACTCGTATAATCTGCCGGCTACCCATAAAGAGGAATAAGTATGGCGTTTCCCGGCATTATCTCTCGCCTGCACCCCGTTTCCAGCTCCGCAGAACTGCAGCGACAACTCCATCAGGGTGAACAATATCGCGCCGAAGCATTCTGGCTCCCGGGCCTGTTGCACAGCCAGGCCAACGAGGTCTTGGTGACCCTGTCAGACAAATGCAGCCTGTTTTTAGAACTGGACCACCAGGATTTGCCTCTGCGCAGCCACGATGGAACATTGCATAGCAACGGCCAGATTATCACCGTCAATGGACAAACAATGACCTTGGCGACCACCCCGGGTGATGGTGGTCTGGTACCCGAATCTGGCATGGCCGAGATGGCCGTCTGGCTGGAGGCGGGACACCGCCATTTTCTCTGTTCAGCTGCGGTTCAGCCAGTGGCGCGGGCCATCCTCAATATCTGGCCATTAGACCCCTATCTGGCACGCCATTTTTTGACTGGTTTCACCCCCCTGTTACAGGGTGCAACGGAGGCAGATTACCTCGCAGTCTTTACGGCCAGAGAATATCCAGCCAACCCGCATTCTGACTGGGTTCAGGCCTATATGAAGCTTGAAAAGAAACTGCACCGGGCCTATCTGGATCACTAATTAATCTGGATAAACAGCCAGTTATCCACACGACACAATTTGCCATAAGGCTCATTTGTGAGCTTGATCATGTTTTCAAATCGGCATAGAGTGCGCCTCGTCATTGGAATGACGCCAGCTGCCTGGTAGCGGTTTATTACGTTCTGCGTACCGAACCAGCGCACGAGACACACCAGGAGAGTGTGCAAACCCGGAACCTCCGGGTCACCTGCCAGACTCGACGCCAGCAGTACGGCGGAGCTGCAGTTTACATAAATTAAAAAGTGCGAAGCACGTGAACAACGTGCGATCTCAACGAGGATTTTTTTATGATGAAAATGGCTCCTTCCCTGATTGCCATCGCTATGGCTACTCTGGGTGCTACCGCTGCTCACGCTGCTGACGACATCTACTTCGGTGCCGGTGTTGGTGCTGCTCACTTCAACGGTCTGAACAAGATCGAAAGCACCAACGTAGGCGAAGAAGATGCTGCTGCAGCTAACGCCTTTGTTGGTTACAACTTCACCGAAAACTTCGGTACCGAACTGGGCTACCAGTATGCCGGTCGTGGTAACACCGACGGCAACCGCTACGAAAACCAGGGCGCAACCCTGTCCGGTATCGCTCGTCTGCCAGTTGGCAACGACTTCTCCCTGTTTGCTGAAGGCGGCGCCTACTGGGCTCACACCGACGGTCTGGGTGTAAGCGACACTAAAGTTTCCCCGCTGGCTGGTGCTGGTGTGACTTACAAAGTAAACGACGCGCTGGATCTGCAAGCTCGTTACCGTTACATGTGGGACGTTGCTGACCTGCACGCTGACAACGGTGACCGTTACAAGTCCAACCAGAGCGTTGCTACTCTGGAAGCGGTATACCACCCGTTCCGCACTTCCTACGTTGCTCCGGTAGCAGCTCCGGTTGTTGCAGAAGCTCCGGCCCCTGCTCCGCAGATGGTTGAGAAGAGCTTTGCTCTGAACTCCGACGTACTGTTTGCCTTCGGCAAAGAGACTCTGAAGCCGGAAGGCGTTGCAGCCCTGAACGGTCTGTATCAGCAAATCGTTGAATTCCAGCCGAAAGATGGCAACGCTGTTGTTGTTGGTTACACCGACCGTATCGGTTCCGACGCTTACAACCAGAAGCTGTCTGAAGCACGTGCTCGCACCGTTGCCAACTTCCTGGTAACCAAAGGTATGGCCGCTAGCAAAGTTGCTATCGAAGGTCGTGGCGAAGCTAACCCGGTAACCGGCACCAAGTGCAACAACGTTACCGCTAAAGCCCAGCTGATCTCCTGCCTGGCTCCGGATCGTCGCGTAGAAGTACGTGTATCTGGCGTACAAGAAGTTCAGAAGTAATTTGAACTGACTTGAATGCTACGAAAAGGGGATGCTAACGCATCCCCTTTTGCATATCTATTTCCCCCTCCCCCGCTTGCCTGTCACATCTCCCCCTTAACTTGCCTGCTAACGCCCAAAAGCATAGAGTAGTTGCGCCTGTAAGGTATTGGATAAGCACTAAAAAGCGCTTCGTGTCCGGTCTGTTGTCCATGACGCCAATGCATCATGAGAGTCCAAAAGCCTTCGCTATCTGCTTTGCTGGCGATTTTTTCGCAGCAATAAAAACAAGTGCATTGCCCGACATGGGCTAACACAACGAGGATAAACCGATGAAACTCAAAATGGCTCCTACCCTGATTGCACTGGCGCTGGCCGCCGCAGGGACCACAGCACAAGCCGCCGATGACTGGTACACCGGTATCGGTGCAGGTTGGGCTTATGCCCACGGTCTGGATGATGTTAAGGGTCTGGATACCGATAAAGATGCCACCGCACTGAGTCTGTTCGGCGGCTACAACTTCAACGACTACTATGCCGCTGAACTGGGCTACCTCTACGCTGGCAGTGCTGGCGTTGACGGAACCGACTTCAAAACCCAGGGTGCAACCCTCTCCGGCATCGCCCGTCTGCCGCTGAACGACATCTTCTCAGTGTTTGCTGAAGGTGGTGCCTACTTCAATCACGTCAACGGTAATGGCAACAGCGACAACGGCACTGCGCCGCTGGCGGGTCTGGGCCTGACCGCCAAGGTCTCTGACCTTATCGATGTGCAAGCCCGCTACCGCTATCTGTGGAATCTGGGCAGCGAGCAGAAAACCTGGGAAAGTGACATGAGCGTCGCCACCCTGGAGCTGGTGCTGCACCCGAACCGCACCTCCTATGTTGCCCCGGTTGCCGCCCCCGCCCCTGAGCCGGTTCCCGAGCCGGTACTGGTCGACAAAAACTTCGCCCTGAGCTCTGATGTGCTGTTTGCCTTTGGCAAATCGACCCTCAAGCCAGAAGGTGTCGCAGCGCTCAACACCCTCTATCAGCAGATCGTTGAGGTTCAGCCGAAAGATGGCAGCGCCGTGGTCGTCGGTTACACCGACCGCATCGGCTCTGACGCCTACAACCAGAAACTCTCCGAAGCGCGCGCTCGTACCGTCGCCGACTTCCTGGTAGGCAAGGGTCTGCCGGCTGGCAAAGTTGCCATCGAAGGTCGCGGTGAAGCCAATCCTGTCACCGGTACCCAGTGCAATAGCGTCAAGGGCAAGGCTCAGCTGATCTCCTGCCTGGCGCCGGATCGCCGCGTTGAAGTGCGCGTCACCGGCGTGCAACAAGTCAAACAGTAATCCTGTCATCCGACATAGCAAGGAGGCCACCTGGCCTCCTTTTTCTTGCCGCTCATTTCGCCCATCTTGTAACTCTCCTCTGTGACCTCTCCATCTTACCGTCTCGCGTCCATGATTCAGGTTCGCAGCGGGCGGCCCCCATACCTCTTTGGTGGTTAAAAGCAGCCCGTCACCTATACATAAGTGTGGGGTTTGACCAGCAGGCAACCCCACTACACCAAACATCGACGAGGATACGCGATGAACATAAGAGTAAAACCTGTGTGGATTGCACTGGCATTGGCGAGCACAGGCGCACAAGCGGAACCGGTTCACGACTGGTATGCCGGGGTCGGCGGTGGCTGGGCCATTGCCCACAATCTGAATGATTTCAGTCAGGATGTCGGCAAGGATGCGACTGCGCTCTCCCTGTTTGGCGGCTACAACTTCACGGAAAATCTGGGGGCCGAGATTGGCTATCTCTCCACCGGTGACTGGGATATCAGCGGCCATGACTTCAACAGCAAGGGAGCCACGCTGTCAGTCATTGGCCGCCTGCCGCTCAGCGAGATGTTCTCGCTCTTTGCCGAGGGCGGTGGCTATATCTATCACGTAGAATCAGTCAACGGCGGGGACGACAACCTGGCACCGCTGGCTGGTCTGGGAGTGACTGCCCGGCTCCATGACTGGGTCGATCTGCAGGCACGCTACCGCTACATAGTGCGCGTTGGCGATGACCCGGATAACGGCAAAGCCAACAGCGGCACCCAGCGCTGGGTCAGCGACATCAGCACCGCCACGCTGGAGCTAGTGATCCACCCGAACCGCAGCCAACCCGCAGAAGCGGTCCCCACGCCCGCCCCGGTCGTGGTCCCCCCTCCACCAGCCGAACCGGAAGTGGTGGAACAAACCTTCCACC
>NZ_NKWE01000037.1:0-10366 GCF_006243315.1 Aeromonas sobria
CGGCCAAGTACCGTTACCTGGTAGAGGGTGAAGCGCGTACCTGGACCGGTCAGGGCCGCATGCCTGCCCAGATCGCTGCTGCTATCGCAAGTGGCGAGTCGCTCGACGCATTTCTGATCTGATCCCCCAGGTCAGCTGCTGGGAGAACGTGACCAGGGGCGGCGGCGGTGGTCATTCCGCCCCTCGGTCGAGGTCGAACCGATGACCTCGCCTCACTGGCGGTGCCGTTTTTCAATCCCGCATCCCCGATACATCGATTTCCACCCGCCGAAAACCGATATTCCTGGGGTCAGCGCACGAAACGGATATTTTTGTACGCTAAGAGATTGGTATCGAAGCTGAGGCTGTGCCATTCCTGACGTTGCTCTTGCCACTGTCAGATTGGAGTACACTTCTTCCAGACGTCAGGAATGATGGCCTAACCTGTCAAAGTAGAGCCATTGCAGGCATTTACTGACACCCTCAGCACAACATCTATAGGTTCAAACGGACACAATTCCCGCTTAACGTACGATTTTTTCCCTTTCGTGAGCAGACCCCTTCATATGAACGCCATTTTGATTTTATGCTGTTTTAGTTGTTAACGAACGCTTCAACGTTGGTAACTTCGACGTGTGGTGCGCTGAGTTGATACTTTAGAGTGCTGGCATAGTCTTCATAAGAATTAATTCCCCACCCATCACCAAGGTTATAATTTTTTTTCATAAATTCAATGCTATCTTTTTCAGATGTAAATCCAGTATAAGGACTGTAGTCAATAATAGAGTGAATCTTATTCACGTCCACACTAAATAGAATGGTTGAATACGTAGAGTCAACCCTGTCAATAACTGGTACAGAGAAACCATCGATATTTTTTCCACCAGCAATAACTAAAAGTTCATATGGCATTGATGAGAAATAAGAAGCGTCGATACCTGACTCAGAAATATATGTATTGATCCAGGCAAGTTTTGGGTGTGGCTTTATTGCAATATTGTATTTGTCTGTGATTTCTGATTTTTTTAAATAACTATCAATCAACATCATGTTGTTATAATCACCGCCCTTACGGGTTTCTGAGCTGTTTACAGTACTATTGCGTGACGAGCCAAAGAAAACAAGTAGTTTTTTATTCTCATCATATTTCGGCGATTTATTAAATGCTGTTTTTAAGTCGAATCCAAATGTTTTTATTATTTTTCCTAAAACATTTGTTTCGTATCCATCTGAGATCTGCTTACCAAGCTTTGAGAAGCTAACAGGCAAAAGAGTAATGTACTGATCATTAATTATTTTATTCCATTGGTCGTGATCTTGTGCTAGTACGTCCAAATTCATAGTATCAAATATCTGAACTTTGAACGTTTTCACGCCGTGGGCATTCGCTTGATCAGCCAGCTCCAAAACACGATCCAAGCGATTGTTTGGAACAATAGAACCTGAACCTTCAAGGACAACAGTTATTGAATTAACACGGGCTAAATAACTGATCCTAATAGTGCTACACCTTCGCTGTGCCATAGCCATTCCCCGGGAAAGGAGACACGGTATCCATGAAGTGTTTCACTCGAGCCAGCAGGTTGGCCATCCCTCTGCATTGATGATTGCGCGTGATGGTTTCATGTAACTTGTGCCACAGCCGTTCGATGTGATTAACCCAAGGACTGTAAACTGGCTGGAATACCAGGCAGAACTTGGGGTTCTTCTTCAACCATCGCTCGGTCTGTTTGCTTTTGTGAATGATGTAGTTATCGAGGATCAGCGTGATGGTTTTGGCTCGTCGGTAGTGGTGACGCAGCTTTTCCAGCATGGCGATAAACAGGGATGAGTTTTTCTTTATCCCGCTGACGTAAAGCACTCTTCCGTTGCCTGCATGAAGAACGCCTGCCAGGTAATGCTTGGCATTCTGCCCCGGAGTGACAACACGCTTTTGCTGCGCTCTGAACATCCAGTCGGCCCCTAATTTGGGATTGAGGTCTATATCGACTTCATCCTCATAAAACACCGGGTTATCCGCATCACAACGGGCCAGCGCGGCGTCGATATTCGCCATTTTCTCCTGATAGGCCGGGTCTTTTATCCGCAAGGTCGGCACGGGCCTGCGCCAGACAATCCCCATACGAGGTAACCATCGACGAAGTGTGGAGGCGGCCACATTGAGCCCTGTTAACCGATTGATTTTGATAGCCAATAGTTCGGTACACCAACGGCTGCGCTGATAACCAAAATCTTGCGGAGAAAACTGCATGAGCAGCACCAGTAAGGTGACCATCTTGGCGATAGGTAAAACTGGGGCACGGCCAGCCGGTAAGGCTTCTAGCGCATCTATGCCTTCATCTCGATACCACCGAAGCCAACGACCGATGGTCGAGCGCGCAGCGCCGGTAAGGTGATGAACATCAGTGATCGTGCGTCCTTCATGTAACAGCAAGATGGCCATCAAGCGACGAGCATGCCCTTTATCACGCGTGGCATGGATGATTTTGTGAATGCGGCGCCGTTGTGACCGTGGCAGGGGTGGTAGGATAGGCATCAACTCAGTCCTTTGGGTGTGGCTTGTTTTGTTTGGCGACTAATGAGATCGCACAAACTGGGCTGAGTTCCCTTCCTCCAGTGATCTACTATTCGGAACAGTTATTTAGTGCATCGCTAGTCATCAACTCAGTAGAGCGGCGAATAAATGTTTCTTCAATGACCAGATTTACAGGCATTCCATCTGGTACGGCCATAACTATTTTTGAAATAGCTTCCAGCTCTTGGGGTTCTTTCGGCGTTTCAGGGCCACAACCATCATAACAATCAGAACGTGAGCCTTCGCTGACCAACGGAACGGAACCACGAACAAAAACATTATCAGCTATCTGTTTCTCTGTACCCTTCCAGTAATAAAGATCAAAAATGTCGTTTTTATTAGACGATTCAGCAGCGATAAGTCCAGTGATAACAGAGCGTGGATAAGTCGATGCATGAGAAACAAAAATGTTGTACTCGGCTTTGTTTGATGGGGCGATTGGTGTTGGTGGTGTGTTGGAGTCATTACTGTCATTGCAGCCAATTAGTAACGCTGCAAAAATTGCTGTTGCAAATATGTTGCGAATCATGATTTGTACCTCATCTGTGTGTTTTTTTCTTTATTTGTTAGAGTTGCTTATTTTTCTGAAAAAAATTAATTGTGACATAGTGTTAGTGAAATTAATATTATATTAATTGTTTTTAAATAAATAATATAATCCTGGTAATCACCTCATTTTTAGAATTTGTTGGAGCGTTGTTGCCCAAATAAACCAGCAAGTCATGACTTCCCCGCCCCAGGTGACCGCTACACTCGGGGCTTTCTGATGATGAAGGCGCGATCAACTTGTTCGCGCCTTCCCTAACATAACGAAGTAGAAATATATATTACTTCTGAAGGAGATGAAAATTAATGATTTGCATCTCCTTTAAGGTATAGTATCAAATAAAGTTTTTGTCAGAAAATAAATGCTAATTCAGCAGAGAAATTTCTACCTGGAGAAGTGAGCCTACTCAACCCCTTTCCTTGCTCATCAATCATGTTGGTTGTGCCAAACTCTGGAATGCTTCGCATAGCATCCCATGTTGTATATTCTTGATTGAAGACATTGAAAATCCCTGCTCTGAAGAACGCAAAGTCAGTAATTTGATATTTACCAATCAAATCAAAAACAAAATAGGAGTCATTAACATACTTCCACTCTTTACCATTCCTAATGGCATCGCTTAACTTTTTACCTTTTGAATACGTTAACATACCATCTATTTCAAATTCCCCATTAGATGATGAGTACTTCAGATCGGTTATATTTTTAAGTGGTTGAACTGCCATTAAAGAGTCGCCATTAGATGCTCGACCATGTTGATAAGATATTTTGTTCTCTATGGACAATCCAGGTAGAAAAATGTTTGCATCAAGTTTTATTGATGCATCGACACCGTTTATTTGTGCTGAATCTATGTTTGTGTACTGTAAGTGATTCTGGGGTAAAAACTCAGGCCCCCATTGCGGATGCCAAGGATTGGTCGTTAATCTTTCACTTTGCTTAAGATCAATAAAATCACTATATTTTGTATGATATCCATTAATAGCCGCATTAATAATGCCTTTTTCAACCTTTAATGATATTTCATTAGTTATTGCACTTTCCTCTTTAAGTTCATTATTAGGTTCAAGGCGGTTTGCGGCCCCATCTGTCCCAAAGTCAAAATATAACTCTTGTGCTGTTGGTGTTCTAAATCCTTTGCCCAATTTATATGATACTGTAGTGCTTTCAATGGGCTTATAGTCTAACCCAAAACCCATTGATAAAACAGAATAATTATGCGCTATATAATGATGCTCTTTATTACCTGTTGTGCTTGGTTTACTTTGCCCAGGTTTATGTGCAACCCAATCTTTTCTAATACCTAAATGTAGATTTGTTGCTGAATTAAGCTTAATCTGATCAAATAATGATATATTATACTCTTCACTTTTTACTGGTGTGATAATTGAATAGTTTTCGTCAAGTTTGTCATTTGAAAAGAAAGTTGTATCAACGTTTTCATTTTTTAATTTCTTTATTTTTAGCCCGCTAGATAATGCGAACTCATGGTCGATATTAAATGTACTTGCTTTGTCAAAGTCCATTGACATCTTTAGTGTTTTATTATCTTGTTTAATTCGCCTGTTATATATCTGTTCAGTTTTATTTGTTTTGATTTTTTGCACAATACTAATGGCTGATTGATCTATAGACTGTTGTCCAGCAGATATTTTTAGCTTTTTAATAAAACCATTTTGCTCTCGCTCATAGTAAGCTCCAAGGGAGCCTGCTAATGAAAGATCATCTCCAAGTCTCGCGTCTGATCCAAATAGCTCCCACGACTTTTCATCTGTTTTTGTTTTTTCTTTTTTTTCATTCCAAGAAAACCCCAGTGTATCCTTTTCAGTAAGATAAGCATTCAGCTTTATAAGTGTTGCATTACTATTTGTTTTTCGTGGATCTGGAGTTCCCCTTGATCGACCGTAGACATCATTATCTGGTGAGTGATTTTTATTTTCATGCATTTTTCTGTATGTATTTAGTATCATGAAGTCGATATATGAATTGCCACTAGCGAAACCTATCGTTTCTTTTTTTTGATCATTTCTAGAATAGAAGGCACTTTTCGATATAAAACCAAAACCTTTTTTCTCATCTATTATGTCAGATGGAGATAATGTTTCATATGAAATACTACCACCCATAGAACCACTGCCATTTAAAATAGAATCAGATCCTCTATTGATCGTAACTTTTTTAAGCCAATCAACCTCGGTTTCATTAATTGTGCCATTAAAATACCCATATCCTTTATATATTTCATTGTTAAATGTTTCTGCTTGTTGTATGCCATCAACAAAAATACCAACACGATCACCATCAACTCCACGAATAGCTAGACCATTGGAGCCGAATCTACCACCATCAGTAACGCCGATATCCGGTTGTGTACGGAGCAAACTTTTTAAGTCATAAGCTAAATTTTTAGATATATCCTTTTGATCAATGGTAATTGCATTTATGTCATGATTCCGTTTACCTTTTATAATCATAACTTCATTAGGTTCACTTGCAAAGACGATAAATGGTGTACAACAAAATGTAATGATAAATCTATTTTTTATTAAAAACATATCATAACCCGTAGATGCGAATGATAACAATTACCATTATCCTTTTCAAGGTAAAGAATTGCAAGCATTTAAAATAGATATACTGCTTGTTGCTACTTCGCCGCCTTTATTGACTGAAATGATTTTAATCGATTGGCTGACTGACTTAGTCATCGAAATTGTAAATAACAAAAACACTAATAGTTGAATATCCCCCAGTTCCCTAGACACCTCACAGCCTTAAAATGAGGCAACTATTGGAGGTGTTATGACCCGTCAGCGTTATCCAGAAACATTCAAAATCGAAGCGGTTAAACAAATCACCGAGCGCGGACGGCCGGTGGCTGACGTTGCACGAGCCCTTGGGGTATCCAGCCACAGTCTGTATACTTGGCTCAGGCAGTACGGTAAGCCTGCTGACCAGCTAAGGTAGTTGTCGTTTTTTATGCTGCCCGGCGTTCATTTTCCGGATTGAGCGCCACCATACTTACTGGTGTCCAGTTCCTTGTTTTCCCAGACCAGCGTTCAGGATTCTGGCATCGCGCGGCTTCATAGACAGCTTCCCGTTGTTTAAGCAGGGGCTTATCCAAGGCGCTGTCCCAATTATGTGTTGAAAGGCTAAGCTTGAAGTAGGCCATCACCTTGAGGTCTACCATCATGGATACCCCAGCCTTTCAACACCTGTTGTCTCTGTTTCCACAACTTACCCTGCGCCAACGCCGTGTTGCCCAGCAGGAGCTCACTGCGCCCCACACCATTACCTCACTCAATACCCAGCTACCTGCATGCAGCGGTTGCCCACATTGTCAGGCCGATGCCAATCAGCTGGCCCCCTGGGGATGGAGTCGGGGACTGCGTCGCTACCGTTGCAAACTTTGTCTACGCACCAGTACCGTGCTGACCAAGACCCCCTTGGCCAGATTACGTAAAGCGCAGTGCTGGGAAGACTACGCGCAAGCCCTCATTGAAGGACTCACTGTCCGCCGGGCAGCGCTGCGCTGCGGGGTCAGCAAGAACACCGCTTTCCTCTGGCGTCACCGCTTCTTGCGTGCCATGGCCGCCCATCAAGCCACACGGGAAGAGGGTATCGTTGAGGTCGATGAAACCTTCTTCCTCGAGTCGTTCAAGGGGCAACGGGGATTGCCTCGTCTGGCTCGGCGTCGTGGAGGTAAAGGGCGAACCCGGGGAACCGGGCCGGATTACATCCCGGTGATGGTGGTGCAGGACCGTGCAGGTCACCATGCAGATTTTCAGTTGGAAAAGATGAATGCCGAAACAGTCATTGCGGTCTTAAAGCCCCTTGTCTCGCCGGATGCCGTGCTGTGTAGCGATGGTGCGGGCGTGTATGCCAGTTTCAGTAAAGTGCAGGGAGTGACTCATCAAGTAGTGCGCAATCGTCAGGGTGAGCGAGTGGCCGGCGCGTATCACATTCAGCATGTGAACGGCTATCACCGTCGGTTGAAAGAGTGGATGGAGCGCTTCCATGGCGTGGCGACGCACTACCTGAGGAATTATCTGGGTTGGCGCAGGATGCTGGAGCGTTATGGGAAGGGTGTGAATATCAAAGCGTGTTTGCATGAGGCGCTGGGGCACCCCATGCAACACGTAATTGGGACATAGCCTTATCCAAACCCTGGTGCCTTTGTTCTGGTGTGACAAACTTAATCCCGCTATGACGATGTTGGGTGTTGTACCAGCGTATGAAGCTGTGCACCCATGCCCGCGCTTTGCTTATATCGCTAAAACCATCGGCAGGCCATGCAGGGCAATATTTCAGTGTTCGGAACAACGACTCCGAGTAGGGGTTATCATTGCTGACCCAGGGTCTACTGAACGATGAACAGACGCCCAGTTCATACATTTTGGCCAGCATGGTAAAGCTCTTCATCGGAGCCCCGTTATCTGAGTGTAAAATTAGTCCGCTATTGCGGCAGTTTTCCATGACGACGGCCCGCTGTAACAAGGCTGCGGCATATTCACCGCGCTCAACCTCCCTCACTTCCGCTGCCACAATTTTACGGCTATATATGTCCATGAGCATGTATAGATAATACCGCTCCCCTTTGACCTCTCCTGGTAAATGGGTGATGTCCCAAGACCAGACTTGGTTCGGACCATGTGCTGTATAGCTGGTTGGACGGCTATAAGTACCACGGGGTTTCCCACCGGCTCTGTGGTGCAATTGATCTTCTGCCTTCAGGATCCGATAGAATGTTGATTCAGAAGCAAAATATATACCCCTGTCAGCAAGCATGGGGACGATCCTCGACGGAGGCAATGACGCGTATTCCGCCTCAGAGCATACCTGTAGTACCCGTGTTCGCTCATATTCTGTCAGCTTATTGGCTGGCACTGGCCGTCTGGCTAATGGTCTTCCATCTGGTTTTAGCCTGCCGTCACAGAACCATCGCTGAAAGGTCCTGTGTGCAATACCAGCAACTCGGCAGGCCTGCGCATAGCGAGCCCCGTGGTCTACAGCTTCCTCTATCAGCGCAATTATCCGTTGCCGCTCCAGGTAAGAGGTCAGTCGTCCTCTTCGTTGTCCCGGAGGGCTGACAACTTTTCCTGAAGTACCAGCAGTGCAGCCAGTTCGGCCAGAGCCTTGTCTTTTCGACGCAGCTCTTTTTCAAGAGCTCTGATACGAGCTTTCTCTGAACGAACAGCTCGCTGTTCATCAACCAACTGGCGATGCTTTGGCTGATTGGCCGCCAGGCAATTTTGCTTCCATGCCACAAGATGCTCAGGGTACAGACCATGCTTCCGACAATACTCAGCCAGCTCATGTTCAGACAATGCGGCCGTTTCAAGCAGGATCGTAAAAATTTGCTCAGTAGAATGCTCCGAGTCGGGTTCGATTTTTCGGATGATCAGCCCCTCTAGTTCCAGTTGTTTTCGCCAGCCATGAACAGTTGCAATGCCAACACCAATATAATCAGCAACCTGTCTGAGGCTCCAGTTATAGGGTGGCATCATATGCATGATGGCTCTCTCCCTAAGCTCAGGCGCAATCCTGTGATTAGCCATTTTACAGCTCCAGCCCCCAGTGAAAAAATCAGGCGACAACTACCCTGCCACTGGGGGGATCAGGGTGTTCACGTTGGCCGGAATGGCTGTTCAACTTCGCCGGAATACGCAGCTGCTCGAAGAGTCTGCCTTGCAAGCCGAGATCCGCCGCCTGAAAGCCGAACTGCGCCAGGTCACCGAGGAGCGCGATATTCTAAAGGAGGCAGCCTGTTTGAGTTTCTCAAGGACTATGGCACTGAAGCTCAGTGCGAAAACTCGCTGTTCACTTGGCGTTTTCCTCACAGCTTTGTCTGCCCTGAATGTGCCAACAAGACCTATTGTCGCCTGAAAAGGCGGCCACATGTGTGGCAATGCAATCACTGCAATCACCAGATGTCATTGACTGGAAACACGATTTTCGCAAATCACTGCCACCTTTCAAAAACGATCGTTTGCGAGAAGTAAGGCCATGCCTGGCGGCTTACCGTACGATTTTTTCCGTTTTCTGAAGTGACCCCAGACACGACAAAGTGAGGGTCAACTAGTAAGCTAGCCGCGACATACTATGTGTACTGGCTTGTTGCTGTTCGCGCACATTTTGAAAAACAATCCAGAAGTTACTATTGATATTTTAAATTAAAGCCCATACGTCCCTTTAGAGGGACGTCCTCTAACGCACTACTAAAGGATAACTACTATGGCTCTTAAACCAGGTCCGAAACCAATAGCTAAATCAACTGGAAAACCTGATCAGCGTCGCCATGACAATAAAGATACGCCAGGGAACACTCCAGCTCTAAAACCTAGTAAATCCACGAAGAAATAAGAAAATCAGGCACCATCGAGACTGTGTAAATACGGGGCCAATGGCCCCCTCTTCAACGAAGCGAGTTCACCAACACAGCACTAGAAAGCACCGCCACCGCGAAGCACAAGTTTGCCTTAGGTGAGTTAGTGGCTAGAGCGTGAAGGATATGGAACAAAATGATGGGCATGTTGGCCTCCTTGATATAGTTGAGATGGGATACGTTCTCCTATAGTGAGGGGTTATTCCTCGCCCCACTATCATGGGGTGTCAGGGCTCAGCGGGATATGAAGTCCAATGGAACAGTTCTGTACGGTAAGCCGTTGACCTCCCAAACCGGCAAACTGAGAGTTAAATGAATCCCTACAGTGAGAGATAATGACCTTGTGTTGCGCTACCCATGGTAACGACCTTGCTCTTCTTGGCCGCTCCCCAGTAGTGGCCTTTTTTCTGTCCCTTCCCCTTCCAATCATCAAAATCAGATAACGAACAATCAATATTTGTTTTTGATTAATGGTTCAGCATACTATTCTTGTCTGGCCCGGTGGCCGCCGCAGCAATCGAGGGAACAATATGCAGGAGCTGAAAGCAAAGTGGGTATTCGAGCAGGGAGGGTTTTCCAAAGCCTTGATCGCATGTACACCAATGGGTACTGGCTATCATCTGCACCTGGTGAGATTTGGCCGTCAGGGCGAGACAGACATCATTGAGCGCCAGCGTGGCGGCTGGCGGTTATTCAAGACTATCGATGCCGCCGTGCAAACGGCCAGGAATATCGGTTTTCGGCGGGTGGAAATCGATGTATCGGGGATGCGGGATTGAAAAAAGGCACCGCCAGTGAGGCGAGGTCATCGGTTCGACCTCGGCCGAGGGGCGGAATGACCACCGCCGCCGCCCCTGGCCACGTTCTCCCAGCAGCTGAC
>NZ_NKWE01000038.1:0-53116 GCF_006243315.1 Aeromonas sobria
GGGACATAGCCTTTTTTATGGCTTGGCGATAATGCTCGGTTTAATCCCCCCGTTCTGTAAGAGATCTTCCATTCTCGCGGCAGGCCAAGGCTCATTAAATTGCATACAATTTTAAATATTTATTATTTATCAATTGATTATGTGCAATTTGATATTTTTCGGCATATTGAGAATGCTTTGAGTGGATTGAGCCACCTTATAGAGTTGATACAGTAGACTCAATGGATTCACCCACGGATTGGGTGGCGGTTTTCACAACGGGATGTTGTGAGCAGAGGATGGCAGGCGTGGCGGGATGCCATGGGCTCGCATGAGCTGGCAAGGGATTGAAGGATCAGGATGGTGACCATCTCCGGAGCGGGATGGGTTGCGGGATGCAGACTCCCCGGCACGATGGCAGGATGCGGTCGAGGCGGGTCAAACAGGCACACGCACATTCAGGAACGACTTAACATAAGGTCAGGATGACCACACCAAGATATGACGTGATGAGAAGTCTTAAGTAGAAAGGGTAAAGCATACTGTTTTGCCCTTCAGGATCTACTCGCATAAACATATCAAGGCAGCTTCGGCTGCCTTTTTTCGTTGGGGTCATTAACCCGATTAGCCATTCTGTGTCAAAATACCAGCAACATGCCCAGAGGATACCGATCCTGCGGTGTTCAGTGGCCACTTTTGGCCGAGTTGGGGCGAGATCCTGTTCTTGTTCCAGCCTTACTGTTCCTCGCATCGTATCCCACCGGGTCAGATCATCCCGGGTTCGGGTTCAATCCAGTTATTTTTCGGAGTTAGCCATTCATGTCTGCTAAACAACCCACTCGCAAGCCTACCGGTAAGCGCCAAGAATCTGATGTCAGTGCTCAGGAAGGTCGTGAGCGTAAGCGGGCTGCCAAGCGCAAGGGCCTGAAGGCAGGCTCTCGTCAGCAAGCCGAGCAACAAAACAATAACTCGAATAAGCAGCCCAAAGACCCACGGATCGGTTCACGCAAGCCGGTTGTATTGGTGCTGGATGAAAAGCAGAAGAAGCCGACGACGACCAAGCCGCTAAAAGAGAAGAAACTGGCGATGACGCCTGAGCAGGAGCTGGCCTCTATCGAAAATGATGATCGCTTGAATGATCTGCTGGATCGTCTTGATGCCGGTGAAACCCTGGAAGCTGCCGAGCAGGCCTGGGTTGATCAGCGTGTTGACCGTTATCAGGTGCTGATGGATGAGCTGGGGATCATCGATAACGATAACGATGAAGACGAGGATGACCTCCCGTTCGATGGTGATGATGATGGCGGGTTCGACGAACCACAACAGCCTGCTTCCGAAGAGGAGCTGTGGGATCGTTTCACTCAGGTCGATTACAAGCCTGAGCCAAAACCTGAGCCGAAGAAAAAGTGATGAGTGAGTGGATGCTGGCCGCCCTGTTGGGCGGCCTGATTTTGTCAGGCTTGGCCATCTATGCCGGTATGCTGCTAGCCAGGCTCAAACGACAGCAAGGAATGCAGTCGCAGGCGATTGCTGCCCGCAATGAGCTAATTCTGGATAGTGTGCGAGTTATTGCCCATGCGGTGCAGGAGGGGCAGTGCGACTACTCCGAAGGTGCCATTCGACTGACCAATCTGTTAGATGCGTTGCAGATCAAGGGTGGGCGGGTATTTGCAACCGAGTTCCCGGGTCTGTACGGACTGTATGAGAAGGTGAAAGATATGCCGACTCATGAGGCCAGGCGAGCCCTCAAACGCAACCAAGTGATGAGGATGGATCTCGACCGCAGTGGCTACGAGGCAGAGCTGGAGGCTCAGATCCTCAAGGATGTGGCCCAACTGAAGGATTTTCAGTTAGGCCGATGAGCCGTCAATAACAACAAGAGAGGAAGCGAGCGTGCAAGTAGAACAGATTGTGTGGGATCAGGCCCTGATCGAAAAGTATAACTACAGCGGCCCGCGATATACCTCTTATCCCACCGCGCTGGAGTTCAACGAGGGCTTCGGCTATCCGGATTTTGTCCGCGCTGCCGGCCAGTATCCCGAGCGCAATCTGTCGCTCTACGTGCATATCCCTTTCTGTCACAAGCTCTGCTATTACTGCGGCTGCAACAAGGTCATTACCCGCCATCAGCACAAGGCTGACGAGTACCTCGACTACCTCGAACAAGAGATCAAGGCGCAGGCACCGCTCTTCAAGCATCGGCTGGTCACCCAGCTGCACTGGGGTGGCGGTACGCCCACCTATCTGGATGAAGCACAGACGCGCCGTCTGATGGCCATGCTGCGTGAGCACTTCCACTTCGCCGAAGAGGGAGAGTTCAGCATCGAGGTCGATCCGCGCGAGATCGCCATTACCATGCTGGATGTGCTGCGAGAAGTCGGCTTCAACCGCATCAGCCTCGGGGTACAGGACTTTAACAAGGCTGTGCAGGTCGCGGTAAACCGCGAGCAGGACAACGACTTTATTAAAGCCATGTTGGAACGGGCCCGCACGTTGGGCTTTCGCTCTACCAACCTCGACCTTATCTATGGCCTGCCGCATCAGGATCGTGCCAGTTTCCACCATACGCTGGAAGAGGTGCTAAAAACCGATCCGGCCCGCCTCTCTATTTTCAACTATGCCCATCTGCCGAGTCGCTTCGCGGCCCAGCGCAAGCTGAAAGAAGACGATATGCCTGCTCCGCAGGAGAAGCTGGCCATGCTGCAGGATACGATCGCCTTTCTGACCGGCCAGGGTTACCAATTCATCGGCATGGATCATTTCGCCAAACCCGATGACGAGCTGGCAGTAGCGCAGCGTGAGGGTACGTTGCACCGCAACTTCCAGGGCTACACCACCCAGGGTGATTGCGATCTGCTGGGACTGGGGGTCTCTTCCATCAGTATGATCGGCGATGCCTACTCCCAGAATCAGAAAGAGCTAAAAGCGTACTACGCCCAAGTTACAGAGCTGGGCCATGCTCAGTGGAAAGGTTGCTCGCTCAATCAGGATGACCTGATCCGCCGTGAGGTGATCAAGCGGCTTATCTGTGATTTTCGCCTTAACTTTGCCGTTGTCGAGCAGATGTTCGGCCTGAACTTCAAGGAGTATTTCGCTGAAGATCTCAAGCTGCTGCAGACTTTCATCAACGATGGACTGGTGCGCATGACAGATGCTGGGCTGGAGGTTTCGTCCACGGGGCAGCTGTTGATCCGCAATATCTGCATGTGCTTCGATGTTTATCTGCGCAACAAGGCGCGCCAACAGCAGTTCTCTCGCGTGATATAAGTTTTTGTTTGCCGATCAGAAAAGGGCGTCATTGTGGCGCCCTTTCCATAGGTATTTTTGCTTAAGCTGAGGGTCGAGAAAGTTCTGACAAGAAGGTGCTGCGCTGAGGCAAGCAATGGGGCGGTGAAACGCAGACAAAAAGATGGGGGCGACTTGCGTCGCCCCCGGTAGTCGTATCGCTCATATCCTTGAACGAAGTTGCTCCCTGCAATCCCTGACTGTTTACCTCTTCCTTTAGGTTTCCCCTTCCCAATCCTTTGGGGTGTCCTTTAGCCATCTTGGCCTGACGAGTCATCCTGTCCCGTCGCACTTTCTCCGTCCTGGGAGGTGTCCTTTACCATATCCTGTGGTGAGTCCATTTGCCTAACCCTGGCAGCCAGTCTTCCTGACCGACTTCATTGCGTCCGTGCATGAGTAACTATAAGGATTTTCTTACCGGCTACAACGTCAGATTGGAAAACGTTTTTGTCATTAGCTGTTTCGAAAGCAGGGTGTTTCTATTTATTCATTTATAAACATGATGTTAAGTGTTCCATTGTCATGTTTTAAGATCCCATCTTCCGATTATCTCGGGGATCTTTTCGGCGGTTGGCTTACATATGGAATGGCAGATCTCTTACACGGCTTTTTGGTTACTTTGGAAACAGATTTTGCGGTCTGATGGTGGTCATTCGGGGTCGGTTGGCGATGCGCCAAAAGATCGGCTGAATGGGGAAATTATGAGCGCTGGAGTCGCTCATAGATGGTCTGGCGCTCTTCCGGGGTGAGCGAAGAGAAGTAGTGAGTGAAAAGGCGCAGCAACAGGGATTTGTTCATGCCATCTTGCTGGGTCAGATTGCCCAGTTCGTCGATGGCCACCGCGCTCATCGAGAAGGTGGCCTTCTTATAGCTGGGTTTAAGGTGTTCACCACTCTCGATAAAGGCCAGTGCGGACAAGGCTTCATCCCTATGCTGGTTCAGTTCCAGGCTGACCACCTTGGGGGTGCCTTTTGCGTAGAACTCCGCATCTTCGATAAACTCGTCAACGGTGAACTTCTTTTGATGATGCAACTGGTGCTTTTTTTTCAGATCAGCCAGGCCCATCTCATACCCCCACTTGCAGGAACTCTTTGGCGATGGTCCTGATCTCTTCAGCAGATTTGCCGTCAGGCTCGATCTCCATCACTGATAACCCCTTTTCTTCGCTGTCATCGTAAACATTGCGGCCGTAGGTGATGGCGTTCAGGACATCGACACCGAACGAAGAGCAGACCTCTTTCGCCTCCAGAATGCGTTTGACCTGATTGGGCAGGGCGGGGCACTGGGTCAGCACTACTGCTGCATTGAGTGTCGGATTGACCATCTTGCAGGTGGTGATGAGATCTTCCATATGGGGCAGGGTCTTGAGGTCGCGACGCTTGGGGCGCAGGGGGATCAGGGCGTGAGTGGCGACAGCCATAGTGGAGCGCAGTGCCCGGTTGTCTTGCCCACCGCAATCGACGATGACGTAGTCGTAGCGGTTCTTCAGGCTGAGCAGATCGTTGCGGATATTGCCGTAGAGCTGAACGCAGTTGATTTGTGGCAGCTCCGGGTTGTCATTGCGCTCCTGAATCCAGTCAGAGGTGGTGCGCTGCGGGTCGCAATCGACCAGTAACACTTCCCCCTGAAATTGGGATCTGAGGTAGACCGCCAGATTTTGTGCCAGGCAGCTCTTGCCACTTCCCCCCTTCTCTCCACCGACCAACAAGATCATGACGTTCCCCTATCCATGAGAAAACTGCTGATTTCAGTATAGGAGGAGCCTGTCTCATCACAAGGCGAGAGGAGTGATGCTCCTCTCGCTGTTTCGACTAGTAATGAACCTTACCTCCATGCCAGCGGCAGACATAGTCGGGCACCAGCATTTGGGGGGCCTTGTCGACATGGCAGACCACCATGGGCATGGCGGGAGCTCCTTCGGCCTGGCTGAGGCTTGGTAGAGCAGTCAGGAACAAAGTGGCGAGCAGCAGCATGGGTTTCATCTTCATAACAACTCCTTGGTTGAACCATCCATATGTGATCTGGATCACTGTCTGAGTTAAGTCGAGGTTGGTGGCAGTGCAAGGTGAGACCAATAAATTCAGTTAATGAAAAAAGTATCAAAAGGCGTTGTGATGATTCACCGGGATAGTTAGCTGCCTGGATGCGCACTTTGTGCATATTGAGTTGAATCGGATCGGGAAGAGTATTGCGTGCAGGGCAGGGAGCTAAGGGGATTACATCAATGCCATGATCTGGGACAAGAAAAGATTTATGCAATGAAGTGTGGGGATATGAGTTTTTATTTCTCCTCCGATCCGGTGGTCATGCTGATGTATTCAATAGCGAGACGGTAATATTCATCTCTCCTGTTTAAATGTTTTCATTTAATTGATTTTAAAGGTTTTATTGTTTTTTAATTTAATCCGGCCATTGACCATGAATGAATAAAAAACGAATCAAACTGAAATATAGCAGGGTGGTTGTGCATGGCTATTCAGCATGGAGTGTTTGGAAAATGTGCGATTTGCTACTGGGGTCATAGATTGAGCGGTGAATATATTCAGTTCTGAGTGAATGTGATCAATGTCTAAGTTTGCGTTGGTTTGCAGGTCTAACCTCGGTCTCGAAAGGCAAGGGCAGGATAGAACATAAGCCGAATACCCTACATAAAGAATATCCCGCCTTAGCCACGAGCATGAATAGAAGGAATCTATTCAATCACTCGCAGGGACCACTGCTAGACGGAATTTAATCATGAGCAAATTTAATGTAGGTTCTGAAGTTGGCCAATTGCGCCGTGTCATGTTGCACCGCCCCAACCTCAGTCTGAAGCGTCTGACCCCTTCCAACTGCCAGGACCTGCTGTTCGATGATGTCTTGTCTGTAGAGCGTGCCGGTCAGGAGCACGACAAATTCGCTCAGGTACTGCGCGATCAGAATGTCGAAGTTTTCCTGCTGACTAATATGCTGGCCGAAACCCTGGATGTGCCGGAAGCCAAAACCTGGCTGCTGCAACATCAGGTCTCCGATTATCGCCTCGGCTCTTCTCTGGCCAACGATGTGCGTTGCTTCCTTGCTGATATGCCGCACCGTGAACTGGCCCGGATTCTGACGGGTGGCCTGACCTACTCCGAGATGCCTCACCGCGGCGTCAACATGGTTGTTGGCATGCACACCCCAACCGATTTCATCATTGAACCGCTGCCTAACCACCTCTTTACCCGTGATACCTCCTGCTGGGTCTACGGTGGCGTCTCCATCAACCCGATGGCCAAGCCAGCCCGTCGCCGCGAAACCAACCATGTGAAGGCTATCTACCGCTGGCACCCGATGTTTGCCGGGCAGGACTTCATCAAGTACTTCGGTGACGAAGATCATGACTACGACAACTCCACTATTGAGGGGGGGGACGTACTGGTCATCGGCCGTGGTGCTGTGCTCATCGGTATGTCCGAGCGTACTACGCCACAAGGGGTCGAGCATCTGGCTCGCAGCCTGTTCAAACATGGTCAGGCCAAACAGGTCATCGCCATGGAGCTGCCGAAACACCGTAGCTGCATGCACCTGGATACAGTCATGACTCACATGGATATAGATACCTTCTCCGTTTATCCAGAAGTGGTTCGCAAAGATCTGCAGTGCTGGAGTCTGACTCCGGGCGGCGCCACCGGCATGAACATCAAGGAAGAGGGTTACTTCGTTACCGCCATCGAGAAGGCGCTGGGTGTCGATCAGCTCAAGCTCATCACTACTGGCGGTGACAGCTTCGAAGCCGAACGCGAGCAGTGGAACGATGCCAACAACGTACTGACCGTACGTCCCGGCGTGGTGGTGGGTTATGAGCGCAACACCTACACCAACGAGAAATATGACAAGGCCGGTATCACAGTTCTCTCCATTCCGGGTGATGAACTGGGCCGTGGCCGCGGCGGCGCCCGCTGCATGAGCTGCCCGATGGAACGCGACAGCATCTGATGAGACGGCGTGGCGCCGGCAGAGGCTGGCGCCACACAGACCCAAAATCGAGATTAACCACTATGAAAAAACCAACTGTCGTCGTCGCTCTGGGTGGTAATGCACTGCTCCGTCGTGGTGAGCCCCTTGAGGCGGACATTCAGCGCAAGAACATCGCCACTGCCGCCAAGACCATCGCCCTGATCGCTCAGGAGTACAACGTGGTGCTGGTGCATGGCAACGGCCCGCAAGTCGGCCTGCTGGCCCTGCAAAACAGTGCCTACACCAAGGTCTCTCCTTATCCGCTGGATGTGCTGGGTGCCGAGTCTCAGGGCATGATCGGCTACATGCTGATCCAGGAGCTGAAAAATCTGATGCCGAGCCGCAACGTCACCGCGTTGCTGACTCAGGTGCAGGTCGATCCCAAGGATCCGGCATTTGCCAATCCGACCAAATTTATCGGCCCCGTCTATGACGAAGCGGAAGCCCGCGCTCTGGCAGAAGAGAAACACTGGGTGGTCAAGGCTGATGGCAAGTTCTTCCGCCGCGTGGTGCCGTCCCCGCTGCCACAGCGCATCATCGAAGGTGATGCCATCGAAACTCTGATCGCTCAGGGCCACCTCATCATCTGTACCGGTGGTGGTGGCATTCCGGTGACCTGGGATGGCCAGAGCCTGACCGGTATCGAAGCGGTGATCGACAAAGACATGTCTGCCGCCTATCTGGCCAAGCAGATCAAGGCTGACGCCCTGCTGATCCTGACCGATGCCGATGCCGTCTATCTGGATTGGGGCAAGCCGACCCAGCATCCGCTGCGGGTCACCAGCCCGGACGAGCTGGCCGGGGTCAAATTCGACGCAGGCTCCATGGGACCGAAAGTCGAAGCCTCCTGTGAATTTGTCAAAGCGACCGGTGGCATGGTCGGCATCGGTTCGCTGGAAGATGGCTTGGCCATCCTCAAGGGCGAAGCCGGTACCAATATCGTCGCCACTCGCACCGAACATGCCTAGTTAACGAATCTGTACTGAGAATGCGTAGTCAACACTACTGCCCGAATTGGTCTGCAACAAATATAGAGAGAACTCATCATGGCTTTTAATCTGCGTAACCGTAACTTCCTGAAACTGCTGGACTTCACCCCACGCGAAATCCAATACATGATCGACTTGGCCATCGACCTGAAAAAAGCCAAATACGGTGGCTATGAGCGCAAACACCTGACCGGCAAGAACATCGCCCTGATTTTCGAGAAGACCTCTACCCGCACCCGCTGTGCGTTTGAAGTGGCGGCCTTCGACCAGGGGGCGCAAGTCTCCTACCTCGGCCCAAGCGGTTCCCAGATCGGTCACAAGGAGTCCATGAAGGACACCGCCCGGGTACTGGGCCGCATGTATGACGGCATCGAATACCGCGGCTACGGCCAGGAGATCGTGGAAGAGCTGGGCGCTTACGCCGGTGTCCCGGTCTGGAACGGCCTGACCAACGAATTCCACCCGACCCAGATCCTGGCCGACTTCATGACCATGCTGGAGCACGGCAAGGGCAAGCGTCTGGATCAAATCAAGTTCGCCTACCTGGGTGATGCCCGTAACAACATGGGTAACTCCCTGATGGTCGGTGCCGCCAAGATGGGCATGGATATTCGTCTGGTCGCGCCGAAAGCCTTCTGGCCGGAAGAGGATCTGGTTGCCAAGTGCCGCCTGATCGCCGAAGAGACCGGCGCGCGCATCACCCTGACCGAAGATGTGAAAGAGGGTGTGCTGGGCACCGACTTCCTCTACACCGACGTCTGGGTTTCCATGGGCGAAGCGAAAGAAGCCTGGGATCAGCGGGTGAAACTGATGACCCCGTACCAGATCAACATGGATGTCATCAACGCCACCAAGAACCCTGACGTGAAGTTCATGCACTGTCTGCCGGCGTTCCATAACGACGAGACTACCATGGGCAAGGAAGTGGCTGAGAAATATGGCATGAAAGGCCTGGAAGTGACCGAGGAGGTGTTCGAATCCGAGCACAGCATCGTGTTCGACGAGGCCGAAAACCGGATGCACACCATCAAGGCAGTGATGGTTGCTACGCTGGGCGACTAAGGTCGCAGTAGTGGTGCCGGGGGGCAACCCCCGGCTTTTCGACCATGTGACAGCGGCATAATACCTCTAACCCTACAACCCGCAGCCTGCATGGATACCACACCCACAGAAGGAAGCTGGACCATGACCAAATTCAAGTTCCCGTCAGCCTACACGATACTGTTTGTGCTGATCGCCCTGGTGGCCGCCCTGAGCTGGATAGTGCCGGCCGGCAAATACGAGATGACCATGAACGAAGCCCTCGGCAAAGAAGTGCCGGTGGCGGGTACCTACAAGCTGGTGGAGGGGAATCCTCAGGGGATCGTCGATGTGCTGCTGGCACCTATCGATGGCCTCTACAACCACGAAACCTATGAGGCAGGCGCCATCGACGTCTCCCTCTTTATCCTGATCATCGGTGGTTTTCTTGGCATTGTGACCAAGACCGGGGCCATCGATGCCGGTATTGAACGTGTTACCGACCGCCTGCGTGGTCGTGAAGAGTGGATGATCCCGATCCTGATGGCGTTGTTCGCCGCAGGGGGTACCATCTACGGCATGGCTGAAGAGTCGCTGCCCTTCTACACCCTGCTGGTGCCGGTGATGATGGCTGCCCGTTTCGACCCGGTCGTCGCTGCGGCAACCGTGTTGCTGGGGGCCGGTATCGGTACCCTAGGCTCTACCATCAACCCGTTTGCCACTGTGATTGCCGCCAACGCGGCCGGTATCTCCTTTACCGACGGTATCTGGCTGCGTGTCGCCATGCTGATAGCTGGCTGGCTGATCTGTGTCACCTACGTCATGCGTTACGCCAAGATGGTGCGCAGCGATCCGAGCAAATCCCTGGTGGCTGACAAGTGGGAAGAGAACCGTGCCCACTTCCTTGGCAACAAGAGCGACCAGATGCTGGAGTTCACCCTGACCCGTAAAATCGTGCTGGGTATCTTCGTTGCCGCCTTCGCCGTGATGATCTACGGTGTGGCCGTGCTGGGCTGGTGGATGGCGCAGATCTCCGGCGTGTTCCTGGCTGCCGCCATCATAGTCGGTATCATCTCCCGCATGAGCGAAGAGGAGCTGACCACAAACTTTATCGACGGTGCCCGCGACCTGCTGGGTGTGGCCCTGATCATCGGTATCGCCCGCGGTATCGTGGTGGTGATGGATAACGGCATGATCACCCACACCATTTTGCACAGCGCAGAAGGGATCGTGACCGGTCTTTCTACCGTGGTGTTCATCAACGTGATGTTCGTGCTGGAATTGGTGCTCTCCTTTCTGGTGCCGTCCTCCTCTGGTCTGGCCGTACTGACCATGCCGATCATGGCGCCGCTGGCCGACTTCGCCAACGTGGGTCGCGATCTGGTGGTGACTGCTTACCAGTCAGCGTCCGGTCTGGTGAACCTGGTCACCCCGACCTCCGCCGTGGTGATGGGCGGTCTGGCCATCGCCAAGGTGCCCTATGTGCGCTGGCTGAAATGGGTGGCTCCGCTGCTCGGTATCCTGACTGTGCTGATTGTGGTCTGCCTGAGCCTGGGGGCGCTGCTCTCCTAAGATGACTCGCAAGATGTAACAACAGCTCGCGAGGGTGAATGCCAGTCAGTTAGCCTGACTGGCATTATTTTTTGAATATCCCGCTGTGGGGTTGGCGCGGTAGTCCAGCAGCCACTCTCTGCGCAGAGAGGGGATGAGCGCGAGAGTAAGCGAAGAGGGGGAGAGTCCGAAGTACTGAGTGCCGTGACAGGATGAATGAAGTCACGAATGACAGTGATGGCGATAAAAACCCCGAAACCATTCCCATGGTTTCGGGGTTTTTTAGCTCTTGCACACCGAGCGATGGCGTTTTGTCAGCAGCAAGGTGTGACGGGTTGGTCTTTCATCGGGCCACTTACTGGGTCATGGTCAAGCCGTTGCTGTCGGCCCCGAGTACCAGCGTCTTGCCGGGCACGATGCGACCGGAGAGCAGGGCCTGCGCCAGCGGGTTCTCCACTTTTTGCTGGATTGCCCGTTTGAGCGGGCGTGCTCCGTAGACAGGATCGAACCCAGCGTGTACCAGCTTGTCGAGCAGCGCTTCACTCACCGTCACCTCGTAACCCTGCGCCTCCAGTCGGCCCATCAGGCTCTTGAGCTGGATGCGGGCGATGGATTTGATGTGAGCCTCATCGAGGGGATGGAATACCACAGTCTCGTCGATCCGGTTGATAAATTCCGGCCGGAAGCTGCGGGTCAGCACCTCCATCAGCAGGGCTTTCATCTCCTCGTAATCCTTCTCGGAGTGGTGCTCCTGGATCAGATCAGAACCCAGATTCGAGGTCATGATCACCACAGTGTTGCGAAAATCGACGGTGCGGCCCTGACCATCGGTCAGGCGGCCATCATCGAGCACCTGCAACAGGATGTTGAACACATCCGGGTGGGCTTTCTCCACTTCGTCCAGCAGGATCACCGAGTAGGGGCGACGGCGTACCGCCTCGGTCAGATAACCGCCCTCTTCGTAACCCACATATCCGGGAGGCGCCCCCACCAGACGGGCTACACTGTGTTTCTCCATGAACTCGGACATGTCGATCCGCACCATGGCATCCTGGGTATCAAACAGGAACTCTGCCAGCGCCTTGCACAGCTCGGTCTTGCCCACCCCGGTTGGCCCCAAAAACAGGAAGGAGCCGATAGGGCGGTTGGGATCCGACAGTCCGGCACGGGAGCGGCGAATGGCGTTGGAAACGGCTTCAACCGCCTCTTCCTGCCCGATCACCCGGCTGTGCAGCTGCTCTTCCATCCGCAGCAGCTTGTCGCGCTCCCCTTCCAGCATCCGCGCCACCGGAATGCCGGTGGCACGGGCCAGCACGTCGGCGATCTCCACGTCGGTGACCCGGTTACGTAGCAGGCTGGTCTCCTGCATCTCGGCCTGAGTGGCGAGATCCAGCTGTTTCTCCAGCTCGGGGATGCGACCATATTGCAGCTCGGACATCCGCCCCAGATCGCCAGCACGGCGTGCCACTTCGAGATCCTGACGGGCTTGTTCCAGCGCCGCCTTGATATGCTGGGTACCGGCAAGGGCGGCCTTCTCGGCCTTCCACACTTCGTCCAGTTCGTTGTATTCCCGATCTTTTTCGCCAATCTCCTGATTGATCAGATCCAGCCGTTTGCGACTGGCGTCGTCATCCTCCTTCATCAGCGCCTGCTGTTCGAGTTTCAGCTGGATGATGCGACGCTCGAGACGATCGAGGGCCTCCGGCTTGGAGTCGATCTGCAGTCGGATGCTGGCCGCCGCCTCGTCAATCAGGTCGATGGCCTTGTCCGGCAGCTGGCGATCCGCAATGTAGCGGTGCGACAGCTGGGCTGCCGCCACAATTGCCGGGTCGGTGATCTGCACGTGATGGTGCAGCTCGTAACGCTCTTTGAGGCCGCGCAGGATGGCGATGGTGTCCTCCACGCTCGGCTCTTCCACCAGCACCTTCTGGAAACGGCGCTCAAGCGCAGCATCCTTCTCGATGTACTGACGGTACTCATCCAGCGTGGTCGCACCAACGCAGTGCAGGTCGCCACGGGCCAGTGCCGGTTTCAGCATATTGCCGGCATCCATGGCCCCTTCGCCCTTGCCGGCGCCGACCATGGTGTGCAGTTCGTCGATAAAGAGGATGACGTTGCCTTCCTCTTTGGCCAGATCGCTCAGTACCGCTTTGAGCCGCTCTTCAAACTCGCCGCGATACTTGGCACCGGCCACCAGTGCCCCCATGTCGAGGGAGAGCACCCGCTTGTTCTTGAGCCCTTCCGGCACTTCACCGTTGATGATGCGCTGAGCCAGCCCTTCCACGATGGCGGTCTTGCCGACCCCGGGAGCACCGATCAACACGGGGTTGTTCTTGGTGCGGCGCTGCAGCACCTGAATGGTGCGGCGGATCTCGTCATCACGACCGATCACCGGGTCGAGTTTGCCGAGTTCGGCCCGCTCGGTCAGATCTATGGTGTACTTCTCCAGCGCCTGACGGTTCTCTTCGGCATTGGCATCTTCAATTTTTCTACCGCCGCGCACCTTGTCGATGGCAGTTTCAAGCTTCTCTTTACTCAGGCCCTGAGCGCGCAACAGCTCACCCAGATTGCCTTTCTCGTCGAGGGCCGCCAGCACGAACAGTTCGGATGAGATGAACTGATCCTTGCGCTGCTGGGCCAGTTTGTCGCAGACGTTGAGCAGGCGGCCGAGGCCGCTGGAGAGTTGAACATCCCCCTCTACCCCGCTTACCTTGGGCAGTCGATCCAGCTCTTCGCCAAGGCGCGAGCGCAGGGTATTGATGTCCATTCCGGTCAGGGTAAGCAGTGGACGGATTGATCCGCCGTTCTGATTGACCAGTGCGGTCATCAAGTGGACGGGTTCGATAAATTGGTGATCACGACCCAGTGCAAGTGACTGGGCATCGGAAATAGCAACCTGGAATTTGCTGGTCAGGCGATCGAGACGCATCGCACTCCCCCTTTGAGGCAGACGCCGCTTGCGCGGCAAACAACATAACTTTCTGACAAGAAAGATGCGGCCGGTACGGGTTATTTCAAGGGGCAGGGCTGGTTATTTTTTCTGCAACACGGGGCGGGGGCGGGATCCCCGTCCTGTTGAGCCAAAGGACGGGGAGCGCAATCAGGCCGTCAGCCAGATAAGGGAGGCCATCCGGCCGGTCTGGCCGTCGCGGCGATAGGAGTAAAACTGCTCGCCATCGCTGAAAGTGCAGTGCTCACCGCCGTAAACGGCGTTCACCCCGGCGCGGGCCAGCCGCAACCGCGCTAGCTGGTAGATATCCGCCAGCCACTTACCCTGGTTGGGGGAGGGCACAAAGGCTGCCGCCGCCTCGGCCTGCTCCGCCATAAAGGCATCGCGCACCTCACCACCCACTTCGAACGCGGTGGGGCCGATGGCCGGGCCAAGCCAGGCAAGGATATCGACAGGATCGCAAGCCATGGCGGCGATACTCGCCTCCAGCACGCCCTCTTTCAGTCCACGCCAGCCAGCATGGGCGGAGGCGACCACAGTACCGGCCCGATCACAAAACAGCACCGGCAGGCAGTCGGCGGTCATCACGATACAGGCCTGCTCCACTTCATGGGCGCACGCCGCGTCGGCGTCCGGTGCCTGCTCATAATGGCAACTGACCGGATGAACGACGGTGCCGTGTACCTGATTAAGCCAGTTGAGGGGGCCGGGAATGGCCGCTACCTGTTGCAGGTGGCCACGATTGGCCTCGACCCGCGCCAGATCATCCCCCACATGGGCACCCAGATTCAGCCCGGCGAAAACCCCCTCGCTTACCCCGCCATCCCGAGTGGTTGACAGGGCTCTGACGTTGGCCGGCGCGGGCCAGTCAGGTTCGATCCATTTCATCTGTGACTCCTTCAATTCACCGATATAAAAACGGGGCGCCTTAGCTGTCATCAGTTAAGGCGCCCCGTTTGGGGTGTCAGACATGCTTGATGGCGGGTTACGGCAAGATCGGTCGCATACCCGCCTGGCTCATCAACTCCAGACGATGTCATCCGGATTAACGAGGGTATCGGCACGCAGCACTTCCATCAGCTCCACCATGTCTTGCGGGGTTGGGGAGTGCCACTGCATCACTTCACCTGTGATGGGGTGTGCCAGTTGCAGCATGGTGGCATGCAGCGCCTGACGGTTGAAGCCACGCAGCATCTGGGTCAGCTCAGGGGTCGCGTTGCGCAGCAGGCGCAAACGGCCACCGTATGCCGGGTCACCCACCAGCGGGTGCTTGATGTGTGCCATGTGGACACGGATCTGGTGGGTACGGCCGGTTTCCAGGCGCAGACGCAGACGGGTGTGACCACGGAACTTCTCATGTACCCGATAGTGAGTCACGGAAGGTCGGCCATTGGGCACCACATCCATGTGGGTACGCTGGGTCGGGTGACGCCCAATCGGCGCATCCACAGTGCCGCCTGCGGTCATGTGACCGATGGCGATTGCTTCGTACTCACGGGTGATCTGGCGCGCCTGCAGCGCTTCCACCAGATGAGTCTGGGCTGGCACTGTCTTGGCAACTACCATCAGACCTGTGGTGTCTTTATCCAGACGGTGCACTATGCCGGCACGGGGCACTTCGGCAATGCTGGGGTAACGGTGCAACAGGGCATTGAGGATGGTGCCATCCGGTGTACCTGCACCCGGGTGAACTACCAGTCCAGCCGGTTTGTCGATCACCAGAATATGCTCATCCTCATACACGATGTTGAGCGCGATATCCTGGGCATCCCAGCGGGTGTCATCTTCCAGCTCGACATCCACATGCACCTGTTGCCCGGCAATCACTTTCTCGCGCGGGGTGTTGGCAACCTGACCGTCCAGGGTCACTCTGTCCTGTAAAATCCACTCCTTGATGCGGGTGCGGGAGTAGTCTGGAAACAATTCGGCCAGGGCCTGGTCGAGTCGCTGCCCGAATTGGTGATCCTGGAATTCGCCTGTCAGTTCAATATGCTGGCTCATGTATGGTCTCTTGAGCGGGGGGTATCAATTCGAAATAATCAGGGTATTCTAGCTTTTCTTTTAGCCAAGCATAACGGATACTTTGCCAATTTCGTGGAAATGGACCGGATGTTGTTGATGGGAAAGAAGTCTCACCTGCTGATGTCGCTCGCCTTGGTCGCTACCTTGATCACGGGCTGTTCCAGCACCAAACCCAAGGTACCCGACGAACCGCCGGAGACCCTGTACCAGAAAGCACGCCTCAAACTGGATGTTGGTAATTACGTGCAAGCTACTGAATTACTTGAGGCTTTGGACTCTCGTTATCCGTTCGGTGCTTACTCAAACCAGGTTCAGCTTGACCTCATCTATGCCTACTACAAGCAGGATGACACCGCTCAGGCGATTGCCAATATCGACCGTTTTATCCGCCTTAATCCGGCGCATAAAAATATCGATTACGTCTTCTATATGCGCGGCCTGACCAACATGGCGGCGGATTATAATTTCTTCCAGGACTTGTTCGGAATCGATCGGGACGACAAAGACCCGGCTTATGCCCGTCAGGCCTTCCAGGATTTCAAGACCCTGCTGCAGAATTATCCCAACAGCGTCTATGCCGCCGATGCACGCGCGCG
Source organism: Aeromonas sobria (assembly GCF_006243315.1). GTDB lineage: Bacteria > Pseudomonadota > Gammaproteobacteria > Enterobacterales > Aeromonadaceae > Aeromonas > Aeromonas sobria_A. The sequence continues at coordinate 16,371 of NZ_NKWE01000038.1, forward strand.
CATGACTGGCTTGAAGAATCGCTTGGCCAGATATGACCTGAGCGTGGCCAAGTACTACGTCAAGCGTGATGCGCTCATCGCCGCTGCCAACCGGGCCAAGCTGATTGTCGAGACTTATCCCGACACCGCTGAAACCGAGGCTGCGCTGGAGATCATGGTCGAGTCCTACGAGACCCTGAAGATGCCGCAGCTGGCCAAGAATGCCCGCGAAGTGCTGGCCAAGAACTACCCGGACAATCGTCTCGGCCGTGGCTGAGTAATGTGAATGAACCGGTAACAAAAAACCGATGCCAAGGCATCGGTTTTTTTATGCCTGCAATTTATCTGCAGACCAGCGTGGTCGGCGGATAAATTGGCTGACGGCGCAGCTGATGCGCCGTCATTACGGTTCGGCTACTTGGCTACATTGCCTGCCACGTTCAGGGCATCCCAGGTGCGGGAGAAGGGCGGCGCGTAGGCAAAGTCCAGCATGCCGAGCTGCTCGGTGGTCACTCCCATGGTGATGGCCACCGCCAGCGCGTCGATGCGGTGGACCGCCCCCTTGCGACCGAGGATCTGGCCGCCCAGCAGCCGCTTGCTGCCCGCTTCATAGACCAGCTTGATGTGGATGTCGGACTGGCCCGGGCAGTAGTTGGTGTGGCACTTGTCCTTGATCACCACGGTGCGATAGTCGATGCCCATCGCCTTGGCTTCCTGCTCACAGAGGCCGGTACGGCCCGCCTCCAGCCCCAGCACTTTGAGCGCCGCAGAGCCGAGGGTGCCCGGGAACTCCTGCTCGGCCCCGGCCAGGTTCTCACCCACCATGCGCCCCAGCTTGTTGGCGATGGTGGCGAGCGGCACATAGACCTGCTGCTGCTTCACGCTGTGCCAGACGCTGGCACAGTCGCCAGCCGACCAGACATTGGCCAGCGAGCTGCGCCCCTGCCGGTCCACCTTGATGGCGCCGTTGCCGAGCCGCTCGATGCCGGTATCGGCCAGAAACTCGGTGTTGGGCTTGACCCCGGTGCAGACCACCACGATATCGGCCTCGTACTCGCCCTGGCAGGTTCGCACGCCGGTCACCCGGCCATCCCCCAGCAGCGCTTCAACTCGCTCACCCAGATGGAGAGAGACCCCTTGCTCGCGCAGTTCGGTTTCGATGTGTTGGGTGATCTCGCCATCAAACGCATCAGGGATGACCCGATCCGCCAGCTCGATCAGCCGCACCTCTTTGCCCTGATGGACCAGCGCCTCTACCACTTCCAGCCCGATAAAGCCGGAGCCGATCACCACTGCGCGGCGATTGTTCTTGTCTTGTACCGCCGCCTTCAGCGCCAGTCCGTCGGCCATGCGGCGCAGACTAAATACCCCTTGTTGCTGCAAGCCGGGGATGGGGGGCATCACTTCGCGGGCACCGGTGGCGATCATCAGCCGATCGTAGCGATCGGTGAAGGTGTCGCCGTTGTGCTCCACCTGCAGGGTCTGGGCTGTTGCGTCGACGCTCAGCACCCGATGGCCAATCTTGACCTCGATCCCCTTGGCGGCGAACTGCTCGGGGGTGAACTCGGCCATGTAGCCGGGCTCCTGAAACTCGTCACCGACGAAGTAAGGCAGGCCGCAGGCACCGAAGGAGATCACCTCGGAGGCTTCATACACCACGATTTCGGCCTCTTTGGCCAGTCGGCGCGCCTTGGCGGCCGCACTCATACCGGCGGCTTCGCCACCGATGATCAGGATTCTCATAGTTTTTCCTCTCAATGGCGCAGGGAGGGCATGCCCTCCCTGCGGTCTATGGCGGGAAAGGGTCACCCCTTTCCACGCGCAGATCAACCTGCAGCAAATCAGACGGTGGACTCTTCGCCGTCCAGACTCACTTCGTGATCGCTGTTGAACACATGCATGTCGGTTTCGCCCATCAGGCGGCTGGTGACCGTCCCTGCGGTGATGGAGCCGGAGACGTTCAGCGCGGTGCGGCCCATGTCGATCAGCGGCTCGATGGAGATCAGCAGACCGGCCAGCGCCACCGGGAAGTCCAGCGCGGAGAGCACGATCAGCGCAGCAAAGGTAGCACCACCACCAATCCCGGCCACCCCGAAGGAGCTGACGGTGATAATGGCGATCAGGGTCATGATGAAGCCGGGATCCATCGGGTTGACCCCGACAGTCGGGGCAATCATCACCGCCAGCATCGCCGGATAGATACCGGCACAGCCGTTCTGGCCGATGGTGGAACCGAAGGAGGCGGCGAAGTTGGCGATCCCTTCCGGAATACCCAGTGACTTGGTCTGGGTCTGTACGTTCATCGGGATGGAGCCCGCGCTGGTGCGCGAGGTGAAGGCAAAGGCCAGCACCGGGGTGATCTTCTTGAGGAAACGCAGCGGGTTGATGCCGACCATGCTCACCAGCAGCAGGTGTACCGCGAACATGATAGCGATGGCACCATAAGAGGCCATGACGAAGCTAAGCAAGTTGATGATGTCGGTGTAGTTGGAGCCAGAGACCACCTTGGTCATCAGCGCCAGCACGCCAAACGGGGTCAGACGCAGCACCAGGGTCACCATTCGCATCACGATGGCGTGAGCCACGGCGATGAAGTGGCCGAAACTGGCGAAGATCTCCGGCTTCTTGCGAGCGATGCCGGTGGCAGAGATGCCGATGAAGATGGAGAAGATCACCACGGCGATGGTGGAGGTCTTGCGCGCCCCTGTCATGTCGAGGAAGGGGTTGGCAGGGATGAACTCCAGCATCATCTTGGCAAACGACATGCTCTCGACGCTACCGAGGGTAGTCTGCAGCGCGGCACCACGGGCGCTCTCGGCGGCGCCGGAGGTCAGCCCTTCGGCGGTCAGGCCGAACAGGTTGGACATCAGGATGCCCGCACCGGCGGCAATGGCGGTGGTGAAGATCAGTACGCCTATGGTCATGGCGCTAATCTTGCCAAGGGCGGTACCGCCATTGAGCTTCAAGATGGCGCTGATGATGGAGACCATGATCAGCGGGATGATGATCATCTGCAGCAGCTTCACATAACCGCCACCCACGATATCCAGATAGTCGATGGTCTGGACTATGACCGGTGAACCGGCGCCATAGAGCAGCTGCAGAGCGGCACCGAACAGGATGCCAAGGCCCAGACCGGCAAACACCCTGCGGGTGAAGCTCACATGTTTTTGCTGTAACCGGTAGAGAAAGAACAGCAACATGGCCAGGATGGCCAGATTACCGATAACGCTGAATGTCATGGTATGACTCCCCAAAAAGCGGGCTTACGCCCGAGAAATAAGAACAAGCGCCATGCTTGTCCTGGCAACCGTAGTGTCAGACGGCCTGACCCGTCATGACATGAACCAGGGGGGTCTGTTGCCCCCCTTAGCGCGAACTCAACGCTTCTGCTGTTTCGCTCGCATGATGTTGATGATCTCGATATCGGTATCCAGCATCCCCTTTTTGGAGAGGCGGCCCAGATTGGCGATGGTCTCGTCCACGTCATCGGAGACGATCCCTTCGCTTTGGGGCACATGCAGGTTGTTGATGGCCATCAGCGAGGACTTCACCGCCGCCGAGGTGGAGGTGGAGACCTTCATGGAGCAGGCGCTGCCCGCGCCATCGCAGATGATGCCGGAGACATCGCCAATCATGTTGTTGATGCAGTGGCTGATCTGTTGATACTGACCGCCCAGCAGCCAGGTGATGGCCGCACCGGAGCCCATGGCGGCGGTACTGGCGGCGCAAAGAGCCGATAGCTTGTTCTGATAGGTCTTGATGTAGATGGCCACCAGATGGCTCATCACCAGTGCCCGGGTCAGCTGCTCGTCGCTTGCCTTGAGGAAGCGGGCGGCAGCGACCACTGGCATGGTGGCAGCAATCCCCTGATTGCCCGAGCCAGAGTTGGACATGGCGGGCAGCATGGCGCCATCCATCCGTGCATCGGAAGCGGCGGAGGAGAGGCGCATCGCCAGGGTCATCAGATCGTCGGAGAGCAGCTTGCGCTCTACCTGTTCGGTGAGGATCTTGCCGATCTGCAGGCCGTAACCGTGCAGCCCTTCATCTGCCAGCGCCTGATTCATGGTGGCTGCCGCCTTGATGAAGTCGATCTCGGCCAGCGGCACTTCAAGGGCAAACTCCACGATCTGTTGCAAGGTCATGGTCGGCTTGGCGGATTTGGCGGGCTGGATCTGCACCCCGGGCGCGCTGTCTTGCTCCATCAGCACCTCGCCATCCTTTTCCATCAGAATGATGCGGGTGTGGTCGGTACAGATCACCACCCGGGCGCTGTGGCCTTCGACCTCGGCCAGCACCTCGGCATAGAGCACGTCCGGCACATCTTTCACATCCACCGCAATGCAGGGCAACAGCAGTTTGGCCGCTTCCACCTGTTCTGGCGTCAAGGTGTTGAGCACCTCCAGCCCGGCATCGGGGTTGCCGCCGGTGATACCGACTGCCGCCGCCACCGGCAGGCCGATCATGCCGGTGCCCGGCACCCCGACGCCCATGCCGTTCTTGAACAGGTTGCCACTGACCCAGACGCTGATGCGAGTCGGGGTCTCCCCCAGCAGCTTGCGACAATTAGCCGCCGCCAGCGCGACCGACATCGGCTCGGTACAGCCCAGGGCCGGTACCACTTCCCGCTTGAGCAGGGTAATAAAGTCGGTCCATTGTGCTTTCATTGCGGTGTTTCTCATGTTCATGGCGCCCGCAGGCCGTTATGGCTTGTTCAGGTCCGCCTTGTGATTGCGGATGTGCAAATAGACGGTATGACGGGAGATGCCGAGCATCCGGGCGACCAGCTGGGCCGCCTCCTTGATCTCGAAGATCCCCATGTCGTAGAGCCGGGTCACTATCTCCTTATTGCGCACCGTGCTGGCGAGTGAACTGTCCTGATCCACCTTCTCAATCACCTGGGTCACCAGATCGTCCACCGAGCTGGCAAAGGTTTCGTTATTGAGCTGCGCCGGTGCGGCAGGCTGCACAAAGGTATCGAGCAGGCTACCGAGGGAGGTATTCAGACTGAAGTTCACACAGAGCATGCCGATAGGCTTGCCCAACCGGTTGCTGATGGTGATGGAGGAGGACTTCATCAACGCTCCCTCGCGGGTGCGGCTGAAGTAGCTGCTCCACTGGCTACCGGCCTCTCCTTGCAAGCGGTTGAGGGCAAAGTCAGTGACGGGGGCCCCCGCGCCACGGCCAGTGACATGGCCGTTGGCAATCTTGATGACTGAGGCATCCAGATTATCGAAGGCATGCAGCACGACCTCGCAGCCGGTACCAAACAGGGCTGCCAACGCCTCGACGGCCGGTTCGAAACTGGCGATCAGATGGCGCTCTTCATCGGTTAACGCATTGATGTGGTCAGTGGTGGCTGCTGTGGACATATATGAGTAACGTTGAGTAAACCGCAGTTGATTCTACTATCAACAAGATCAACTAATGTTGAGCGGCATCCCCTTTTTGCACGTCATTATGCCCGCCTTTTAACAAAGTGCGAAAAATTGTGAAGCCACGCACAGACGCTGTGGTCAATCAGAGGTGATAGCGAGCCAGCAGCTCTTGATAGGCGGGGGTCTGCTTGAACCGTTTGAGTGCTTCCGAGAAGCGGATAGCCAGCTGATCGTGGCCGGGCTTGTGGGTAAATGCGAGGAAGTTGCGGTCATCATCGGTCAGTGGGAACAGGTGATGGCGCACCTGATCCTGCAGTCCCTGGGTGTGCAGCAGATAGCGCCCGACCCGCTCGTTGAGTACCACCCCATCCAGTCGGCCGGCCATCATCAGATGCAGCTGTTTGACGGCATTCCCCTCACCGGTCATCGGCATCCGGATCACTCCGGGATCGGTCAGAAATGCCTTGCTGTAGGCGTAGTCAGCTTGAGTGCCGATCCTCAGCCCTTGCAGGTCGGAGATCCGGGCTAACTGCACTGGACGAGCAGCAGGATAGAAGAGTACCTCACCGCTTTGGGAGAGCGGCTCTTCGGGATAGTGGAGCCAGCTTTGACGGGTCTCGACATAGAATATATCGAGTACCGCATCCCCTTCCTTCAACTGCGCCTGCTTCACGGCTCGTTTCCAGGGCAGTACCTTCACCTTGGTGTCATAGCCCAGCTGGCGCAGTACGGTGCGGGCCAGATCGAGATCGGCGCCCACCGGCTCACCCCTGTCATCCAGCATCATATAGGGGGGCCATACCTCTGCCAGCAGTGTCAGTGTCGGTGGCTCATCTGCCCGAGCTCCACTGGCCAAACACCCAGATAGGATTACCCCGCAATAGAGCCATACCCGTTGCCACGTTTTTCGCCAATACCGCTGCCACACCATGGGACTATCTCCATATCAATATGATTTGAGCATATACAAAGCCCGGCAATAGACAGGACAAAAAGGCGGCGAGTGCTTGTTTGCTTGTCGCGGCACCGGCAAAGCTGGCTTACTACGGCAGATTCAGATTGGCGCAGGATTCGAGCACCAGTTTTCTGCATAAAAAAACGGCAATCCGAAGATTGCCGGGAGGAATGTAGTGACGCGACCTGGCGTGGGTTGAGCGGGTCGCGGGGGCAAGCCCCGATTTCGCCGCGGGCCATCAGGGATGACCACACGGCTTACAGCATGTCCGGACTGCGCTCGTTCAGTCCGCACCGCCACACACCTTCAGGGCTGACCCGCGCGCTATGGCGTGCAGGCCAGACCCGTTGAATTATTTACAGCATGCCCGGCACGGCGGCCTTCATCTCAGCTGGCCAGACACAGACCTGTGCCTGTTTGTCGATATGCTCCTTTACGAGAAAACCGGCTTACAACATGCCCGGGATAGCGGCCTTCATCTCTGATGGCCACACACCGACCTGAACCTGCCCGATATGCTCTTTTTGCAGTAGCAGCATGGCCAGACGGGATTGGCCAATGCCGCCGCCGATGGTTTGCGGCATCCGTGCGGCCAGCAGATCCTGATGCCAGTCGTACTGCAGGCGATCCTCGTCGCCGGTGATGGCGAGCTGGCGGCGCAGGGCCTCGGCGTCGACCCGGATCCCCATGGAGGAGATCTCGAAGCTGTCTTGCAGCACCGGGTTCCACACCAGAATGTCACCGTTCAGACCCGCCAGACCCAGCTCGCTGTGGCTGCTCCAGTCGTCATAGTCCGGGGCGCGCACATCGTGGCGTTCACCGTGGGAGAGGGCGCCACCGATACCGATCAGGAACACGGCTCCCAGCTCTTTGGCGATGGCGCGCTCGCGCCCCTTGGCATCGAGATCCGGGTAACGGGTCAGCAGCTCTTCGCTGTGCAGGAACTGGATCTCGGTCGGCAGGAAGGGGGTCAGCTCATGCTCGGCACAGACCGCGCGCTCGGTGGCCTTGATGGCGGCCCAGATGCCGCGCACGGTTTCCTGCAGATAGGCCAGATCGCGGCGCTCGCTCGGCATTACTTTCTCCCAGTCCCACTGATCCACGTAGACGGAGTGGATGGGGGTGAGCTTGTCTTCATCCGGACGCAGCGCCTTCATGTGGGTGTAGATCCCTTCACCCGGGCCGAACCCGAAGCGACCCAGAGTCTGGCGCTTCCATTTGGCCAGTGAATGCACCACTTCGTAGCTGTGCTCTGGCAGGGTCTTCACTTTGACCTGCACTGCATTCTCGTGGCCAGAGAGGTTGTCCTGAGTGCCATCACCCACCCGGCTCAGAATGGGGGCTTGCACCTCCATCAGGCCCAGTTGTTGGGCGAGTTGGCGAGAGAACATCTCTTTGACGAAGCTGATCTGCTGTTGGCTGCGAATGTAGTGCTGTTTCATGCTGAATTCCTGTTTCAAACCCCGTTGGATGTGGTGATTCTTCAACGGAATGACTACTAAATTCAATATTCGATAATAGAAATAGGCTTTGTGTGTTTTTTTCTTCAAAATAAGCCGTTATTTAATGAGGTATCGTCAACGGGAGTGCAAAAAAATGCCGGAAAATTACCGGATCGATAATCTCGATCAGGCCATCCTCACCGCTCTGATGGAAAATGCGCGGATCCCTTACGCCGAACTGGCGAAACAACTGGCGGTCAGCCCGGGCACCATCCATGTGCGGGTGGAGAAGATGAAACAGGCGGGGATCATCGAGGGGACGCGGGTGCAGGTGAACGCGAAGAAGTTGGGTTACGACGTCTGCTGCTTTATCGGGATCAATCTGAAGAGCGCCAAGGATTACCCCTCGGCACTGGCCAAGCTGCAGGCGCTGGACGAGGTAGTGGAGGCTTACTACACCACGGGTCACTACAGCATCTTCATGAAGGTGATGACCCGCTCCATCGATGAACTGCAGATTGTGTTGATCAACAAGATCCAGACCATCGACGAGATCCAGTCCACTGAAACGTTAATTTCGTTGCAGAACCCGATCTTGCGGGACGTGAAACCTTGAGTCGGGTTGTATAAGGGGGCGGGCGTAGAGATCCAGCTCCCGTGCGAAACCCAATCCTGCGGGATGTGCAGCCCTGAGCGGCTAATCAGGGTTCGATATAGGGGATGGCGTACTGGTCGTAGAGCGCCTTGAGGCTGCCGTTGCGCTTCATGCGCAGCAGCTCGACATCGTAGGCGGCCATCTGGGCGGGCGTATTCTCGTCGGCCTTGGCGCGGGTCCAGGTGTTGAAGTAGGGGCTGCTCTTGAGCGGCTTGGGCAGGTAATCGACCTTGCCGGTCAGCCCCTCCTCCTTGATCTGGGTGAAGGCGGTGACCAGCGGCATGGGCACGGTATCGATGCGTCCAGCCAGCAGTTTGCGCAGTTGCAGCCGATTCATCGGAATTTGCTGGAAGTGGTAGGTCGGATCGGCCATGGCCGCGGTGAGCTCGGGGGTATAGGAGAAATCCCTGGTAACGCCGATGCGCCAGGGTTTGAGATCGGCCAGCGTCTCGTAGTGGATCTGCAGCAGGTCGGCCTTGCGCACGAAGAAGTGCCAGCTGTGGCGAAGATGGGCCTGCTGGGGGTAGATGAGATAGCGCTCTCGTGCTGCATTGTAAGAGTGGGTTAGTACCATATCGCAGAGACCGGTTTCGGCATTGCGGGTGAGGCGAGCGCCGGAGTCGATCAGTTCTATCCGGACAGGAACCCCCAGCTTGCCGAAGATGGCGGTGACGATGTCGATATCAAGACCCTGGGGCTTCTGATCGGCATCGAGAAACTTGAGCGGGGGCTCCGTGGTGCCGCAGATCACCAGCTCTTTGGCGGGTAACCCGAGTGGAAACAGCAGCCAAAGCAGGGGGATCACACGCAAACTACGTCTCCTGAGCCCGTTTGAAGATATTCCAAGGCCTGATTCCAGTATATTGGATGGCACCTGATCCGTTAGAAGCGACTGTTTATGGCAAACCCTGAAATCGAGAGCCCGCTGGACGGGATCGACAAGTTGACCGTCTCGCTCTACCGCCTTGGCCTGAGTGCGGCCGCCCTGCTGCTGCTTTGCCGCGGTGCGGCGCTGCTGAGCGGGATGGCACTGCTCCCGTCGGCACAATGGTTGATGTCGCTGACAGTGGCAAGCGCTATCTGCGGCTTCTCGCTGCATATCTACGACAAGCGGATTCGCCTGATCCTGCAGGGATTTGGTTGGGGGGCGCTGGTGCTGGCGACGGTGGGGGCGCCGGATGCGCTGGTGCTGGGGGCTGCGTTGGCGACCCTCTCCGGGCTGGCGTTCAAGGAGCAGTTTTGCTTCGCCATTCCCGGTATCAGGCTGGTGCCCGTGCTGCTGCCGCTGTTGTGGTTGCTGGAGTGGTTGCAAGTGGAGTGGGCCGCCGCGCTGGTGGCGCTGGTCTGCGGGGCCCTGCTGACTTTGTTGGCGCTGGCAAAATGGCGGATGCCCCTGCACTTCGATATCGGTGACAAGGGGCGTTACCAGATCTAGGTCTGCTGGCACACCTTCATCTGCTGGTTGAGGGCCTGCATCACTTGACGGCGGCTGATGATGCCGACCACCTTGCCCTGTTGCAGCACCGGGTAGATCTTGGGCTTGGCATCGGCCATCTGGCGGGCCAGCTCCAGAATGCTGTCATCCGGCCCGACCGAGAGGGGCGTGCGGTTCATCATCTCTTCCACCCGGGTGCGGGTATCGCAGTGGTAGCTGCCGGTGAGCAGGCTGGGAATGCAGTCTTGTTCGGAAAGAAAGCCGATCAGCCGTTTCTGCTCATCCAGCACCGGCAGGCCGCCAAGACCCGATTGATGCAGGCGATCCAGCGCCTCGGCCAGGCCGAGTCCGGCCGTGAGGGAGTGGGTCAGGCGACCCATGTGATGGTGCACTTTCAGCATGGTGGTAACTCCGCAAGGGGGGGATGCCGCCACTATGACGCGGCTGGGTGGCCCGCGACCAATGGCTTATGCCACAGGGATTGATAGGCACCGGACATCGGCGGTGATCCGCTGGCAGGCGGGCTTCGTTCATGCAAGACCATGAAAGGGAAAGGAGATTCTATGCGTGCATTGGTAACGGGCTGTGGCCGTCGACTCGGCTTTTATCTCTGTGAACAGCTGGTGGCAGCGGGCTGGCAGGTGACTGGCAGTTATCGCAGCGAGCGGCCGGAGTTGGCCACGCTGGCGGCGCTGGGGGTTGAGCTGGTGCAGGCGGATTTTGCCTGCGAGGCGGAGGTCGGCAAGCTGATCGACGTGCTGGCGGCCCATCAGGATCTGGCGCTAGTGATCCACAACGCCTCGGCCTTCGAGCCGCAGGCGGCCGATCCGGCGGCGCAACTGGCCCAGTTCGAGCAGTTCTACCGGGTGCACATGGCGGCCCCCTTCCAGCTTAACCGGGCGCTGGCCCCTCAGCTGGCAAGCAATCCCAACGCCAGCATCATTCACATCACCGATATCTATATCCATGCCCCGGCTCCCCGTTTTGCCAGCTATGTGGCGACCAAGGCGGGGGCCCATTCGCTGGCCATGAGCTTTGCCCGCGAGCTGGCGCCCACGGTGCGGGTCAACACCATAGAGCCGGGGCCGATCCTGTTTCTCGACGAGCATGGTGAAGAGTGGCGCCAGCAGGTGTTGGCGAAAACACCGCTGGCGCGGGAGGGGGGGCTGGAGCCCATCTGGCAGGCGGTGCAGCTACTGGTGGGGAACAGTTATATGACGGGAGCCAGCATCAAGGTGGATGGCGGGCGCGCGCTGGCCACCCTCTGAAGGCTCGCCGAGCACCAGCGGCCCCAGCCCGACCTGCCGGGTCAGCAGGCCCTTGCCGGGCTTGAGCTTGCCCGACGGGCCGGGGATTGCCACCTGCAGCGCTACCTTGGGGTCATGCACCTCGCCATGGCCGTAGAGCTCGGCCAGCAGCTCCGCCAGATAGGAATCGACCTCTGCCGTGGCAAAGTCACCGTCTGTGCTGCTGGCTAGAATATCGATGTCGAGCGGCCGATCGTGCACCTTGCAGAGCGGATCGCTGCGATCCCGGCCATGGGCTATTTCGAGGGCCACAAATATCTGCTTGAGGCTGGCAGGGTCGAGTCCGCTCTCCACGATCACCAGGCAGTTGAGAAAGTGGTTGCGCGATTGCATTCCCACCGGTTCGGTGCGGATCACCGAGCTCAGCTGCAGTGGGCCGAAACGGGCAAGCAGCTCGCCCAGTACGGTGCTGACGTGGGTGTTGGGATCAAGATTGGAACCTATGCTACACAGATAAAACATGCTCACCTTCCTCAGATTGGGCTCATCTGAAATGTATACGCAGCTCACGGTTATCGGATTAACTATGGCGTAACATTATCTTATCGATTGTGATCTGGCTCTGATTGGCAGAATAAGGAGGTTGGCATGAGTGTTGAGCTGAAATGGGCGCTGTTGACCGCATCAGGGGCGCTGGCGATGATCCTGATTATCTGTCTGGCATCCGTCGGATTGGCGTGAACCTAGTGGTTTCAGATAACCTGAACCGGCCTGTTGGCCGGTTTTGTTTTTTGGGGCGCTGCGGCTATGCTGGCGCACCGGTGAGAATGCAAGAGAAGAGATAATGACCAAGGTTCGCCCACGCTCCCTGCTGCAGGTGGTATTGATGGGATTCGTGTTGGTATTGATGCCGCTGGGCGGCATGATTTGGCACAATAGCACTGCCCTTGCCAACCTCAGCCAGCTCACCAGCGACGAGATGGAGCGGGCGGTCAAGGATACCCGCCGCGCCACCTTGCTTACCGCACAAGCCATCGACATTGAACGTACCCTGCGCCGCTTTGCGGTGCTGGGCGATCGCCGCAGTCTCACCAATTATCAGCAGCAACTTGATGGCTATCGGGTGTTGCTGGCAGAACATCGCAACTCCATCTCTGACGGTCAGCTCTACAGCGGGCTCGATCAGGGGCTTGCCTGGTTCGACACCTTGCAGGATGCCGCGTTGGCCCGGGTGGCGGTAGCGGGCGACAAGCTCGAGCAGTTCAACGATGCCAACAAGCAGCTTGAAATGGTCACCCGCAGCCGGGTTGATGAACACATGGATTGGGTGCAAGTGACCATCAACGGGCTGACCAGAGAGCTGTGGTGGGTGAGCGGTTTTGTGGCGGTGATCAGCCTGCTGCTGGTCTTTATCTTCACCTACCTCATCATCCACCCGGTACGACAGATTGAGTCGCGCATTTTGAGCCTGGGGGCCGGGGTCGAGCCCGATCCTGACCCGGTTGATGGCCCCGCCGAACTGGTGGTGCTGGGGCAGCGGATCCTCTGGTTGCACGACAAACTCAAGGCGCTGGAGCTGCAGAAGTACCAGTTCCTGCGCCATGTTTCTCACGAGCTCAAGACCCCGCTGGCGGTGCTGCGGGAGGGGTCGGATCTGCTCTGCGAGCAGCTGGTCGGGCCTTTGACGCCGGATCAGCTGGAGATCTGCCAGATGCTCGATGAGAACAGTCGCCGTCTGCAGACCCTGATCGAGCGGCTGCTCGACTTCAACCGGCTCAGCCAGCAGGAGGCGTTCGAACTGGAGCCCGTCCCCCTGCTGAAGATGTTGTCGGAGCTTTCTGCAGAATACCGGCTGGCATTGGAGTCCAAGCAGATCTGTGTACACTTGCCGACCAGCGCAGTGACGCTGTTGGCAGAGCCCTATCGGCTGCGACTGATCCTCGATAACCTCTTCTCCAATGCGGTCAGTTACGGCGCCAGCGAGGGTAATATCTGGATCAGGGTTGGGCAGGATGCACAGATGAGCTGGCTGGAAGTGGCCAACGAGGGGCCAAAGATCCCCGAGGCTGAACAGCAACGAATTTTTGAACCCTTCGAGCAGGGCAGTACAGTGCGGCAAGGGGTTTTGAAAGGCTCAGGCATGGGCCTCTCCATCGCCCGCGAGTCTGCCCATAGTCTGGGGGGGGAACTGGTTCTGGTACAGGATGAGCAGGCAGATGTCTGCTTCAGGTTGACGTTGAAATGAGGTCTATGAAGATACAACGGGTATTTCCAGCCCTGATGGCAGGACTGCTTGCGGGTTGCACCTTGCTGCCGCAACAGGAGCCACGGGATTCCTCCGATATCGCTTTTGCCAAGCGCATGGAGTTTGCCAACAAAGAGATGCAGGTACGCCTGCAATACTCCGACTGGCTGCTGGCCAGCCACCCCCAGCAGCGGGTGCAGGAGCGTCAGCGGCTCAAAGGTGCCGACGATCTGGAGAGTCGGGTCAGTTTGGCGATGGTCGATTCCCATCCCGCCGAATCGGTGGCCAATCGCACCGCGGGTCTGGCCCGCTTGAAGAAGATGCTGCCCGAGCTGGGTCTCGACGCGCAGGCTTTTTTGCGCAGCTGGATCGCCCTTGGCGAGCAGTTGCTGGTGCGTGATAGCCGTCGGGATGATCAGCGGCAGGAGGTCCAGCGACTGCGTCGTCAGATCGAACAGCTGACCGCCATCGACGATCAGCTCAACCAGCGCAAGTTGAACGAGAGCCGTGAGGTCATTCCATGAGTCGGATCTTGTTGGTGGATGACGATGTCAGTCTGCTCAAACTGATGAGTTTGCGACTGCGCAGTCAGGGTTATGAAGTGGATACCGCCGACAGTGCGGAAGGGGCGCTCGACCGGCTGCGTCAGCAACGGGCCGATCTGGTGCTGAGCGACTTGCGGATGGCCGGTATGGACGGGCTGGCGCTGTTCGAGCGGATCCAGGCCCAGTGGCTGGGGTTGCCGGTGATCATCATGACCGCCCACGGCACCATTCCCGATGCCATTCAGGCAACCCGCTCCGGGGTCTTCAGCTTTTTGACCAAACCCATCAACAAGGATGAGTTGTTCTCCACCATTGAGCACGCCCTGAGCCTGACGCGCCCCAAACAGCAGCAGGAGTGGCAGTCGCTGATCCTGACTCGCAATCCCCAGCTGGAACAGCTGCTGATCCAGGCCCACAGCATTGCCACCATGGAGGTGCCGGTGCTGATCATGGGGCCATCCGGTTCCGGCAAGGGAGCCATGGCGCAGGCACTGCACCAGGCCAGTCATCGCCGCAACCAGCCGATCTATTCCATCAACTGTGCAGCCATTCCGTGGGCCTCACTCGACTTGCAGCTGTTTGGTGAAGATGGTCAATCCGGCCTGTTCGAGCAGGCCAAGGGGGCGACCCTGTTTCTCGACGAGATCGGCAGCCTCTCCGAATCCTTGCAGGCCAAATTACTGCAGGTGATGGAGGAGTACGGTCAGGGCACGCCTGAGGTGCGGGTGCTCAGCTCCAGCCATCAGGATCTGGTCAAGGCGATGGAGGAGGGGCGCTTTCGGGAAGATCTCTTCTACCGCCTCAACGTCGCCAATATCACCTTGCCGTCCCTCAGTGCCCGCAGTGAGGATATTCCCCTGCTGGCTCGTCAGGCCCTCGATGATTACCGCAGCCGCCACAGCGACTGCGCGGCCATGGGTTTCTCACCGGAGTCGCTGGCGATGCTGGCTGCCGCAGTCTGGCCCGGCAATGTGCGTCAGCTCTGTCATCTGGTGGATCAGCTCGCCAGCCTCTGCTGCAGTCCGGTGATCGGCGTCTCCATGGTGGAGTCAGCCCTGAGTGGCGGTGGCGGCGGCATCCTCTCGTTCAACGAGGCGCGGGCCGAGTTCGAGAAGGAGTATCTGATCCGCCTGCTGCGCACCACCGAGGGCAACGTGACCCTGGCGGCCAATATGGCGGGCAGAAACCGTACCGATTTTTACAAGCTATTGAATCGGCACGCAATTGAGGCGGTAAACTTCAAGTCGAAGGGATAACTCAGGCGGGATCAATCACCGCCGGAGCGGCATCGGCTTTCCGGGTTTTATGGGAGAGCCAGAGGCCGCTCGCCTTCATCTGGTAACCGAACAAGGCACCGATGATGAGAGACGGCAGGATCAGCCGCCACTCGCCAGCCGCCCCGAAGGTGGCGCAGCAACCGGCAAAGGTGCCGGGAATGTAGCCGAGCCACTGCTGCTTGGCCTGCACACACATCAGGGTTGCGACCACACCTGTCATCACATAACCCGCCACGCCCGCCCCCCACAGGCTGTCACCATGGATCAGCAACAGTGCCCACAACATGCCGCTGGTGTTGCAGAAGATGGTCTGCAGCAGCGCCTTGTAGCCACCGCTGGAGGCGAAATAGCTGGTGCAGCCGAGAAAGCCGACCCAGGAGATAAGGCCGAACGCGACGGCAATCCAGCCCCAGATGGCGGAGAGAATTCCAGTGGTGATGGCGATGGCGATCAGTGGGCTCATGGGGCGACTCTTCAGTTGGCTTCGCAAAAGGGGCAGCCTACCTGCGGCAATCCGGGCGGCAAGCGGGGGGCGAATTGTGTGTGATCTTCATCACCCTTTTCAACTCGGGAATACGCTTGCGCTCGCGAAAAAAATTCATTGGTGACCGGCCAAACGGTCGACCATAGTTAGAGGCCCTGTCCTGCTCATGGAGTGAGTCTGATGGTGCCCAATGTGATCGTCCCCCTGCTGGTGTTCGTAGTCCTGTTTCTGGTCGGCACCATGGCCAAGGCACTGCCCCTGCACCACATGATGTAAATTTGTGTGAAATTAAAATCTGCCGGGGCGGGTCTTATCCATATCGCCTTACTTAGCCCCGGGAGTTTTTCATGTTGATCAAGCGTCGTGCCGCTCACCCCCTCACCGAACAGGATGTCACCCCGGAAGCCGTTTATCAGGATCGCCGCCTTATTCTCAAGGGGCTGGGTCTGGGCGCTGCCACTCTGGCCTTTCCCACTCAGGCCGGTGTGCTCGATCTGCTGCGCGGTAAAGAGGATGCCCCCCGGTTAGCCACCAAGCCGCTCAACAGCAAACCCGCCGAGCGGCCAGTCAATCTGGTGCTGACACCGGAAGAGAAGGCCACCAGTTACAACAACTTCTATGAGCTCGGCACCGACAAGTCCGACCCGGCTCGCAACGCCCACTACCTCAAACCCGAACCCTGGACCCTCAAGGTGGAGGGGGAGGTGGCCAAGCCCTTTACCCTCGATGTGTGGGATCTGATCAACAAGAGCGAGCTGGAGGAGCGGATCTACCGGCTGCGCTGCGTCGAGGCCTGGTCCATGGTATTGCCCTGGAACGGTATCTCGCTGGCAGAGATCATCCGCCGTGCTGAGCCCACCAGTCGCGCCAAGTTTGTTGCCTTCGAGACCCTGTTTGATCCGAAACAGCTGCCGGGGCAGGCCTCCAGTCTGGGGGGCGGTATCGAGTATCCCTATGTGGAGGGGCTGCGCATCGACGAGGCTATGCACCCTCTCTCTTTCCTTGCGATGGGGCTCTATGGCAAGACTCTGCCAGCCCAGAATGGCGCGCCGATCCGCTTGGTAGTGCCGTGGAAGTATGGCTTCAAGAGCATCAAGAGCATCGTCTCGATCCGGCTGGTGGAGGAGATGCCCCCCACCACCTGGAACCTGCTGGCTCCCAACGAATATGGCTTCTACGCCAACGTCAATCCGCAGGTGGATCACCCGCGCTGGAGTCAGGCCAGCGAGCGCTTTATCGGCGAGGGCGGAGTGTTTGGCGCCAAGCGCCAGCCGACCCTGATGTTCAATGGTTATGGCGATGAAGTCGCCTCACTCTATCAGGGGATGGATCTGCGCCAATGGTACTGAGATTGAAACCGGCCCATATCAGCGGCTTGCGGGCGTTGGTGCATCTGGGCTCCCTCGGCTTTCTGCTCTGGCTGGGGTTTGCCATTCCGGCAGGCCTGTTGGGGGGCGATCCGGTGCCCGAGCTTATCCACTACCTCGGCAAGGGGGCGCTCAACCTGCTGCTGCTCACCCTGCTGGTGTCGCCGCTGGCCAAGCGCTGGCGGCAGGGGCAGCTTATCAAGCTGCGCCGCCCCCTCGGGCTCTGGTGTTTTGCCTGGGCGCTGCTCCACTTCATGGCGTGGCTGGGGCTGGATCTGCAGTTTGACTGGGGCCTGATTGGCGGCGAGCTGGTCAAGCGCAGCTACATAGTGGTGGGGATGGTGGCATTGCTGCTGCTGGCCGCCCTCAGCATCACCTCGCTGCCCGCATTGCAGCGCAGAATGGGCGCCGTGTGGCAGAAGCTGCACAACTGGGTCTATGCCATCGCCCTGCTGGTGCCGGTGCACTACTGGTGGTCGCTCAAGAGCGGTTGGGGGGAGCCACTCATCTACCTGCTGCTGGCCTGCGCCCTGCTGTGGCCGAGGAGAGATAAGCTGCTGCGCCCTTGGCGGGGGCGCTGGAATGCAAAAGAGGCCTAATCGGCCTCTTGTTGTTTGATCTCGCCGGTGTAGGCATCGATGATGAGATGCACCTTCTGATCCTGGCGATTGAGGGTTTTGACCTCGAATTTGTCCCCTTCCAGCTCCACTTCCCGAATGTCGTGATACCCTTGCGCCAGCAGGAGTTTGACCAGCCCGGCCATGTCGAGACGGCTCTGTGCCGCCCAGCTTGTGGCACTCAACAGACAAAGGATCAGCAGGAAACTGCGCGGGATCATATTCATTCCGGATTCATGGCTGGCAGACTATAAACGCCATTATGTTAGGTTTTTGGAGATGAATCATCCATGAATAGAGCGCTCCCTCTGCTCGGGTTATTGCTGCCGGTGCTGGCACAGGCGGTCACGCCTGATGAAGCCCAGCTGCAGCAAGCTGTCCATGAGGGACGGGTTCGGCCATTCCATGAAATGATGGAGGTGGCGGCCAGATTGCCGGTGCGGGTGTTGCGGGTAGATCTGGGGGAAGAGGATGGTATCTGGCTCTATGAACTACGAGTTATCGACCGGGCAAATAGCGTGATCAAGGTGGCCTATCGGGCCGATAACCTTGAGCTGGTGTGGGCCAAGGGCCACCATCTGGAGCGGCTGTTTGAGCCGCCCAAGCCATCGGTCGAGGATGATGAATAACCTCTGTTTGGAAGCCTGTTGATGCGAATTCTGATTGTTGAAGACGAAAAAACGCTGGCGGGGCAGTTGGCTGAACAGCTGCGGCTCTCCGGCTTTGTCACCGACCTTTGCCACAATGGCAACGACGCCGGTTTTCTCGGTGAGACCGAGCCCTATGATGCCATTATTCTCGATCTCGGTTTGCCGGGGCGCGATGGCCTGAGCGTGCTGAAAGAGTGGCGCAGCAAGGGTATCGACACGCCGGTGCTGGTATTGACCGCCCGTGGCCAGTTGCACGAGAAGATCGAGGGGCTCAATGCCGGCGCCGATGACTACCTGACCAAGCCGTTTCAGGTGGCCGAGCTGGTGGCGCGGGTTCAGGCGCTGGTGCGGCGGGCGGCGGGCAACGCCAGCTCCATTCTGGAGATCGGCGGGGTGCGGCTCGATATGGCGGCGTCCCAGGTGTGGTACGAAGGGACCCCCATCAAGCTGACTGCCCACGAGTTCCGGGTGCTGGGTTACCTGATGCAGCACAGGGGCAAGGTGGTGTCGCGCAGCGAGCTGATCGACCACATCTATGCCCAGGATTTTGACCGCGACTCCAACACCGTCGAGGTGTTCATCGGCCGGATCCGCAAAAAAACCAACCCCGATCTGATTGAGACAGTGCGCGGCCTCGGGTACCGGATCAACGAATGAGGCTGGTCAGAACCCTGCGGGGGCGACTGCTTGCCATCGCGCTGGTGTGGTGCGGGCTCTTTCTGTTCGCCACCGGCTTCAGTTTGCAGACCATGATGCGCAACTACTGGCAGGAGGCGGAGGCCGACGGCCTGCGTTTGCAGGTTTATGATCTGCTCGCCCGGATCGAGGTGCAGCATGATGGCTTGCCCGTGGTCACCGAGGCGATGACCGACCCTCGTTTTAACCAGCCCTACTCAGGCTACTACTGGCAGCTGGAGCTGGGCCACGATGTGGTGGGTCGCTCCCGCTCCCTGTGGGATACCAATTTGAAAACCGAGGGGCTTAAGTCCGCCTTCGGCGACCCGGATCTGTTTGTCGGCAAGGGGCCCAATCGCGAGCCCTTGCTGGTGATGACCCGTACCGTGCTGCTGCCAGGTTCCGATCGGGTGTTCACCCTGGTGATGGCCAAGGACAGCAGCGCCCTGACGCTGACCCTCAGCAAGACCCGTATCAGTCTGTTCCTTGGCCTCGGCTTTGCTGCCGCCGGTCTGGTGCTCGGCTTTATGTTCCAGATCCTCTATGGCTTGCGGCCATTACATCTGCTGCGCCGCGAGCTGGGCTATGTCCATCAGGGTCATCAGGAGGGGTTCCGGCTGCGCTACCCGCTGGAGATCCAGCCGCTGGTGGAGGATATCAACCGGCTGCTGCACCACTATAGCGAGTTGCTGCAACGGGCCCGCTCCCACACCGGCAATCTGGCCCACGCCCTCAAGACACCGCTCAGCATCATGCGTAATCAGGTGGCCCAGTTGCCGCCGGACGATCAGGCCGCCATCGGCGAACAGCTCGACCAGATCCAGCGCCACATCGATTACCACCTTGGTAAGGCGCGGGTCACCGGTGCCGCCAAGATCCTCGGGGTCTCGACGCCGGTGCGGGCGCGGGTGGAGTACATCTGCCGCGCCTTCTCCCGCCTCTATCCGGGCAAGGTGGTGGATCTGCAGGTGCCCGCCAATCTGGCGGTCGGGGTGGAGGAGCAGGACTTCGACGAGATGGTGGGTAACGTGCTGGAAAACGCCTTCAAATGGTCGGCCACTCAGCTACGCATCTCCAGCGCCGAGCTGGGGGGCTGGATCACCTTGCGCATTGAAGATGATGGCCCCGGCATGAGCGAGGATCAGATCGCCAAGGCGGTGCTGCGCGGGGTGCGGCTCGATGAGAAAGTGCCGGGCTCCGGGCTGGGTCTTAATATTGTCTCCGATCTGGCAGAAGCCTATCGGGGCAGTTTCATCATGGGCCGCGCCGAACTGGGCGGTCTGGCTGCCTCCCTCTCGTTGCCCAAGGTGGCAAGAGTCGAGAGCTAGGCATAACATATGGCATTTGTTTTAGCCTGAGGAAGAGAAGCATGACCGACGATCCGTGGGCACTGTGTCACCTTGACGATTCATTTGATGCCTCTGTGCTGGGGGTCAAGGGCGCCCAGATCCAGTGGTTTGAAGACCGGGATGGCCTGATCGCGTTCCTGCTGGAAGACTTTGTCGACCTGCTGGCCGATGTGGGCGAGCTGGAGGAAGATCAGACCGAACAGGCGCGGGAGCGCTTCACCCTGCTGGTGGAGCAGAGCTTCGACGATCGCACCCTGATGGATGCCATCAACGATCTCGCCTCCGGCCTGCGCCGCATAGCCTGGCTGGGGCCGCTCTCGGAGCTGGCCGAGATCAGCGACGAGTTTGCCTCCGGCCTGCGCCGCTACTTCTGGAGCCAGTACGACGGGGATGAAGATGACCCGGACGCCTGGGTGCCGGAAGAGCTGTGGCCGCAACTGGTGGAGTGCGCGCAGGAGTATATGGAAGAGGGGGATTTTTAAATCCATCCCGACCATGTCTGCGCTTTGGCAGACAGATACAGATAAGAAAACGGCGCCTTCGGGCGCCGTTTTTATTGGCTTGCAACCAGCTTAGCCGTTGGCTGGCACCGCATGGGCGGTGTTGGCCAGCACCGGGCCTGTGTACTTCTCGATCTGCAGCTGGGCCATGTGGCCACAGTTACCCTGCGCCAGACTGGACGAGCCTTCGTCGAAGGTGAGGCAGTTGACGTTGCCGTTCTTGCAGATGCTGCCAGCTTCGCCCGGCTTGGCCGGGTCATACCAGGCCCCTTCGCAGATCCGCACCACCCCCTGACGCACATCCTCGGAGAGCAGGGCGCCCACCAAAATCTGGCCGCGCTCGTTGAAGGCGCGCACCAGATCCCCCTGGGCAATGCCGCGGGCCTTGGCGTCCAGCGGATGGATCATGATCGCCTCGCGGTCGGCGATGGCGAACTTGTCCCGCAGCGGGGTGTTGTCGAGCTGGGAGTGCAGCCGCTGGGTCGGGTGGGCGGTGTTGAGGGAGAGCGGATAGCGCGCCGCCACTTCGCTCTTCACCCACTCCTTGGGCTCATACCACTTGGGATGGCCGGCGCAGTCGGCATAACCCATCCCGGCCACCGTGTTGGAGAAGATCTCGATCTTGCCAGACGGGGTGCCGAGCGGGCTCAGCAGCGGGTTCTCGCGAAAATCGGCGTGACGGATCCACTGGCGGTTGGCCTCGGGGATCGGGAAGCGGATGTAGTTGTTGGACTCCCAGAACATGTTGAACGGCGGCAGCGCCACCCGGGCACCACGGGCTTGCGCCGCCATGCCATCGTACATCTGCTTTAGCCACAGCATCTCGTCCTTGCCTTCGGTGTACTGCTCCTGCACACCCAGCTTGGCGGCGATGGCGCTGAAAATATCGAAGTCGTTGCGGGACTCGTGCTGGGGCGGTACGCACTGGTGCATCGGGAACACATAGCGCTGGGAGTAGTCGCCGCCCATCTCCAGATCGTTGCGCTCGTAGCTGGTGGTGACCGGCAGCACGATATCGGCGTGCTTGGCGGTAGCGGTCCAGTAGGGCTCGTGAACGATCACGGTCTGCGGCTTGCGCCACGCCTGCAGCAGGTTGTTGGTGTCCTGATGGTGGTGGAAGGGGTTGCCGCCCGCCACGTAGACCAGCTTGATGTCCGGATAGGTCACCTTGCGGCCGTTGAAGTCGATGGTCTTGCCCGGGTTGGCGAGACAGTCGGCGATGCGGGCCACCGGGATCGGTGCCGGGCTGTTCTTCGGTGCGTTGCCAGCGGAGATACCCGCCAGAATCCCCCCCTTGGCGGTGGGGCTGCCACCGGAGGAGTAGTGGTAGCTGAAGCCGTAGCCGCCGCCCGGCAGGCCGATCTGGCCCAGCATGGCGGCCAGGGTCACCAACATCCAGTTCGGCTGTTCGCCATGCTGCTGACGCTGCATGCCCCAACCGGCCATGATCATGGTGCGCTTGGCGGCCATGTCGAGGGCCAGTTGGCGGATCACCTTGGCATCGACGCCGCAGACGGTGCTCGCCCACTCGGCGCTCTTCGGCTGACCGTCATCCTTGCCGAGCAGGTAGGCGAGGAACTTGTCGAAGCCGACGCTGTAGCGATCGAGGAAGGCTTGATCGTGCTTCTGTTCGCTGTAGAGGGTGTGGGCCACACCCAGCATCATGGCCACGTCGGTGTAGGCGTTCGGGGCAATCCACTCGGCGCCGACCAGCTTGGCGGTCTCGTTGTAGATGGGGTCGATGCTGATGATGCGGGTGCCCTTCTCCTTGAGTGCCATAAAGCCAGCCTGCCCTTCGTGATCCGGAATATTCCAGCTGTTTTTCAGGGTCACCTGAGCGTTGACTCCCCACAGCACCACCAGTTCGGCATTCTCCACCACGTTGGGCCAGGCGGTCTGCTGCTCGTACACCTCGATGGAACCCATCACGTGGGACATGATCACCTGCGCCGCGCCGGTGGAGTAGTCACCGGCATAACCGGTGAAGCCGCCGGAGAGGTTCATCAGGCGGTGCAGCAGGGTGCGGCTGTTGTGGAACATGCCGACACTCTTCCAGCCGTAGGAACCGGCGTGGATCGCCTGCGGGCCGAAGTCGTTCTGGACCCGCTGGATTTCACCGGCCACCAGTTCGATCGCTTTCTCCCAGCTCACTCGTACCCACTGGTCGGCGCCGCGCAGTTCCGGCTTGGCGCCCGGACCGTGTTCCAGCCAGCTCTTGCGTACCATGGGGTACTTGATGCGGTTCTTGGCGTGTACCTGGAACGGCGCCATGTCGATGAGATCGTTCGGTGCCGGATCATCGGCCACCGGCTGGACGCGCACCATGCGGCCATCCTCGACGATCGCTTCAAACGCACCCCAGTGGGCGCCGGTCAGAATGCCCTTCTGGGCGGGCACTAGGGTCGGGAACTGGCTCAATGCGGTGCTGATGGCTTGCGCCAGCGCACTCTTGGGAAAAATGCCGCCGAGCAGGGGCAGGGCTGCACAGGCGCCGAGGCCCTTGAGCAGGTTGCGGCGGGACAGATTGGTCTTGTTGTCGTTGAAAAAAGTCATAACGGTGTTCCTCTGTTCCAGCCTTAGTGGGTCGCGCTCATGTCACTGGCATGTTTCTGGACATACTGAGTCAGCATGCGAGCCTGTTCCGGGGTCAGGGAGGTACGAGATTCCATCCCCTTGATGACGCCGATCCACTGGTTGGCATTGAAGTGATCCAGCGCGGTGAGGCCGTGGCAGCCGGTACAGTTGTTGGACATCAGGGTGGAGGCGTATTGCCACAGCTTGCCCTGATCGCCGATGAGCTGGGTCTGGTCGACCCAGGCGGTCAGCTTGACCTGATGCCAGGTGAGGTTGGTGGCGCTGTCGGTTTCGCTCTGGCCGGTGACCAGCGCTTTCTTGGCGGCATCGCCGACCAGTACGCTGAGGATCCGTTTGCCCGGTGCGGCGTAGAACACTTCGCTCACACCATCCTGTTGCCAGCCTTCGATCTGCACCTTGGCGCGGCCGTTTTCGTTGGCCAGCACGTCCACCTTGGTGGAGGGCATCAGGGTGCCTTCGTCAGTCTTGGCGGCGGCATCGAGGAACAGCGGGGTGGTGGCGATGGCGTAACGGGTGGTGACGTTAGCCGGGGTCTGGGCCGCAGCCTGCGCCAGTTCGCTGGCACCGGCGGCAGCCAGGCCGCTCATGTCAGGCATGATGTGGGCGACACCGCGGTGGCAGTCGATACAGGTTTGACCCTCCTTGATGGCGACCGGGTGTTCGGCGCGGGCATTGGGGCGCTGGGCCAGAATGTCCATCGCTGCGTAGCTGTGGCAGCTGCGGCAGGTGGCGGAGTCGCTGGCCTTCAGCTCGTCCCACACGGTCTGTGCCATCCGCAGCTTGTGGGCTTCATATTTCTCAGGAGTGTCGAGCGTGCCGATCGCTTCGTGATAGATATCCTTCACGGCGCGCACCTTGGTCCACAGGTAGGAGGTAGGGTCGCCCGGAATGTGGCAGTCGGCGCACTCGGCACGGATCCCCTTGGGATTCTGGAAGTGGATGCTGCCCTGATACTCGGCGAGCGGAGTCTGCATGGAGTGGCAGGAGACGCAGAATTCGGTGGAGCTGGTCTTGTGCAGCACGGTGACGGTGACACCCAGTGCCGCGACACCCAGCAGGGCCCCGAGCAGCAGGAGCCAGAACCAGGTTTTTCTTATCAGTTTTCCAATCATGGCGGCGTTTTCCTGTGGTCAATTTTTACCAACATAGTACTAGCCCAATAGTAGTAGTAATGACAGGGATAAGGCGTTGACCTCCATCATGGTTTATATTTTTTGATTGTCGTCACATTTTGTCTTTTGTTTTGATATTGACTTCTTTATCGAATTTAATTCAATCAATCGCCAGTTGAGCGATTTGTACACTTTCCACGCCAGCTGTTAGCCCCCTCGCAAAACCTTGCCGGATTCGTTGATATAGTGAGCAGTGAGCCACAACGGAGTGTCGCTGATGAGCCCTTTCTCACTGCTGTGTGTCGCCGCCAACGTGCAACTGCTGGCCGAATTTGAACAGGAGCTGGCCCCGCTGCTCGGCCATTTTGCGCTGGTGGTGGTGGTCGGGCAGGAGTCGGCGGAATTGGCCCTCGACGAGCTGGACCGCAAGGGGCAGCCGCCCGCCGTGGTGGTGTGTGACAGCGATCTGGGGGATGGGCGAGGGGCCGATTTTCTGATCCGCCTCGGCAACCGCCACGAGACGTGCCGCAAGATCCTGCTGGGCAGCCAGCCCGAGATGAAATCGATCATCGAGGCGGTCAACCTTGGTCGTCTCGACTACTACCTGCAACGCCCCTGGCGCGATGGCAGTATGCGCCGGGCGGTGATCGAGCAGGCCAGCCACTTTGTGCTGCTCCAACCCCAGGCTGACCTGCTGAGCTATGCCGCCGTGCTCGACAACCAGAAGCTGCTGCGGGCCCACGTCGATCGCCAGCTGGCGGCCTATCGGCAGGGTTTTATGGATTACACCCACTGCAGCGATGAGGAGCTGTCGCGGGTGGTGATCGACGGCCTCTACCAGTTTTTCGATGGCAACGACGAGGCGCGGGTCTGCCGCCACTACAGTCCGGGCCATGTGCTGACTCGGGAGGGGGAAGCCAACAGCTTTCTCTGGTTTATCGCCAAGGGGGAGGTGGTGCTGCGCAAGCGGGACGAGCAGGGGATCGATCAGGAGGTGGTGCACTACCGCACCGGCTCGCTGGTGGGGGGCATGTCCTTCGTGACTGGTGAACCCGCCTTCACCACCGCAGTGACCCTGACCGGCGCCGAGGTGATCAAGCTCGACAAGCTGCAATTCTCCCGGGTGATGCAGGCGCGCAGCGAACTGCTCCCCTCCTTTACCAACCTGCTGCTGCGCCACTTCAACCGCCGCCTGCAAAACAGCATCCGTACCGAGATGCGGCTGCAACAGACCCTCAACTCCCTCGATGCCGCCCACGCCCAGCTGGTGGAGAGCGAAAAGATGGCGATGCTGGGCCAGCTGGTGGCGGGTGTCGCCCATGAGTTGAACAATCCGGTGGCGGCCATCATCCGTGGCAGCGAGACCCTGCGGGCGGCCATCCCCGATCTGGTCAATCTCGAGCTGCCAGCCCCTATCAAGACACTGGGTAATCAGACCCTCTGTCAGGCGCTGGCCACCCAGCCGGTCTCGACCAGCGAGATCCGTCACAAGACCCGGCAGGCGGAGGGGCGCTTTGGCGATCGTCAGCAGGCGCGGCTGGCGGTGCAGATGAATCTGGATGACGAGCTGAGCTGGCAGCGCTGGTTTGCCAGTCGCACCGCCGCCGAGCGGGCGGCGCTGCTCACCCGGCTGGAGCTGTTCCAGCAGACCGGCAGCTTTTTGCGCAATATCGAGGTGTGTGCCCGCCGCATCGGCGATCTGGTCAAGAGCCTCAAGCAGTATGCGAGGCAGGATCGGGCCGAACCCTCGCTGGTGGACCTGCACGAGGGGCTGGAGGATACCCTGATGATTTTCGAGAACCGCCTCAAACACCATGAGCTCTGCAAGGAGTACCAGCCGCTGCCGCTGGTGCGCTGTCACCCCGTCGCCCTGCAGCAGGTGTGGACCAACCTGATCGCCAACAGTCTGGATGCCATGAGCGGCCCGGGGCGGCTCACCATACGCACCGGATTGCTGGATCCCGAGTGGGCCATGGTGGAGATCGAGGATAGCGGCTGCGGCATCGAGCCCGAGCTGTGGCAGCGGATCTTCGATCTCAACTTCACCACCAAGCGGGAGGGGCACTTTGGCCTCGGGATTGGTTTGAGTGTCTCGCTGCAGATAGTGCAGCAGCATCATGGCCGGATCGAGGTGGCCTCCGAACCGGGCCGCTACACCCGGATGCGGGTCTGTCTGCCGCTGGATGGCATGGGGCAGGCCAGTTACGGGGGCGATCCCCGCCACAAGGAGCATGCGGCCTGAGCCGTCGCGTCGCCAGCATCAATCGCGCGGCGTGCCAAACCATGTCGCCAAGGAGGAGCAATGAACAAACACTATCTGATCCTGTGTGTGGACGATGAGCGGGAGGTGCTGGATGCGGTGATCCACGATCTCGCCCCGTTCCGTTCCCACTTCGAGCTGGAGGCTGCCGAGAGTGTCGAGGAGGCGCGCGCGGTGGTGGATGAGTGGGAGAGCGACGGCAACAAGCTGGCGCTGATCCTCTGTGATCACATCATGCCGGGGACCTTGGGAGTCGATTTTCTGGTGGAGCTGAACCAGCGCGCCGCGACCAGAGCCAGCCGCAAGTTGCTGCTGACCGGGCAAGCGGGGCTGGAGGCCACCGTCGAGGCGGTCAATCGCGGCGGGTTGCACTACTACCTTGCCAAGCCGTGGCAGCTGGAGACCCTGCAAGAGGCGGTGCGCGAACAGCTGACCGACTACCTGCTGGCGGAAGATGGCGACAACGCCTTTCACTATGCGCCGCTGCTTAATCAGGCGCGGCTGTTTGCCGCCATCCACGATCACCCGTTCGACCAATAGGGGCAGTTGGGCTTTCGCGGTGGCAGTTGTATACTGTCTACATATACAGTATTGCAGGTAGCCACCGATGCGACTCTTTATCGCCGAGAAGCCCACCCTGGGCCGCGCCATTGCCGATGCCCTGCCCAAGCCCCACAAGAAGGGCGACGGCTTTATCGAAACCGCCCAGGGGGATGTGGTCACCTGGTGCATCGGCCATCTGCTGGAGCAGGCCGAGCCCGATGCCTATGACGCCGCCTTCAAGCAGTGGCGGATGGAGCATCTCCCCATCATCCCCGCCCAGTGGCAGCTGGTGGCCAAACCCAAGACCAAAACCCAGCTCACCGTCATCAAGCGGCTGATCAAGCAGGCGGACTGCGTGGTCAACGCCGGTGACCCGGACCGGGAAGGGCAACTGCTGGTGGACGAGGTGATCGACTTTCTCGGCTACCCGAAAACCAAGCCGGTGCAGCGCTGCCTGATCAGCGATCTCAACCCCCCCGCGGTGCGCCGCGCCCTCGACAAGCTGAGGGACAACAAGGAGTTCGTGCCGCTGGCGGTCTCCGCGCTGGCCCGCAGTCGGGCCGACTGGCTCTACGGCATCAACATGACCCGCGCCTACACCCTGCTCGGGCGCAAAGCTGGTTGCAGCGAGCTGCTCTCGGTCGGTCGGGTGCAGACCCCGCTGCTGGGGCTGGTAGTGCGGCGGGATCTCGAGATCGAGGCCTTCGTGCCCAAACCCTTCTACGAGGTGTTGGCTCATCTGCTGACCGACGGCAACGAACGTTTCACCGCCAAGTGGCTGCCATCGGAAGCCTGTCTGCCGTGGCAGGATGAGGAGGGGCGGGTGCTCAACCGGGCGCTGGCCGACAAGGTGGTGAACCGGATCAACGGCCAGCCCGCAGAGGTCGAGTCGGTGGAGGAGCAGGCCCGCAAGCAGGGAGCGCCGCTGCCCTACAACCTCTCCAGCTTGCAGATCGATGCCGCCAAGCGGTTCGGCATGGATGCCAAGCGGGTGCTCGACATCTGCCAGAGCCTCTATGAGCGCCACAAGCTCATCACCTATCCGCGCTCCGACAGCCGCTATCTGCCGACCGATCACTTCAAGCGGGCCGAGCAGGTGCGCGGTGCCATTGCCGCCACGGCGCCCACGCTGGCCAAGGCAGTGGCCGAGGCAGATGGCAAGATCCGCAGCAAGGCGTGGAACGACAGCAAGGTGGATGCTCACCACGCCATCATCCCCACCGAGAAGCAGGGCAACCCCGCCACGCTGGGGGCTGACGAGGCGAAGATCTATAGCCTGGTAGCCCGCCAGTACCTGCTGCAGTTCTATCCGCCGTTCGAATACAACGACAGCAAGGTGCTGCTACGCATCGCCGGTGGTCTGTTTCAGGCC
Source organism: Aeromonas sobria (assembly GCF_006243315.1). GTDB lineage: Bacteria > Pseudomonadota > Gammaproteobacteria > Enterobacterales > Aeromonadaceae > Aeromonas > Aeromonas sobria_A. The sequence continues at coordinate 45,053 of NZ_NKWE01000038.1, forward strand.
AAGGCGCGGCGCATTCTCAAGGCGGGCTGGAAGGCGCTGCTCGGGGTGGAAGAGGATGACGACGAAGAGAAAGCGGGCACCCTGCCTGCCCTGAAAGAGGGGGAGCAACTGCTCTGCGAGCGGGGCGAGCTGCTGGAGAAGATGACCCAGCCGCCCAAGTCGTTCACCGATGCCACCCTGCTGGCGGCCATGACCGGCATCGCCCGCTATGTGCAGGATCCCGAGATCCGCAAGACCCTGCGCGACACCGATGGTCTTGGCACCGAAGCGACCCGGGCAGGCATTATCGACCTGCTGTTCAGGCGCTGTTTTCTGGTGCGTCAGGGTAAGAGCATCAAGGCGACCCCGACCGGGCGGGCGCTGGTGCAGGCGTTGCCAGCCACCGCCACCACGCCGGATATGACTGCGCTGTGGGAGCAGAGCCTAGGCCAGATCGCCGAGCGTCACGGCAGCTACCAGCAGTTTATGGGCCCGCTCACCGAGCAGCTCAACGGCCTGATTGAAGGGGCGCGGCAGGACTCCGGCGCCAGCTTCAGCGCCCTGCCCAAGGAGGCGCCGGGTGCCGGCAAGCGGCGTTTTACCAGGCGCAAGAGTCCGGCCGCTGGCGGCGCTGCGCCTCGCAAGAGTTCAGGCAGAAGTGCGGGCAAGCGGACGAGTAAAGGCCAGGCAGCATGACCTAGAGTATTTTTTTGCTAAGTGAGTGGCTTGACTTCTTCTTGCAAGGGGGAGGTGGCAGGGGTTACTACTCGGGATCTAGCACTGCGTGCTGGCTAGGGCGAAGCGAAACCAAGCGTTCCAAAGTTGTCATCTCGGTTGGTGATGGACTTCACGAGCTGGCAGGAAAAAGAGGAGCCGATTTATAAAGCCCCTCTTACCTACGCAGTAATTTTTTGCTGGGATGTTAGTCCTCATCCTCTTCACCCAAACGCTCTATAGACCTTTTGTTCGCGCGATAGGTTGTCATTAAGCGTGCATCACCAGATTTAAGGTCTTGCCCAGCTTGGCGAGCATATGTGTTGTTCGTTGTTTCTGCGCCTTTTTTGTAGGCTTTTTGGACCTCTTTGAAACCCGTTTCGATACTGTTTTGCGGTTCTTTCTTCGGCGCTTTAGCCATGATTTTTACCCTCAATGAATGTGATAATTAATCCAGCACTAGATGCTGGATCGCTTGATTCTTGGAGTTTGCGAATCGACCAGCCATCTGTTGGTATTTGCTGTTTAACGTTTCCCAGTTGAAACCCAACCTTTATCTCGTTGAAAAAAATAGTGAACTTATTTTTTCTGAGGCCTGAAGACAACGTTGGTTGAAGGCTAAACTTAATCCCTCTTGCTCTAAGTATGCCCTTGATTTTTTTGAATAATTCAGCTCTCTCATTGCTTCTTAGGTTTTTAGCAAAGATCATCCCTAGCTCATCGGTGTAAGCATCAAAAGCAGATGAGTGTGCAGATACTTGCTTTTGTTTTGGGGGGGGGAATTTAATGATATTTGACACTGTTTTCTCCAGCTATGTTGGTGGCTCGCACCTACGGTGGCGGTATCTACAGACTAACGGGCTGCACTACATGACGGTTAGCTCTCATAACTTATCACGCCACACACGCGAATGTATATGTGTATGTATATGTATGTGTGATAGGATTTTGAACTTCTTGGCGTAGCAAATATAGGAATCTTGAATGGCTGGAAAAATGTGCCCTCATTGTGAGAGGCAAACTCTCTTTTTGACTCCGGAAGGACGTCGGTGTACCCAATGTGGTTTTTCAGTGGAAATGCCGCCTCATGGAGGAACTGGTGGAAGAGGACGGAAGTGTGTTTTGTGCGGTGATTACAAAGTTCGCAACGGCAAATGTACTGGTTGTGGCGCTATACATCGGTACCCAGAGAGCGAATAAATAACAGTATCAAACGTTCTTTTTGATGTTGTTCTTAGTGCATATAAGGGCCTTACGTTGAATGGGAGGCCCTATCCATTCATCCCCTGTCTCCGACACGCTATGCGCACTCTCCCGAGCCGATGAGCGATCAGGACAATCCCGTGGGGTATGTATCAGCACAGACCGATACCCGCATGCTTCCCTGTCATCGGCTGGAAGAGCGAAGGGCCCTAGGTCCTTTTCCTGTATATCTCTCCTGCGAGTAGTTAACCGGTATAGACGCTCTCTTCCGGATAACGGATGCGGGTCTCGACCGGGCGGGCCAGCATAAAGGCCAGGGTGAGGGGGCCGAGACGGCCGCAGATCATCACCAGCACCAGGATCAGCTTGCCCGGCTCGCTCAGGGAGGCGGTGATGCCGGTAGAGAGGCCGACGGTGGCAAATGCCGAGATGGTCTCGAACATGATTTTGTCGAACGGCAGATCCTCGGTCACCATCAGCAGGAACATCGCCAGCATCAGCACCATGGTGCTGACGATGATGATGGCCAGCGAGCGGGTCACAATCTGGGGCGACAGGGTGCGGCCAAAGGCGGTGACATGGGGCCGCTTGGTCAGAAACGCCTTGGTCGCCAGCAGCACTACCGCGAAGGTGGTCACCTTGATACCACCACCGGTGGAAGTTGCCCCGGCACCGATAAACATCAGCATCATCAGGAACAGCAGGGCCGCCGGAGTCATCAGCCCGATATCTATGGTATTGAAACCGGCAGTACGGGCGCTGGCAGATTGGAAGAAGGCCGCCAGCAGCTGGCTACCGAACCCGGCGTTGCCGAGGGTGCCCGGGTTGTTGTGCTCCAGCAGCCAGAACATCAGGGTACCGACCAGCAACAGGGCCGGGGTCATCAGCAGCATCAGTTTGCTGTGCAGCTTTAGCTTGCGCCAACTGCGGTTGCGTACCAGATCGACGATGACGGTGAAACCAATCCCCCCCAGGATCAGCAGACCGGCGATGGTCAGGCTGATGACCGGGTCATCTCTATAGTCGATGAGATTGTTGGCAAACAGCGAAAAACCAGCGTTGTTGAAGGCCGATACCGCATGGAAGAAGCTGACATAGAGGCCGTGCACCCAGCCCATCTCCGGCACCCAGCGGATCGCCATGATGCCGGTGCCGATCAGCTGGGCAATAAAGGCAAACAGCACGATGCGTTTGACCAGCTGGATGATGTTGACCGAGCCCTCCTGCCCCAGCGCCTCTTTGGCCAGTACCTGCTGGCGCAGACCGACCCGCTTGCTGAAGATGGCGATCAGCAGCAGGGTCATGGTCATCTGACCCAGCCCGCCAATCTCCATCAGTATCAGCAGGAAAATCTGCCCCTGCAGGGTGAAGGCGGTGCCGGTGTCCACCACGCCAAGCCCGGTCACGCTGATGGCCGAGGTGGCGGTAAACAGGGCGTTGACGAAGGTGACCTCGCCATTGTGGCTGGAGGGTTGCACCAGAAAGATAGTGCCAATCAGCAGAATGATCAGAAAGCTGCCGAGGATCAGCCGGGCTTCGCTCCAGCGGGAGTCGCGCTCCCGATGAAGGGCAAAGGCGTAGCTGCTGCGCCAGTTGATCATAAGGTTTCGAGCCAGCGGTCGATGGCGTGCTTGTTACCTGCCAGGATCAGGATGTCACCCAGTTGCAGCGCCATCTTGCCGGTCAGCACGTTGTGCAACACCTCACCGCGCTTGATGGCGAGCAGTTGGAAGTCGCTCTGTTGCAACAGGTGGAGGTCACCGAGCGCCTTGCCGTTTTGTGGCAGGCCGATGACGAACTCGGTCAGCACCATGTCGTGGCCCAGCTCCAGATAGTCGAACAGCCGGTTGTCCAGCATGCTCTGGGCGACCCGGCGCCCCATATCCCACTCGGGATTGATCACCTTGTCGGCACCGACTTTCTGCAAAATTTTGGCGTGGAACTTGTCGCGCGCCTTGACCCACACCTTCTTTACCCCCGCTTCCTTCAGAACGAGCGTGGTGAGGATGCTGGTCTCCAGGTTGTCACCGATGGCGACGAAGACGATGTCGAAATTGGCCAGACCCAGCTCGGCAACGGTTGCCTCGTCGGTGGCATCCGCCACGATCACATGGTTGCAGAGGGCGGCGATTTGGCGGGTTTTGCTCTCGTCGATGTCGATAGCCAACACTTCGGCATCCTGCCGCTGCAGCTCTTCGCATAGCGCGCTGCCAAACAGACCCAGGCCGATGACGGCAAACTGGTTGTTCATGAGTTCATCCTCAATAGTTGAAGCGGTCTACTCTAACCCACTGTTATTCGCGAGAAAAGATCTCGGGTTTTTCGTCACCGACCAACTTGAGGTAGACTGCGCCCTTGCACCAAGCCGGGATAGACAGATGAAACTGAATGCCAACGCCTCCTTGTTGAAGCTCAACACCCTTGCCCTCGATGCGCACTGCCTCTGGCTGGCCGAGGTGGAGCAGGTTGCCGATCTGGTTACCCTGCGTAGCGATCCCGAGCTGAGTCTGCTCCCCCGTCTGAATCTTGGCGGCGGCAGCAATGTGCTCTTCACCAGCGATTTTCTCGGCCTGGTGGTGCTCAACCGACTCAAGGGAATTGCCGCTGAAGATTGTGGCGATCACTGGCTGCTGCATGTGGCGGCGGGGGAGGATTGGCATCAGCTGGTGCGCCACACCTTGCAGCAGGGGTGGTACGGGCTGGAGAATCTGGCACTTATTCCCGGCACCGTCGGGGCTGCGCCGGTGCAGAACATCGGTGCCTACGGGGTCGAGCTGGCGGACTGCTGCGCTTATGTCGAGGCATTCAACTGGCACAGTGGCGAGGTCGAACGGATTGAGGCTGCCCAGTGCCGCTTCGGTTATCGCGACAGCATCTTCAAGCATGAATATCAGGATTCCCACCTGATCACCGCCGTCGGGTTCAAGCTGCCCAAGGCGTGGCAGCCGGTGTTGGGCTATGGCCCGCTGGCGGCCCTCGGTGACGCGCCTTCGGCGCAGGCCATCTTCGATACCGTCTGTGCCACCCGCATGGCCAAACTGCCAGACCCCGCCGTACTCGGCAACGCTGGCAGTTTCTTCAAAAATCCGCTGGTGCCCGCTGCACTGGCGGAGAAGCTCAAGTCGCGCTACCCGCAGATGCCTTGCTATCCGGCCGGGGAGGCTCACGCCAAACTGGCGGCTGGCTGGCTCATCGATCAGTGCGGTCTGAAAGGGTTCGCCATCGGCCGCGCCGCGGTTCATCAAGAGCAGGCACTGGTGCTGGTCAATCTGGGGGGCGCCAGTGCCATGGAGCTGATCGCGCTGGCGGCTCATGTCCGCGATTGTGTGGAGCAGAAGTTCGGCGTGGTGCTGGAGCACGAAGTGCGCTTCATGGGGCCGCAGAGCGAAACCTGGCTCGATGAGGTGCTCTCATGACCTTGACCCCCATCAGGCAGACCCTGATCACCTTGCTCAGCGATGGTCAGTTTCACTCCGGTGAGCAGCTGGGCGAGCAGTTGGGCATCAGCCGGGCCGCAGTGAGCAAGCACATGGCGGCGCTCAAGGATCTGGGGCTGGATCTGTTCAGCCTGACCGGCAAGGGCTACCGGCTAGCGGTGCCGATGGCACTCTATGAGCAGGGGACATTGCAGGCACTGGCCCCGATGGCGCCGGTGCACTGCTTCCCGGTGATCGACTCGACCAACCAGTATTTGCTGGAGCGGGTCAGCCGGTTGCAATCCGGCGAGAGCTGCCTGGCCGAGTGCCAGACTGCCGGTCGCGGTCGTCGTGGCAAGCCATGGGTCTCCCCCTTTGGTTGCCAGCTGATCCTCAGTATGTACTGGCGTTTGGAGCAGGGGATGGCGGCTGCCATGGGCCTGAGTCTGGCGGTCGGGGTGGCTGTGGTTCAGGCATTGGAATCCCTTGGCTATCAAGGTGTCGAGCTCAAATGGCCTAACGATCTCTATTATCAGGGGCGCAAGCTGGCGGGAATACTGGTGGAGATGAGCGGCAGTGCCGGTGCCAGCTGTCATCTGGTGATCGGGGTGGGTCTTAATCTGGCGATGCCAGCCCGCGAGGGGGAGAAGATCGATCAGGCCTGGTCCGAGCTGCGTCATATTCAGTCGGAACTGGTGGATCGCAATCAGCTTGCTGCCCGCATGCTCTGCTACCTGCAGCAAGCCTTGGTGGCTTTCGAGCAACACGGGTTGTCGCACTTTGTCGAGGACTGGAACCGGCTCGATCACTTTGCCGGTCGTCCGGTGCGCTTGCTGATGGGGGCGCAAGAGATCCGCGGCATCGCGCGCGGTATCGACGATCGCGGTGCCCTGCGGCTGGAGACAGAGGAGGGGATCAAGTTCTATCTGGGGGGGGAGATTTCCCTGCGCCGGGGCGACTGACCGTTATTGAGGCTGGTTGATGATGGTAAATGGAAGAGGGGGCCTGCGGGCCCCCTCTTCGTTATCCGGCAAACCCTGTCATCATTTGCGCAGTTTGATCTGCTCGATGGCGTGCTCTTGTCCCTTGGTCAGGATCAGGTTGGCCCGCTCGCGGGTTGGCAGGATATTTTCCTGCAAGTTCAGGTAGTTGATATCTTTCCAGAGGTTGTTGGCAATCAGGGTTGCCTCGCTTTCGGCCAGCTTGGCATAGTGATGAAAGTAAGAGTCTGGATCCGAGAAGGCGCCGCTGCGGAACTTGAGGAATCGCTCGATATACCAGGTGCGCAGCAGTTCGGCTTCAGCATCCACATAGATGGAGAAGTCGACAAAATCTGACACAAAGACCCGATGGGGCTCTTGGGGATAATCCATGCCACTTTGCAGCACGTTCAGCCCCTCCAGGATCAGGATATCCGGCTGCTCCACCACCTTCTTCTCATCGGGAATGATGTCGTAGATCAGGTGAGAGTAAACCGGCGCCTCGACCTTCTCGTGGCCGGCGCGCAGGTCGGTGACAAACTCCACCAGATGACGGATGTCATAGGACTCCGGGAACCCCTTGCGGCGCATCAGACCGCGCGCTTCCAGCACATGGTTGGGATAGAGGAAACCATCGGTGGTCACCAGCTCCACCCTTGGATGCTCCGGCCAGCGCTCCAGCAGGGCCTGCAAGATGCGGGCTGTGGTGCTTTTGCCCCCCGCCACGCTACCGGCAATGCTGATGATATAGGTGCCCTTGCCACGGGACTGGCCGAGGAACTGTTCCAGCACCCGACTGCGGCGCTGTTTGGCTTTGACATAGAGATTGAGCAGGCGGGAGAGGGGCAGGTAGATCTCTTCCACTTCCCGCAATGACACCTTCTCGTTGATCCCGCGCAGGGTCTGCAGATCGTGTTCGGTCAGGGTCAGGGGAACCGAATCGCGCAATAACGCCCATTGTTCACGGGTAAATTGCAGATAGGGGTTATGCTCTTTCGTCATGGTGTCATCACTGTTTCTTGGGCACGGCGACCATACACCAAGGGGGGGGGAGCGACAAGGGACGTGGCAGGATTGGCGGGGTTGCCGCCATTTTTTTGTTATTTTCCCGGCAATAAAGCATATTTTGCCCAGCTCAGTGGTTGCATCCCCCAAATCCTTACAATAAAATGCGCGACGCTTGAATGTCTGTCGTCTATTTGCCCTGCAAAAGCGATAAAAACAACGGGTGCAAGCAGAATTACCGTTGTGACAATCTGGCATCTGGAGGGGTTCCCGAGTGGCCAAAGGGATCAGACTGTAAATCTGACGGCTCTGCCTTCGAAGGTTCGAATCCTTCTCCCTCCACCATATTTCTCTGCGGTTTGAGTTCTTTGGGTTAGAGAAATGCGGGCATCGTATAATGGCTATTACCTCAGCCTTCCAAGCTGATGATGCGGGTTCGATTCCCGCTGCCCGCTCCAAGATGCTGATATGGCTCAAACGATATCATTGACCACGCCTGCGGGTGAGGTCGGCAGTTGAATCTGCCTGTCAGCTCCAGTCTCTCTTCCTCATCAGATTCAAACCCATCTTATCAACTGTTCTGTGGTTAGCTTGCCACCGCGTACTCAGCGTTAGTTTAGAGGGACGATCATGTCTAAAGAAAAATTTGAGCGTAACAAACCGCACGTAAACGTGGGTACCATCGGCCACGTTGACCACGGTAAAACCACCCTGACTGCAGCTATCACCAGCGTACTGGCCAAGGCCTACGGTGGTAAAGCTTTCGC